>CAZVCM010000180.1:0-8866 GCA_964626105.1 uncultured Thermoflexus sp.
CTCACATCCTGCTCCGCGCCGCGCTGCGCCACGCTCGCGCCGCCGCCCCACGCCATGGCTGCTGGGGGGCGGGTTGACGGCGAGCGCGCTGGCGGGTGTGATGGCGCTGGTTGCGAGCGCGGTGTATCTACTCGCCGGGGGTGAGACGATCGCGGCGGGCGTCACGGTTGGCGATGTATCCATTGGCGGGCTGTCGGTCGAGCGCGCTGAGCAGCGCGTGCTGAGCGAAAATTGGGCGGCGCGCCCGGTGACGCTGGCCGATGGCGATCGCACGTGGACGTTGTCGCTCAGTGATCTGGGTGTTCGCGTAGACGTGCAGGCGATGTTCGCGGCAGCGCGCCGTGCGCCCGCTGGCAGCGCGATCGCGCCCTGGTACACGATCGATCTCAGCCGCACGGAGCAGGCGCTGATCGCGCTCAGTGAGCAGGCCAACATCGCGCCGGTGACGGGTGACGAACCGCAGATGGGGCGCGCGCTCGACGTCCCCGCGATGCTCAATCGCCTGTATCAGAATCTGCAGGGCGAGCTGGCGGATGGCCGCCTGGACCTAATGATGATCGAGGTCGCGCCGCCGGAGCCAGAGCCCACCGAGGTCGAGTACACCGGCGAGGCGAGCGTGCACGTCGTTGAGCGCGGGCAAGAGCTGGGGCTGATCGCGCGGCAGTATGGCGTGGATGTGCAGTCGATCGTCAGCCTCAATGAGATGGCGAACCCGGATCTGCTGTACATCGGTCAGGAGTTGCTGATCCCGGCAGCGGGCGTGTACCAGCCAAGCGCAGCGGACGCGCCACCCGCGCCAACCAGCGCCGGGAAGTCGATTCTGGTATCCACGAGTGACCAGCGCATCTACGCCTATGAGAACGGGCAGTTGGTTCGCTCGCATCTGGTGTCGACCGGGCTGCCCGCGACGCCAACCGTGCGGGGTGACTATCGCGTGTACGTCAAGTACGTCGCCGACGATATGAGCGGGCCGGACTACTACCTGCCGCAGGTTCCGTACACCATGTACTTCTACCAGGGGTACGCGATTCACGGGACGTACTGGCACAACGCGTTCGGTCGCCCGATGAGTCACGGGTGCGTCAACCTACCGGTTAGCGAGGCGCAGTGGTTCTTCGAGTTTGCCGAGGTCGGCACGCCGGTGCGCGTAATCTAGCGCGGCGAGGGTTGGATAAAGGAACGGGCCGGTGCGCTGAGCGTCCCGGCCCGTTTTGATTCGGCAAGCAAGGGTTACTGCATCGCTGGCTGGGGCGTGGCGGCGGTGATGTTCTCGATCACCGGCTCGGGCGCGCCACCGCTGAAAGGCAGGCGATAAAGCGTCGGGGCGACCATGCTCTGCTCTTGCAAGAAGCCGGCGCGAGACTCCATGTCCACCGGCGTGGAGAGCAGGCCCTCGATCCACGTCTGCGCACCGGGGATCAGGCTGAAGTAGATCGCGTCGCCCGCGTTGAACAGGCGGCCAATCGCCCACGCGCTGTCCGTTTCGAAAAGAAACGTCTCGGCGCCGCTGGCCGGGTCCAGCCGGTAGAGTGCGACGCGATAGCGCGGAATCTGTGAATCCAGCGCCAGACGCCCGGCATCCACCATCGCCTGCAACTGTTCCGGAGCGACAGGCAGCGGCTCGGGCAACTGCTCGCGTACGCTGTAGTAGAGCGCGCCGTCCGCGCCCCACGCAAGCTGATCAGGCGCGGCGCTGGTCGGGACGGACGTCACCGCACCCGTCGCGAGGTCGACGGTCGCTAGCTCCACCCGGCTGGGGAATTCGAGATAGTTCACCGCCGCGAAGCGCGCTCCGTCGGGCGCCATCGCCGCGCGTGCCAGCCCTTCGCCGATGCCGGTTGTCTCGCCGGTCTGCAGATCGAGCAACGCCAGCCCGGCGCCGATGCAGCTCACGCTGTGCAGCAGGCCGTGATCGGTCATGTGAAGTGCCAGTTCATTGCCCATGAAGCCCGCGTCCATGCTGTAGATCGCGTCCATCGGGAAGGGCGATCCGCCGCCACAGCCCGTGCCAAACGGGATGTCCGCGATCAGCTCGGGCGTGGCGCCCGGCTCAAGCGCCTGCGCATAGAGGCTCACCACCATCTGTGGCATCATCGACTGGTCCTGCGCCGGGCCGATCTCGCCGGGCGCGGCGTAAGTGACACGGCCATCCGGCAGAAAGGCGACCGGCATGTACAGCAAGTTATCAGCGATCTGCACCGCTTCGCCGCCTTCCGCGCTCGCCATCATCAGGCGATAACCCGGCGAGTCCAGCGCGGTCACCAGGAACAAAAGGTGCTGCCCATCTGGCGTCCACTTGAGGTGCGTGATGACGGTCATGTCGTCGCCCTGAAAGACCTGCGCCGGGCCATCTGGCGAGACGCCGAACAGGTATACGCTCCCCTCACGGATCCCGCCGATCACCGGGTCAGCGCCGTCCTGCGCCGCAGCAACCGGCAGGCTAAGCCCCAAGAGCGCCAGCAGCACCGCGATGCGAGCAATCCAGTGTGTGCGTTTCATGTGTTCTCTCCTAAGCTTGGTGGCCAACAGCTTTGATCATAGGCGGCTGGCGCTGTTTTGAACTGGCGGCTGACCGCCGGTTAGACTGCGGCTTTCCGCTAGCATTTCCCTGTAGGAGTATCGCAGAAATGGCGCGTTCGGCGCTAGGCGCATGATTGTGACGAAACGCTTTCCTTGTTATGCTCTGCGCAGAGGACAGGTGGCCGCGCCGCGCCCGCTCGGGCCGCGCGGCTTGCGCTGGTAGGAGAGTTCCGCGCATGGAATTGAAGCTCAAGCGGCATCCGCAAAGTCCGCTGATGTATCCGAACCCGCAACACCGCTGGGAAGCGCTCAACGTCTTCAATCCAGCGGTTATTCAGCATAACGGGTTGTTTCATATGTGGTATCGCGCGCAGGGCGTCGATTTTGTGTCGACCATTGGCTATGCTGTGAGCGCCGACGGGCTGAACTGGAACCGGCTGAGCGAGCCGGTTCTGACGCCGCACATGGGCGACGATGACCGGCGTGGCGTGGAAGACCCGCGCGTGACGCCGCTCGACGGCGTGTTCTACATGACCTACACGGCGTATGGCTCGCGCGTGGTGAACAACAGCACCTACTTCCCGATGATCGCTCGCTCTGAGAATCTGATCACCTGGGAAGACATCGGCCCGATGGAGCGCGGTGAGAACAAGGATCACGTCATCTTCCCGGAGAAGATCGGTGGGCGTTACGTCGCGCTGCACCGCCGCCCGCCGGATATCTGGATCGGGTTCAGTGACGACCTGCGGACGTGGACCGATCACACGAGCATCATGGCGCCGCGCCCCGGCGATAACTGGGATAACAAGCGCATCGGCGCGAATGGTGTGCCGCTGAAGACGGAGCATGGCTGGCTGCTGTTTTATCACGGTTATGACCAGGACCACGTCTACCGGCACTCGGTCGCGCTGCTCGACCTGGAAGACCCGCGCAAGGTGATCAATCGCCCTGCAGGGTTCACGTTCGAGCCCGAGGAACCGTGGGAGATCAAGGGCGACGTGCCGAACGCGCTCTTTAGCTGCGCGAACATCATCGTAGGCGACGAGGTATGGGTGTACTATGCCGGTGCGGACCGTCTGATCGGGCTGGCGACCGCGCCGTTCAATGACGTGCTCGACTACGCGCGCCACGGCTAGCACACGGTTTACGAAGAATGGCCGCTCCACATGCGAGCGGCCATTTTGATTCAGGTGCTTGGCCCTGGTCAGCGCGCGGGCACGACGCGTAAGGTGACGATGCGCTTGGGCGGCACCTCGACCGTCACGCGTTGTTCGTCCTCAATAGGAAGCGCTTCCCCCTGCGTTTCTTCGAGCAGGTTCACCGGCTCGACCGATGCGACCGGGAAGCCAAGCGTCAGGTGGCCGCTTTGAGCGCGCTCGCTGCTGTTGTAGCAGCGCACGATGAATCCGTCGCCCGCGTCTGCCGGTTTGATCGCGGTGAGCACCAGCGCTGCCGGGTCCAGTGCGAGCAGGCGCGCCTGCGGGTCGAGCGCCCCCGTGCCCAGCGTGCAGAGTTCCGCGCGCAACGGCGCCTCAAATGCGTAGGCGTGCGCGGCGGCGGAGTCCAGCTCATCCGCGCCAAACGGGAGCAGGCTGTATTCGAACGCCGCCGGGCCGAGGCACTGCGCGCCGGGCGTAGCGAGTTCGGGGCCAGCCTGCCCGACACGGCACGCGAAGTCTTCGCGGGAGAGCCAGCCGACGCAGCGCAGCAGCGTGAGCGCGAGCGTCGCGCCATCATTCCCCGTGATCAACTCATACTCCGGCAGGCCGCGCGCGGCGAGCATCAGACCGCTGCCGTCTGCGCGCTCCACCGCGGCAAAGGCGCGCATGGCGTTGGTAGGCTGCGGCTGTTCTACCCAACCGGCTGTGTCTTCGACAGGCAGCGGGCCGCGCCGCAGGCGGTCGAAATGTCCATCCACGATCGCGATATCGGTATCGATCCCGGTCGGGAATAGCGCCCGCAGCCGGTGATCCTGCGCGCGGTTGTCCAGCGCGGTGTGAAGATCGAGGCGGCGCCCGTCGGCTGCAAGCCGTACCGTCACCGTGACGCGTAAATCGGTTGTGTCTACTGCACGCGAGGTGCGATTCGGCGCGAGCGCCACTGGCAGCCGGTGAAGCAGGTGGATGCGCAGCGTGTCGCCCTCGCGCTCGATGCGTGGCGACAGGGCAGGGAGCGTCACCAGGCTGTCGCGTTCCGGCGGGCAGTAGTTGTATTCGTCGCCGCGATCTCCGCCATCGACCAGCCGGTTGAGCCCGCTATAGCGTTGTCCAGTCGATTTGTCGGTCAGGGTTAGCGTGCCGTCGAGCGGATCCACCTCGACGCGGAGATAGTCGCTTTCCAGCCAGTGATCCGGCTTGGGTTCGGTTGTGGCGCCGGGTTGCCCGCTCGGGCTGCTGCTCAGGCGGAACATGCCGTAGCCCACACCCGGCACCGCAGGCGCGTGGAAGGTCAGCCTGCGCTGAACAGCGAAATAGGTGGTCAGCGTGCCGCGTTCGATCGGACGCTTCGCTAGCTGGGCGCGCACGTTGCGGGCCAGCGCGTACAGCCCGTTCACGTTGCGGGGATGGGATTCGGTTAGCACGATCTCGGCGCGGGCCTCAGTCCTGTTGAACCATAGCCGCACGTCGCGGATCAGGCGCGAGCGATAGGCGCCAACCTCGATTGCACGCAGCAGCGCGTCGAATTCCGTTGCATCAAGCACACGCGTCTCAAGCAGCGGCTCGCGTTCGTCCGTCCAGTGGCACGGTAACGCGCGTCCCTCAGCGTCCGAGATCACCGGATTTTGCTCTGGTGTCATCCACGGCACGGTGACCGTTACCACTTCGCCGCGCGCGCCGGGTGTCGGGTTGAAGACAATCACGCCCAAGTCGGCAGGGACGGCTGTTACGGCGAAATCGGGCGCGTCGCTGGCGTCACCTGCGGGTGCGGACAGCTTAGCCGCGTCTACCTGCGCGCCGAGCGCCTGCAACCCTTCGCTGAGCGTGCCTTCGGCAATTTGCTCCGCCCAGTCGAAACGCGTTCGCATCTCGTCGTGCACCTGATCGATGGAACAGCCGCAGATCGAGTCGTGCGGATGGTTCTCAATCAGCGTGCGCCACGCCTGCCAAAGCTCGCCGCGCCGGTCCAGGCTGCTCAGCGTTGTGTTGAACGCTGCCACTGGTTCGGCGTAGCGGGTGAGGAGTGTTTCGCAGGCGTGATTGCGCTGCTTGATCCACATCCGCGCCGAGAGCACGCCTGGCAGCAGGTGATGGCGGCGCGGCGAGCGCAGCTCACCACGCACCACCGGCAGGTCGCCGTATGGGCCGAGCGCTTGTTGGACGGCCTCTGCGTATTGCGGAAGCGTCCCATGCTTGATGCTGGCGCGCCCCATAAGGCGCGCGTTAGCTGCGCGGATCAGCGATGGTAGCTCGCGCTGGGGCGGCATGTGATCGGTGCCGTTGAGCAGCAGCAGATGACCGCTGCGGCTGTGCGGCGCCAGACGCTCAATCTGGCGCTCAACCGCCGCGACGAATGCGTCAGAATCGGTCGGCACCCACTGTAGGTTGTCGTAGCCTTCGCGCAGGTAGAGCGCCAGCACGCGCGTCCCGTCCGGCGCATCCCACCAGAGTTCAGGTGGTTCTTCGGACAGCCCGCGCCGGAACGTTGCGATGTGGATGCCCACCCCCGCCAAAATCTGCGGAAGCTGGCTGATGTGCCCGAACGGATCGGGCGTGTAGCCGACCGGCATCCGCGCGCCGAAATCCGCACACAGCCGCGCGCCCAGCATCAGGTTGCGCACAGTCGACTCGGGGCCGACCAGGAACTCGTCCGGCAGGATGTGCCACGGCCCGATCAGCAGACGGCCTTCGGCGATCAGGCGGCGCAGGTCGGCTTCGCGCTCGGGGCGCATGGCGAGATAGTCCTCAAGGATGATCGTCTGCCCGTCGAGCAAGAAACTATGATAGCTCGGGTCGGACTCAAGGATGGCGAGGACATCGTCGATCAGCCGCACAAGGCGCAGCCGGAAATCCTGGAACGGGCGATACCACTCGCGGTCCCAGTGAGTGTGGGAAACGACCGTTAGCGAAAGGGGCTTGTCAGGCATAGCAGCTTATTCCAGATAGAGCGGGTTGGTCAAGGCGCACATTTCCGTCATATTTCCATCTACCGCGACAAGCTGCGCGCGGACGTATGGTGAGTCGTCCACGTCCACCGTGAGCGCGATCGATGTCTCATCCCCACGCACCCGCTGCTCAGCGATGCAGCCCTGCGCGGCGAACACTTGCAGCATCAGGCCGTCGCCGCCGCGCACGTCCAGCGCCAGCGGCAGCGCGCCATCGTGCGGGCGCGCGATCCTATCGCCCATCAGCGCGTCTCCGCTGCGCAGCACCAGACGCGGGTCTTCAGGTCCGGCGCTGATCGTGGCGTGCCCTGCACGCAGCCCGGCAACTAGCGCCGCCGGAGAAGGCTCATCCGGGCAGTAAATCCAGGTGGTCGGCGTGCCGATGCGCGCGATCTCGTCTGGCCCGCTGTGCAGCCGGTGCGCATCGCTGCCGCCGACCGCGACGAGCCGCGCGCTCTCGCGCAATCGGTTCTCCCAGAACGCCAGCGCTTCTGAGTTGAACAGATGCCAGGGACCGTTCCAGACTTCCACGCAGTGGTAGCCGCGCGAATCCGCGAGCTCCCAGGGCGGGCCGTAGGTGCGCGGGTGATTGCACGACACCAGATAGCCGCGCCGCACGGCGTCATCGATCGCGGCGTTGAGCGCGGGGGTGGTCAGCGTGCGGAAGTCGATCCAGTCCGACGCGCCCCACACGTTCCAGTGGCCCTTGTACGTCGTCACCTCGAAGCCGGGGATCAGCGCGATCGGCGGGTCGATCGCGGCAAGCGCTTGCAGGTGGCTAAGCGAATTGTGATCAGTGATCGCCAGAAAATCTAGCCCGAGCGCAAGCGCCACCTCGATGACTTCCTCAACCGTGCTGTCGCCGTCGCTGTGTTGCGTGTGGCAATGCAGCTCGCCGCGATACCATCCGTCCGCGCGCCGGGTGATTGGCGCGGGGTCACGACTGAGTTGCAGGCGTGGCGGGTCGATGGCGCGCGCGCTAGCTTCTGCATCGTGCGTGAAGCGCAGCATAACGCGATACTGGCAGCCCTGCGGCGCGATCTTGTACAACCCCAGCACGATATGCCATGTGCCGGGGCGGAGCGGCCCAGCCAGATACGCCGGAGTCGCTGCGTCTGGCGCAATGAAGAACGCGGACCGCGCGCTGCCACTCCACCCGCGAAAACCGTCTGTCAGAAAGTCCGCACCGCGCTCATCGAAGATACCGATATCGATCGTGTTGCCGCCGGTAAGCTGCGGGTCGCTCCCGATCTGGTCGCTGTATTCATACGCGACATCCAGGCGGGCGACGCTGGGCGGCATCTCGAACGGGATCAGGTAATACGTGCCCGCCTGTGAGGGGGGTACCCAGCCTTCCAGCACGCGCTCGGTGATTGGCGGGGTGTCGCTCATTGGATGCGTTCACCGTCCGCGCCGTAGACGAAACTCCATTCCAGCGCCGGCTCGAGCCAGACATCCTCCGGCAGCGACGGTGGTTCATCCTGAAAGAGCCGCACTGTGACCAGTTTGCTTCCCACCCGCACGTTGACCAGCGTCTCGCCGCCCATCGGCTGGACAACGTATAGCTTGCTGGGGATGGCGAACGGCTGCGGCTCGGTGTGGATGGTAATGTGCTCCGGTCGGATGCCGAGCGTGATGGATTCGTTCTCTTGCGGCGGATTAGATAATCGCTGATAGACCTGGTGCATATCGATGACGGTCTCGCCGTCGTCCATCACGAACTGACCCTGACCGATCAACGCCTTCCCGCTGAGCAGGTTCATCGGCGGGCTGCCGATAAACGACGCCACAAAGGTGTTGGTGGGATTGCGGTAAACATCGAGCGGCGCGCCGATCTGCATGATCTTACCGAGCCGCATGACGACGATGCGATCTGCCAGCGCCATCGCTTCTGCCTGGTCGTGCGTGACATAGACTGACGTCGCGCCCAACTCGTTTTGCAGGTGCTTGAGGAAGGCGCGGGCTTCCAGGCGTAACTGCGCGTCGAGGTTGCTGAGCGGTTCATCAAATAGAAACGCCACCGCCTGATGTACCACCGCGCGGGCGACGGACGCGCGCTGCTGTTGACCGCCCGAAAGCTGCGAGGGGCGGCGTTCCAGCAGGTTGGCGATCTGCAACTCGCGGGCGACCTCGGTTACACGCTCGGCGCGCTCCTGCTTGCCGATGCCGCGCACCTTGAGCGGATAGCCGATGTTTTCCAGGATGGTCATGTGCGGATAGAGCGCGTAGTCCTGAAAGACCATC
>CAZVCM010000181.1:0-8857 GCA_964626105.1 uncultured Thermoflexus sp.
GGTATGAACTTGTTAAGGTGCGCTGTCTATAGCTCACATTGTAGGAAAAGCGGCGGCCCGCACAAGCCGAATCAATGGAAATTACGTGAATTATTTGTGAAAATTGTAATGGTGAGAGGGCGCAGGCGCGCGATCGCCGGGGTGCTCACGCGAAAAACCACGCGGCGCGGGCGTGTAGGGAGGACGTGTTGTGTTGCGGAAGAATGAAGTGCGCTAGCCGCGCGCGACGTGCTGGGCGAACAACTCGTCGTAGAGGGCGTGTAGATTCGTGCGGTGCAATTCCTGCACCAGCCCGTTGAGGGGGATGCGGCTCTTGCCGCAGCGCTCGATGTGCACGTCGTCCAGCGCGGTGACAGGCAGCCCGCGCGCGATCGCGTCTTCGACCTGCTGGCGCAGGCTCGCCAGGTACGCGAGGTCGTCCTCAATCTTGGATTCGACCTCGCCGCGCAGCACGACCTCGCCATGCCCCTGGACGACGTTCTCATAACCGCCATTGCGCAGCGCGTTCAGGCTGGCGACGAAGTCATCAAAGCTGCCGTCGACGAAGTAGGGGATCGGCATCAGCGTGTCGGCGGCGAACAGCACGCGGTCTTCTTTCACCAGCACGACGATTGAGTCCGGGCTGTGGCCGGGCGAGTGCCATAGCTCGACCGTCTTGTTGCCGAGGTGGATGCTCATCACGCCGGAATCGAACACCAGATGCGGCAGCACCAGCGAGATATCGCGTAGCTCTGGCGCGCTGCGCTGCGTTTGCTCCAGCCCCTGGCGCCCTTTTGTATCGAGGAGCTCATAGCAGCGCGCGTGCGCGACGACTTGCGCCTCAGGGAAGAAGCAGGTGCCATACGTGTGATCGGCGTGATAATGTGTGTTGATCACGTAACGCACGGGGCAGTCGAGCCGCACTTCCAGGAAGTTCTTGATCGCGTGCGCTTCTTCGGGGAAAAGCAGCGTGTCGATCAGGATCGCGCCTTCCGACGTAATCAACGCCCCGGCAGTAACCTGCGCATAGAGTTCGCTAGAGAACACGTAAATCTCGTCGGCGACGCGTTCGCGCTGCATAGGATGCTGTTTTCCTGATGGATGGGTGATGTCTCCGTTCCGGCGCTACGGAGTATAACGATTTGAGAGAGGGGAATCAAGCATCTGACCGAAAAACACGGCGAGCGGTCGCGTAAAAAATGCCTCTGCCCGTGTGAGCAGAGGCTTTGATAAGACCTCCCGCCATGCCGTGTGCCGCGACGTTTTGAACCTGCTTTCGCAGGTGGGTCATCTGCCAAACATTCCTGCTTTAGAACGAGTCCTAATGCGTTCATGCCTGGACTGTGATGCCCATAGGTTGGGTGTTGGCTCAAAACCTATGTGCGGATCACGCGCACGGCAGGTTGACCCGGTTATACCACGCTTCCCCTCGCCTGTCCAGTCCGAACAACCACCCTTGAACAGGCGATGCGAGGCCGCTCACTCCTCCTCGAAGCCGGTAAATCCTTCGGGCAGATTGTCCATCCCTGGCTGCCCGCTGAACTCCTCGACAAACGACGGCGCGCGGGCTGGCTCGTGTACGTCTGGCGCGGTGACGACCGGCACGGTTTCGGGCGTGCGAATGTTGTAAAACCACTCGCGCAGGAACATCGCAACCGCACCTACGCCCGCCAGCGCAGTGACCAGCTCCAGGATCAGGCCGAGCGGCGGCACCGGCACATTCGTCAGCAGCGTGTAGATCAGCGCTCCGGCGGCGATCGCCCACAACCCCCGCCGCAGCGGGCTGCCGTCTGGCATCGGCAGCAGGAAGCGGAAGATCAGATAACCGATCGCGAAGCTAACCACCACGCGCCCCATATACAGCAGCAAGAAGCCGAAACCGGCGATGAACGCCAGATTGCCGATCAGCATCCCCGCCCCGGCGACGATTGCCAGTTCTTCGAGCGAGACGGTCAGCAGCAGGCCCAGCACGATCAGGCTCAGCACGATCAGCACCACGCTGAATGGGAACGCTAGCATAAACGAGATCAGCCCCCAGCCCACTGCCGGGATCGTGCGGCGGCGGACATGCTGCGCAGGCTGCATGATGAACTGCGGCCACAGCACCAACATCGGCACGCCGATCAGCAACAGCGTCACCATATCCCGCAGCGCCCGGCTGAGATAGTCGCGCAGCAGGCGCGCCGCGCTGTCCGTCTCGCCGAGGTTGGTGATATCTGGCTGCGAGATCACCGCGTCGTAGCTGATCCGCCCCTGAACCACGCCGGGCGGAATGGGCCGCCGCGACGGCGCTTCGTAGCTGAGATCGCCGCCGATGAAGGCGTCATCCGCCACGGCCAGCCCTGGATCGTTGAACGAAACGTTGTAGACCGGCAGGCCCGGCAGGTCTGTATCCCGCCGCCAGTCGCCAACCGAAGCATCCACCCGCCCCCCGACGCGCCCGCGAATGATCAGTGACTCGCCACCGAAGTCGACGTCCCCGCCAACCGCGCCGTTGATCTCAACCTGATAGCCGTACGCCAGCAGATCACCGGGCAGCAGGGCGTCGGGCATGATCTCAACGCTCAGCGCCAGCGCGAGCAAGTCGGTGCGCTCGCCGGTGATGCGTGCGTGCTCACTGACCAGCACATTGACGCCCGCGAAGTGGATATCATCACCAACGCGGCCTTCGACGCGCAGGCGCCCGCCGACGACCCAGATATCGCCGGTGACAGTTGCGGTGGGGTAGATGTGAACTTCGGAGCCGATGCCGAGCAAATCGCCATCAATCGTGCCGCGCACTTCCAGCACCCGGCACATGAAGTAAAAGTCTTCGACGATGTAATCTTCTTCTGCGACCACGCAACGATCGCCGCGCATACCGTCAGACGCTTCGACGCGCCCGACGAGCGCGAGCAACCCTAGCGCGAGCAGCAGCGCGACCAGCAGCAGCCCCCGCGCGCGTGGTTTAGCAGCCAGGCGCATGCCTGCGTTCCTTTTTGGTGTGCGGCGCGGGCTTCACAGCGTGCGCGCGCATATTAAAATCCCTTCCGCACAATTGTAGCAGGTCCGTGCGGGATGTGAGAATTTGCCAGCGCACCGGCTAGCCTTCATCCGCGCCGAGCGCTTTGATCGCGGCCACCAACTGCGGCAGCACCTCACCCGACGGCGCAGCGAAATACCAGTCCGCAATCGGCGTAATCGCGCTCGGCTGCGGGTTGACCTCGATGATTGTTGCGCCGCGATCTTTCGCACTGAATGGCAGGCTCGCGGCGGGATGCACCACGCCCGACGTTCCCACAACCAGCATGACATCCGCACGCTCGCTCAGGCGGAACGCGCGGGCGAGCGCGGCGGGCGGCAAACCTTCTTCGAACCACACGACATCCGGGCGCACATACGCGCCGCAATGCGGGCAGCGCGGCGGGCCGCTGTCGCGATCCCAATCGAGCGCGCTCACATCGATCAGCGTCGGATCGCCCTGGCAATCCGCGAAGCACTTGTTGCGGCGGATGTCGCCATGCAGCGCGATCACGTCGTGGCTTCCGGCGGCGTGGTGCAGCCCGTCGATGTTCTGCGTGATGACCACCAGGCCCGGCAGCAGCGTTTCCAGTTCGGCCAGCGCAAAATGGCCGGGGTTGGGTTGCGCCTCGGCGATCAGCCCGCGCCGGAACTCGTACCAGTCCCAGACGAGCTTCGGATCGCGCCGGAACGCGGTAGGCGTGGCGAGCCGCTGCGGATCGTACTGCGCCCAGAGGCCGGTCAGAGCGTCTCGAAAGGTCGGGATGCCGCTCTCGTGCGAGATCCCCGCGCCGGTCAGCGCCACCGGGGCGCGGCTGGCGTGCAGCGCGGATGCGGCGGCGCGCAAATCGTCAAGGAAATTGGGAGCACGGGCGGTCACAGGCGACTCTCTCAAAACTAGTTCCGACCGCTGGCGAAACGAGCGCGGTCGCTGCCCATTCTGCACTGCGCCGCCACCGCTGTCAAACGATGGTGTGTCTCGCAACGTGGCGCCGCCTGCTGCGTAAACGTTATCAGATAGCGCTGCTCCCGCGTTGGAGCGCGCAGAGTACCGTGCTAAACTTGACTCGACCTCATGCGCCGGGTTCGCGATCTGCGCTGGCATAGGCTTGGTCGAGCCGGGCGCTGCACGAGAATGGATAGTTCGATGACGACTGGCGATTGGCGCACCGACCGAGAGAACCTGACCACCCGGATGTACGCGACGGACGAGCATCTTGCGGTGCGCTATCGAATCCACGAGCAATATAGCCGCCCGGTCGTTGATTTTCAGCGCTGGGTGCTTGATACGGTGCAGTGGTCCGGCGACGAATGGGTGCTGGATGTCGGCTCGGGGCCGGGCGCATATTTCGCGGGCGTGGCGGAGCGCACGCCGCACGGGCGGCATGTAGCGGGCGATCTGTCGTTCGGGATGGTCCGTCAGGCGTGCCAGAGCGATGCCGCCCCTGATTTCACTGTTTTGAACTTCGACGCGCAGCGGCTTCCCTTCCCGGATGGGACGTTTCACGTCGTTTTGGCGAATCACATGCTCTACCACGTCGCGGCGCTGCCCGGCGCGCTGGCCGAGATCCGCCGCGTGTTACGCCCGGATGGCGTGCTGATTGCAGGGACCAACAGCCGGGATAATATGCCGGAACTAGACACACTCGCCCGGCGCGCGTGCGCGCTGCTGGGCTGCCCGCTGCCGCCATCCAACGCCGACAGCCGCTTTTCGCTGGAAAGCGGCCCTGGTCTGCTGGCGCACTACTTCCGCGCGGTGGCCCGCTATGACTTGCCGGGCGCGTTTCACTTCCCCGAAGTCGATCCGGTCCTCGATTACGTCAACAGCATGCGCGCGGCGCACGAGCCGCAACTGCCCGAGGATGTCTCGTGGGCGGAATTTCTGGGTGTGATGGAGAAGCAGGTTGCGCGGCTGATCCGCCACTTCGGCGAGCTCAAAGTGCACAAGCTGGCGGGGGTGATTATCGCGACGAATGGCGGCGGGTTTGCGCGCGAATACCTCGCCCGGCTGGACACGTCGCACTAGCGCGCGTCGTCTTCCTCACCGGGGGATGGCTCATCGCCGTTCATCTCCGGATCGTCTGGCGCCTGAAAGCCATGCCGCCCATAGAGCGGCACGAACATCACCGGAATTTGTTCCTCAATTTTCCACTGATCGCCTGTGCGCCGCACCCGCTGGAGTATCTGCGCTCGATCGTCACCGATGGGCAGCACCATGCGTCCGCCATCAGCGAGCTGCGCGCGCAGCGGGCCAGGGATGACTGGCGCGGCAGCAGTGACCAGGATCGCATCAAACGGCGCCATATCGGGCAGCCCCTGGCTTCCGTCACCGATGTGCAGCTCGACGTTCTCATAACCCAGCGCATCGAGCACGTTGCTCGCGAGTTCCGCCAGTTTCGGATAGCGCTCCAGGCTGTAGACAAACTCTGCCAGCTCGCACAGCACCGCAGTCTGATAGCCGCTGCCGGTTCCGATTTCCAGCACCACGTCGCCCGGCTGAAGCTGCAACAACTGCGTCATATATGCGACGATGTACGGCTGCGAGATCGTCTGGTTGCTGCCGATTGGCAGGGGGGTATCGCGATAGGCGGCGGCTTGCAGCTCCGGCGGCACGAACCGGTGGCGCGGCACGCGGCGCATCGCCTCCAGCACGCGAGCATCGGTGATATCACGCCCGCGAAGCTGCTCGCGCACCATGCGCTCGCGCAACTCGGTGAAATCGACTTCTGAGTTCATGCGCGTTTCGTCATTTCTGCTCCCGCAGGCGCTTGGCGCGCTTGCCCGCACGGGCGGGGGTGGCGCTGGCGATTTGGCGCCTGCTATTGTCAACTATAGCAAACCCCACTCCGGTTCGCAGCGCGGGTTACCAGCAGCAGAGGCGGCCTGCTAGAATTATAAGGGATGGCATGCACACCGGATAGGAAGCAGCACACCCCCAATGTCGCACACATCTCGGCCCGCTCCCTGGTGGAAAAACGCGCGCGGTGAATGGTATGTGATCATTCAGATCGCGCTGTTTGCGCTGGTGGCGCTTGGGCCGTTGCTGCCGGATGTGCCGCTGCGCCTGCCCTTCGCCGCGAACACGGCGCTGATTCTGGCCGGGCTGGCGTTGCTAGGGTTCGGCGGGTTTCTGGCGCTGGGCGGGCTGCTGGCGCTCGGCACGAACCTGTCGATTCTGCCGCATCCCAAGCCGGGCGCGCAGATCGTGGATCGCGGGCCGTACGCCCTGGTGCGCCATCCGATTTATGGGGGATTGATTATCGGCGCGTTTGGCTGGGCGCTGCTCAATCGCAGCGTGATGACGTTCGGCGCGGCGGCGCTGCTGCTGGTGTTTTTCGACGCGAAATCGCGGCGCGAGGAACGCTGGCTGGTGCGCGTCGATCCGGGCTACGAGACATACCGGCAGCGCGTGCGCAAGCTGATCCCGTTTGTATATTGAGCGAGCAATTAGCGGTTAGCCATTAGCGAAAAGCAAAGCCAAGATCAGATGAGCATTTCTAAAGCGCCCACCGAAACACCGAAGCGGCGTCTGGCTTCCTGGTTTTAGCTAATCACTTCACTGAGAGGAACAGATCATGCGGATTGTTGTCATTGGCGGCAGCGGCCACGTGGGGACGTACATGATTCCCCGGCTGGTCGACGCCGGGCACGAGGTGATCGTCGTCACACGCGGGCAGCGCGACCCGTACCAGCCGCATCATGCGTGGGCATCCGTCCAGCGCGTGACGATCGATCGCGCCGCCGAGGAAGCGCGCGGCGAGTTTGGGATGCGGATTCGGGCGCTGGTGCCGGATGTGGTAATCGACATGATCTGCTTCACGCTGCCCAGCGCGCAGCAGTTGGTCGAGGCGTTGCGCGGGCACGTGCAGCACTTCCTGCACTGCGGCACGATCTGGGTGCACGGGTACGCCGTCGAAACGCCCACCACCGAGGCCGCGCCCCGCCGTCCCTTTGGCGAGTATGGCACGCAGAAGGCCGAGATCGAGGCGTATCTGCTGCGCGAAGCGCGCCAGAACGGGTTCCCGGCGACGGTGCTGCATCCAGGGCATATCGTCGGGCCGGGCTGGGCGCCGCTGAACCCGGCGGGGCACTTCAACCCGGCGGTGTTTGAGACGCTGGCGCGGGGCGAGACGCTAACGCTGCCGAACTTTGGGCTGGAGACGGTGCATCACGTCCATGCGGATGACGTCGCGCAGGCATTTGCGCAGGCGATCAACCATTGGGGCGCGGCGGTGGGCGAGAGCTTTCACGTCGTCTCGCCCGCTGCGCTGACGCTGCGCGGCTACGCCGAGCAAATGGCGGCGTGGTTTGGGCAGCCCACGCAGCTGGACTATCTGTCCTGGGACCAGTGGCGCGAGACCGTCTCCGAAGAAGAGGCGCAGCAGACGTGGGAGCACATCGCGCGCAGCCCGAATTGCAGCATCGCCAAAGCGCAGCGTCTGATCGACTACCAGCCGCGTTATAGCTCGCTGCAAGCGGTGCAGGAAGCGGTCACGTGGCTGATCGGTCAGGGGCAGGTGAGGGTCCCCGGCGAGAGCGTGATACATTCTGCCTGACCGTAGGGGCGGAGCTTGCTCCGCCCGCCCATGAAATAATCGGCAAGCGTCCAGTAACTATCGATAGTGCAAGGAGTAGATGTTCGTGACTGTTCGAGTATTGTTCGTGTGCCTCGGCAATATCTGCCGCTCGCCAATGGCCGAGGCGGTGTTTCAGCAATTAGTTGAGGTTGAAGGTCTGAGTGACGTGATCGAGGTGGACTCCGCCGGGACAGGTGGCTGGCACACCGGGGAGCGCGCGCACCGGGGCACGCGCGGCGTGTTGGAGCGGCACGGCATCCCGTACGATGGGCGCGCGCGGCAGGTTGACCCCCGCGATTTTGGGCGCTTTGATTACATCCTCGCGATGGACAATGACAATCTGTACGATTTGAAGCGCATGATGCCGCCGGGCAGCGACGCGGTCCTGGCGCGCTTCATGGACTTCGCGCCGGATGCGCCTGTCCGCGAGGTGCCCGACCCCTGGTATGACGGGCGATTTGACGACGTGTACGCGCTGGTGCAGCAGGGCGCGAAGGGCTTGCTGGAACACATCCGCCGCGAAGAAGGGTTGTAGGCGATGATGATCCCGGCTGCGCTGCGCGATGCCCTCTCGGATCGGCTGGGCGGGCCGGTCGAGGGCGGGCAGCCCGTTTATGGTGGCGACATCAACCACGCGGCGCGGTTCGCCGTGAACGGTACGCGCTACTTCGTCAAGTGGAGCCGCGAGGCGCCCGCAAGCATGTTCCCTGCCGAAGCGGACGGGCTACGCCGCTTGAGCGAGGCGGGCGAGATCCGCATCCCAGCGGTGATCGCGCTGGGTGAGGCCGAAGGCGCGTGCCCGGCGTATCTGGCGCTGGAGTGGATCGAGACGGATGGCAGCGCGACCGATGCCACGATGGAAGACTTCGGCGCGCGGCTGGCGGCGCTGCACCGTCACACGACCTCGCAACACGGCCTGGAGCGCGATAACTTCATCGGCCTGCTGCCACAGCGGAACACGCCCGATCCCGCGTGGAGCGCGTTCTACCGCGACCAGCGCATCCGCCCGCAGATGGAGATGGCGCGCCAGCGCGGCCTGCTCCCCAAGCGGCGCGAGGACCTGCTCACGCGGCTGATCGAGCGCTTGCCCGATCTGCGGGATGATACTGCGATCCAGCCCGCGCTGCTCCACGGCGATCTGTGGGGCGGCAACTATCTGGTCGATGATCAGGGCGAAGCGGTGCTGATCGATCCGGCGGTTTACTACGGACACCGCGAGATGGACCTGGCGATGACGGCGCTGTTCGGCGGCTTCTCGCGGCGCTTTTACGAGGCGTACGCCGCGACATACCCGCTCGATC
>CAZVCM010000182.1:0-8784 GCA_964626105.1 uncultured Thermoflexus sp.
GGTCTATGGCGTGCTGCCGTATGACCCGTACCTGCGCGCGCTGAGCGTGGGCGAAGTGATCGAGCAGTTGAACGCGAAGGTGCTGACCGGATCGCACCTGCGCGAGCGGTTGATCGAGCACATGAGCGTCGGCGCGATGTCGGTCGAGGCGGCGATGCCGCGCTTCCGTCGTCAGTTGAACAAAGCCGTGATCACCGGCGGCGATCGCACCGATATCCAGGCGGCGGCGCTCGAAACGTCGACAACCTGCCTGGTGCTGACCGGCAACCTTCAACCGACGGCGACTATCGTCAAGCGCGCCGAGGAAATGAACGTTGCGGTGCTGCTGGTTCCCGAGAGCACGCTGGAGACGGTCGAGCAGCTTGATCGCCTGTTCGGGCGCACCAGCCTTGGCCAGCCGGAGAAGCTAGGACGCTTCCAGGCGATGCTGTCTGAGCACCTGAACTATTCAGAGTTGATCAAGGACCTCGGTCTTTAAACGTTGTGCTACCGGGCGCGGTTGCCGCGCCCGGTATTCTGCTACGCTCGCCTGATTGGTTGAGCCCGGTTCCCATTTGAGGAGAAACAGCGATGTCGATTATTGAAGATGTACTTGGGCGCGAAGTCCTGGATTCGCGCGGCAATCCGACGGTTGAGGTTGAAGTGCGGCTGAGCGATGGCTCGTTTGGGCGCGCGATCGTGCCTAGCGGCGCCAGCACCGGCGAGCATGAAGCTGTCGAGTTGCGGGACGGTGATAAGGGTCGCTATGGCGGCAAGGGTGTGCTGCAAGCGGTCGGGCATGTCAACGACGAAATCGCGGATGCGCTGCTCGGCTGGGATGCGACCGAGCAGATGGCGATTGACCAAATGCTGATCGATCTGGATGGCTCGGCGAACAAGGGTAACCTGGGCGCGAACGCGATCCTCGGCGCGTCGCTGGCTGTGGCGCATGCTGCTGCCGCGAGCGTGGGCTTGCCGCTCTATCGCTACCTGGGCGGGACGTACGCGCACACGCTGCCCGTGCCGATGATGAACATCCTGAACGGTGGCAAGCACGCCGCTGACAGCACGGACTTCCAGGAATTCATGGTGATGCCGGTTGGCGCAGAGACGTTCGCTGAGGCTGTGCGCTGGTCCGCCGAGATTTACCAGAGCCTGAAGAAGGTGCTGGCGGGCAAGGGCTATCGCACGACGGTCGGTGACGAGGGCGGTTTCGCGCCGAGCCTGCCGAGCAACGAGGGCGCGGTCGAAGTGATCCTCGAAGCGATTGAGAAGGCTGGCTATACCGCTGGCGAGCAGGTCTTCCTCGCGTTGGACCCGGCGGTGAGCGAGATCTACCAGGATGGCAAGTACATCCTGGCGAAGGAAGGTCGCGAACTGACCGGTGAGCAGATGGTGGACTTCTGGGCGGATTGGTGCGAGAAGTACCCGATCATCTCGATTGAAGACGGCCTCGACCAGAACGACTGGGATAACTGGCAATTGCTCCAGCAGCGCGTCGGCGACCGCGTGCAGTTGGTTGGTGATGATCTGTTGGTGACCAACCCGGAGCGCGTCCAGAAGGCGATCGAGATGCGGGCGTGCAACTCATTGCTGTGCAAGGTCAACCAGATCGGCACGCTGACCGAGTCGATCGCGGCCAGCCGCTTGAGCCAGACGCATAACTGGACGGTGGTCGTCAGCCACCGTAGCGGCGAGACCGAAGACGCGACGATCGCGGACCTGGTGGTGGCGCTCAATGCCGGGCAGATCAAGACTGGCGCGCCCGCGCGCTCCGACCGGATCGCGAAGTATAACCAACTGATGCGGATCGAAGAGGACCTGGCCGACGTGGCGGTGTACGCGGGCCGCAACGCGTTCCCGAACATCAGGCGCGCGCTTTAGCGCAAGCAGCTAAACGGAGCGCTTCAGCGTACAATCAAGCCTGGGAAGGGTCTTCACGCTCGTCCCAGGCTTGCCTTTTTTGCAAGGAGTGAAAGGATCGGCAGCGCATGGGAACCATCGATCACCTCAAGCGGACGAAGATCATCGCGACAATTGGCCCGGCGACACAGCACCCCGGGATGTTGCGCGGGATGATCCGGGCCGGGATGGACGTGGCGCGCATCAATTTCAGTCACGGCGATCTTGAAACTCATGCGCGCAATATCGCTCACATCCGGCAGTTGGCGTCTGAGGAAAAGCGCGTGGTCGCCATCATGGCGGACCTGCAAGGGCCGAAGCTTCGGCTGGGGAATCTGAGCGTCGAGCCACTGGAACTAACGGAAGAAGATCGCGTCACGCTGACGGCGACCGAGCCGCTTGACCCAGAGCAGCCTTTCGTCGTCCCGTTCCCGCATCCTGACGTGCTGCGCGACTTCAAGCTGGGCGATCGCCTGCTGATTGACGATGGGCAGATCGAGATGGTTATCGAGTCGAAGGCGGGCAATAACGTCACCGCCGAGGTGCTTATAGGCGGAGAGTTGCGCTCGCGCAAGGGCGTGAGCGTGCCCGATACGGCGCTGACGCTATCTTCGATCACCGAGGAAGATCGCGAGCACGTGCGATTTGCGCTGCAGCAAGAGGTTGATTACATCGCGATGTCGTTCGTGCGCTCTGCCGACGACATGCGGGAGTTACGCTGGCTGATGCGCCACATGAACGGTGATGCCGCGTTGATCGCCAAGATCGAGAAGGCCGAGGCGATCACCAACTTTGACGCGATTCTCGCGCAGTCCGACGGGATTATGGTGGCGCGCGGTGATCTGGGCGTCGAGACGCCCGCCGAGCAGGTTCCCGTCTATCAAAAGAACATCATCCACCGCTGCAACGAGGTCGGCAAGCCGGTGATCACGGCGACGCAGATGCTCAACAGCATGATCGAGAATCCGCGCCCCACACGCGCCGAGGCGAGCGACGTGGCGAACGCGATTTTCGATGGCACGGACGCGATCATGCTCTCGGGCGAAACGGCGATCGGCAAGTACCCGCTGCAATCGGTCGAGATGATGGCGCGCATCGCGCATATCGCCGAGGAATATCTGCACACGCACCCCGATCCGGACTTCGGGAAACTCTCGCTCGAAGCGCTGGCGGTCGAGCAGCGGCGCAGCATCCCGGCGGCGATCAGTCACGTCACCAGCCAGATCGCGGAGATGCTCGGCGCGCGACTGATTGTCGCCAGCACATATTCCGGCTACACCGCGCGGCGCGTCGCCCGCGAGCGCCCGGCCACCCCGATCCTTGCCGCGACGCCCAACCGGGTGACGTACAACCGGCTGGCGCTGGTGTGGGGCGTCACCCCGATCCTGGTCGAAGAATTCAAGACAATCGACGAGATGATCAAGGTGGCGGTTGATCAAGCGCAGGCGCTGAAGCTGGTCGAGCAGGACGACACGATGGTGATCATCGGCGGCGTGCCGTTCGGAATTGGCGGGCAGACGAACTTCTTGAAGGTCTTGCGCGTGGGCGATATGGAAGACGCCTAGCGCGATGTCGACGTTTTTCGAGATCGCGTACAACATCATCGCGCCGGTATTTCTCATCGTCGGCGTGGCGGTGCTCGTCGACCGGCGCTTGCACATCGATCCGCGCCCTCTTTCGCGGCTGATTGTGTACCTGTTCACGCCGTTCATGGTGCTGGACGGTATTGCGAACAGCAACCTCACCGGCTCGGAAACCGGGCAGATCGTGGTGGTGGCGTTGAGCGTTTCGCTGCTGATGGCGCTCGTCGGCTGGATTGTCGCGCGCGCTATCCGGCTCGACCAGCGGATGGTCGGCGTATTCGTGCTCAGCGTGACGCTTATCAACGCGGGTAATTACGGGATTCCGCTCAATCGCTTCGCGTTCGGCGATGCGGGCGAGGCGCGCGCCATGATCTACTTCGTGATGACGGTCGCTGTGTCGAACACGTTGGGGATCTTCCTGGCGTCGAGCGGGACGGTCTCGGCGCGGCGCGCAGTGGGGAACGTGCTGCGCGTGCCACTGCCGTATGCGGTCGTGCTGGGATTCGTACTGAACGCTGCCGATATCACGCTGCCGGTTCCGGTAGCGCGGGCCACCGAGGTGCTGGGGCAGGCGGCGATCCCGGCGATGCTGACGGTGCTAGGCTTGCAGCTTTCGCAAGCTTCACTCCAGCTCAAGACGCTCCGTCCGGCGTTGCTGGCAGCGGGGATGCGTCTCACTGTCGCGCCGATGATCGCGCTGGTGATGGTCGCGCTGATCGGCTTGAGCGGGGTCACACGGCAAGTGTCGCTGGTTCAGGCGAGTATGCCGACCGCGGTGATCAGCGGAGTGCTGGCGACGGAGTTCGGCGGGCGCGAGGATGCGGAGTTCGTGACATCCGTGATCGTGCTCAGCACCGCGCTGAGCATGCTTACGTTGAGCGTGCTGTTAACGTTCGTGATGTGACACAGCGCGAGTTATTCTGCGCCTGATACGCCCCAGATGCGCAGCGCGCTACGCTCCGTTTGTGTTGTGAGCCACGCCAGCGCGGCGCCTTCCTCGCCAAACAACAGGTCGGCGGGCGCGCCTCGCTCCCCCTCAGGCAGAGTCACCACGCCCAGCTGCGCGCGTTCGGCGATGTTCCACAGCTCCAACATTGGCGGCAGCGATTCGCTTCCATCAATCCCGGCGATCAGCAGGTTCCCTGCAGGCGCGAACGCGACCGCACGCACTGGCGCGTCATGCTCGGCGAGGGTGATGCTGCCGCCGGACGCGCTGTCCCACAGCCGGAGCGTCCCATCTTCGCTGCCGGACGCGATCCACGCGGCGTCGGGACTGAACGCGAGGTCGAGCACGGGCGCGCTGTGCCCCTCGAGCACGGCGAGCGGCGTCGCGCTGATCAGGTCCCACAGGCGAATGGTCCGATCGTCGCCGCCCGACGCGAGCAACGTGCCGTCGGGGCTGTACGCCAGCGCGCGCACATCGCCAGTATGCCCCTCGAAACGCCCGACCGAGCCGGACGCGGCGAGGTCCCACAGCAGAATGAGGCTGCCGCCCGCTGAGGCCAGCCGCGACCCGTCCGCGTTAAAGGCCAGCGCGCGAACGGGCGCATCATGCTCGGCCAGCACCGCGATTTGACCGCCGAGCGTGACATCCCACAGGCGGATCGCGCCATCGTCGTGCGCGCTGAGCATCACCTCCGCGCCCGGCGCGGGGCTGAATGCGACATCGAGCACCGGACCGGTCCCGGCGCGCAGCAGGCGTGGCGATGCGCTGAGATTCTCCGCTGCGAACAGCCAGATGCCTTGCTCGCCAGCTACCGCCAGCGCGAACCCGTCTGAGGACCACGCCAGTGCTCCGGCAGCGCCATCGAGCCCGCGCTCGACAAACGGCGCGAGGCGAGGCGCGTTCGCCAGCGTGATCGGCTGGCGTCCGGGCGGCAGGTCGACGGCTGCGTGTGGGCGTGGCGTGGGCGAGGGACCGGGTGTCGGGGCGGGGTGAGTGGGCGTGTCGCTCAGCGGCTCCAACCAGTAGACCTCGTTGTGCCCTTCCTGCATCCAGCCGACGATCATTTGGTGATCGACTTGCCACCAGACCAGTTGCTCGCCACATTCTGGCCCGCCGACAATTCGTACCGGCTGCCCCGGTTCGATCTGCGCGAGGACGGTGCTGGTGGTGTCCGGTGCGGCGCGGAGCGGGCTGGGATTGCGCGAGGCGACCTGCGCGCTCTGCCCAACGGCAAGACGCGCTAGCAAAGCGCCCGCGCAGACCTCACGCCCTGGCAGCGGTGTGGGAGTCGGCGGGATGACGGTTGGTAGCGCGGTCGGCGTGGGGGAACCAGCCGGGGTTGCCGTTGGCGCGCCGCTTTCCTGGACGCTGCCCAACATGCACAGGGTCACCAGCGCGCCGTTACGCGTGACGCGATAATCATACGTTGCGCCCCGATACCAGATCAGGATGCGATAGCCCGTTGTTGGCTCGGCCTCGTATTCTTCACCGGGTTGCGGGCAGCCGAGGCTGGCGTCTTCATAGGTGCGCTGGCTCCACCGCCAGTCGTCGAAGTCCTGCACGGTGACTGGCTGTCCGACGCGCTCGCTGAGATCAGCCAGCACCACTGGCATGACCGGCGGCTGGTCAAATTGCGCCAGCGCAGTACGCGGTACGGCTGGCATGGCCAGCAGCGCGACAAGTATGAACAGGCGAAGAGACGCGGCAAGCCACGTCGCGCCGGCTGGAATCATAGGCACGGCTCAGTACGGGTCCTGTTCGATGTACTCAACTGCGGCGTCAGCGGGTGCGGCGTTGTCAAAATCTGGCGCGGTTGCAGCGGGGGCAGGCTCGCCCTCGTAGGCGACCTGCGGTGTGGCGCACACCGGGCAGAGGTTCCAGGCCAGATCGAGCATCGTGTTGCACTGAACGCACGGTTTTTTCAGCTTGGTGTGGCAATATGGGCAGACCTGCCAGGCTTCTTTGACGGGGCGACCGCAGCCGGGGCAATGGGGCTTTTCCTCGATGTTTTGCAGCAGCGCTTCTTCTTCCAACGAGCGCTCGTACGCTTCCGTCAGCGTCTCAGATGGGCGCAGCAGGACGTAGATAATCAACCCGAAAATCTTGAGCACCGCGACCACAAGCGCCGCCGCAATCTGCGCCAGCGGATCGCGCGAGCGCAGCCGCATATCCCGCCACGTCCAGATGATCATGCCGAGCCACAGCGCGGCGGTAACCGCCCCGCACGCCGTCACGGCGTAGAGCAGAAGCGTGTTCAGCGTGTCTTGATCGATCATGCGTCTTCTCCGTGGACGGATCCGGCGGGCAGGCAGCGCGTCCCCCCGCCGGCGGCCAGTATAGCACGGCGTCGATCGGCGGGCAATCAGCCCCCACTGGCAACCGGTGGCGCTGGCTGTGCGCCGGTCATCTGCGCGATCAGCGACACCTCGCCGACCATCACATCGACTTTGTGCCCTGACGCGGTGAAGCGCAGCTCCTCGATCAGCGCCGGACGGCGATCCTGGGGCAAGTCGGTCAGCAGGTTAGGGGATTCGTAGACGTACCACGCTTCTTTGTTGATCTGCTCGTGCGGCTCCAGGCACGTATCGCACGTGGTGCGCCCAACGTTGGGCGTGGCTTCCGCGTAGAAGCCGTGCACCCACTCGAAGTCGTTCCCGTCGCGGTCTTCGTACGCCATGCGCAGCATGACCGGGCACTCGCTACCTTGCTCGCCGCACGCGCTGATCTCCTGGTAGTCCACGCGCAGCATGACGCGCAGGCGCACGCTATCGTAGGGCATGATATCCAGGCCGCTGCTAAACGTCTGCTGGCAGCCGGTCTCGCCCGGTCCCGCTTCGGGATGCCGACGATACAGGTGATAGACGCGGCGCCCGTCGACTGTGTCAATCGGGAACTGGCCGGGCGGCCCGTTCGGATCGTCCGGTGAGGGGAAGAACGCGCACACCCATTGACGCGGCCAGTCTTCGGACTCGCCAAACAGGCTGTTCGGCAGCAGGTCAAGCGGTCCGGCGCCCACGTGGATCTCGCTTGCGGTGGCCCCGAACGCCCCCATTCCCCCGGCGGATACGTGCTGCGTTTGCCCGGTCGGCGCGACCAGCGTCGCGCTCCCGGCGCGGGCGGTCAGGCTGAGCGTGTTCTGCGTGTTTTCGACCAGGTAGCTGCCGCCCTCGCTGATGCGCGCCAGTCCGAACGGGCTGTCTACCTCGATCTGAATGGCGCGCTCGATGTCAGAGTTCACCCACACCTCAAGCCAGCCATTGAGCCCGCCGAGCCGGATTGTATACGCGTTTTCGCTGACGCTGAAACGCGGGCGGTTCGCCGTGATGAGACTGATCTGGGTGTTGCTGCGCAGGAAGGCAGTAGCGACCATCTCGCCGGAGTACGGATCGGCGAACGACAGATAGCCCTGCGCCTCGTTGTCCGTGGTCATGCGGCTGCCGCGTGGTACAGAGGCGGGTGCGCGGATCGCTTGCTCGGTGTTTGGATCGTCAGGCGGCGCAAGGCCGACCGTCCCGCGACCGACATGCAAGCGAACGCTCAGTTCGGTAGGCGAATCAAAGACGAACCACCGCGCCACCACAATTGAGCTGATGCACAGCAGGCAAAAGATCAGGAGTCCGCCGAGGAGGGTTGCCCAGGCGACACGTTGGGGATGTGCGTGCATCACGCCTCGCTACCAACGGATATTGAAGCTACGAAACTCGCCGGTCGCCGCGCTGTACTGGATGTCCACCCGCTCGACATCGGCTGCGCCCGGACCGCGATGCAAGAAGCGTTCGAAGGCTTCCAGCGCGTGCTGCGGTCCTTCTGCGACGGTCTCCACCGCACCATCCGGGCGGTTGCGCACCCAGCCAGTGAGGCCGTGCTGCGCGGCGGCGTGCTGTGTGGTCGAGCGGAAATTAACGCCCTGCACGCGCCCGTAGATCACGGCATGCAGGCGGCGCGGTTCTGCGTTGGATGAGCCGGACATCAGTGATAACTCCCCGGTGGTGCCACCCGGCCATTATAGCAGCCGGCCGGGTGGCTCACAACGTTCTGTTCGCGCAGGGTGCCTGCGCGTCAGTTGTTCAGAGGAGTTGGAGGTTGGTTGCGGATTTCCTGGACGCGATCGCGCATGGTGCGCGCGTCGTCGTCGTGCGGGTTGGTCTGCAGAGCGCGGGTGAAGGCCGCGTGCGCGTCGTCCCATTCACGCCGGTCGATGTGGATCAGCCCCATGTGATAGTGCACGTTGGGGTAGGCCGGGTCGATTTCGATCACGCGCCGGTAGGCATCCATCGCGCGCTCCTGGCGTTCGCCAGTGGCGGTGACCAGCTTGCCGAGATAGGCCGCAGCGAGATTCGACCACACTGCCGCGTTGTTTGGCGCGAGCTCCGT
>CAZVCM010000183.1:0-8758 GCA_964626105.1 uncultured Thermoflexus sp.
CAGACGAGAACAAGGCGTTTCTACGCGCGCTACCAGCGCAGATTCCGGCGCAGGTGGGCGATCTGCGGGTGGTGCTGGTGCATGGCAGCCCGCGCAAAGTGAACGAGTACCTCTACGCCGACCGGCCTGACAGCAGCTTTGAGCGCTTGCTCGATCTGGTCGAAGCAGATGTGATGGTCTGCGGGCACACGCACCTGCCATATCACAAGGTGCTGCCGAGCGAGCGGCACGTGATCAACGCGGGCAGCGTCGGCAAACCCAAAGACGGCGATCCGCGCGCCGGGTATGTGGTGCTGCGGGCGCGCGGGCGCGATCTGGAGGTGGATTTCGTGCGCGTGGCCTATGAGGTGGAACGCACCGCGCAAGCGATCGAAGCGACCGAGATGCCGGACGAGTTCGCCGCAATGCTGCGCAACGCCACCGGCTGAGGAACTGTCAGATGGACCGGGCTACCACGTGCGCGACAATGCCCGGCCCACACCCCACTAGCCTTTGACGCCGCTGCTGCTCACGCTCTGCACAAACCATTTCTGGAACAGCAGGAACGTGATCAGTACCGGGATCGTAACCATCGCCGCGTAGGCCATGATGCTGCCCCACTTGAGCGGCAACTGCGTCTGGAAAAAGTCCATTCCGACCATCAGCGGTCGGTAGAGGTCCCCGCGCGTGACCATCAGCGGCCACAGGTAGAAAGACCAGAACTGCAGAAATTTGAGAATCGCTACCGTCGCGAACACCGGGCGCGACAGCGGCACCATCACTTGCCAGTAGATGCGGAACGGCCCCGCGCCATCGACGTACGCCGCCTCGTCAAAGTCCTTCGGAATACCGATGAAGAACTGGTAGAACAGAAAGATCGAGAACGGCTCCGCAATGAACGGCAGGATCTGCACGTGATAGCTGTTGAGCCACGTACCGCCTTCCTGCGTCTGCTGGAGCATGAAGTACGCCAGCACTTCGAGCGGCAGCGCGATCGCGACAGCCGCCAGCGCCTGGATCACGTAGAGCACGGGCTCGGGCAGGTCGCTAAACAGCTTGCGCTCGCGCAGCATCTTGCCGACGATGTTCCACGCAATCGCCCACAGCAGCCCGGTGAGCAGCAGCAATAGAACCGTCACGATGATATTCAGCGCGGCGCCCATCTGATTGACCTGCATCAGCAGGGGAACGGCGATCGCTTCGAGCGGGATGATGATGAGCGAGACGATCAGGCTCAGCATGACCGTGCGACCGGGCCAGCGTAGCCGCGAGAGCACAAACGCCGCCATGCTGTTCACGAACAGGCCACTGACGACCGTCACCAGTGTGATGAATAGCGAATTAAACGCCAGCCGCTCGAAATTAACGCGAGCGAAGACGTCGCGGATATTATCCAGCGTAAGCTGCGATGGCTCAGGGAAGAACGCGCGGATACTCGCCAGGTCCGCGATGACGCGCTCGTTCGGCTTGAAGGCCGCCACTACCATAAACACGATCGGGAACAGGAACAGAAACCCTAGCAGCGTCATCAAGCCATAGACAATCGCCCGCCGCGCAGTCTTTGAGATCCGCGCCAGCATCGCCTGGCGGCGCGCTGCGGCAAGTTGTTGTTCGTTCAGTGTCTGGGTTGTCATCGCCGCCTTACTCCATTGCGCTTTCGGACCGCACTACCGCGCGCTGTATCAGCGACACGATCAGGACGATGACCACGAACACCACCGAGATCGCCGACGCATACCCCACCTCGCTTTGCGTCCAGCCGCGCCGGATCGCGTACCAAACCATCGTCGCGGTCGATTCGTTCGGCCCGCCATCGGGCGTCATGATATTCACCTGATCAAACAGCCGGAAGGCGAGAATTGTGGTGGTCAGCACGACGAAAATTGTGGTGTTGCGCAGCATTGGCAGCGTGATGTGCCGGAATTGCTGCCAGACGCTCGCGCCATCGATTGACGACGCTTCATACAAGTCTTCTGAGATGTCTTGCAGACCCGCCAGAAAGATGATCATCTGGAAGCCCACGCCTTGCCAGATCGACATGATCATAATCGCGGGCATCGCGGTGTCCGAGTCTTGCAGCCAGCCCAGGCCCTCGACCCGGCCAAACGTGACGAACTCGATCATCTCATTGATCAGACCGAATTCCGGGTTGTAGAGGAACTTCCACACCACGGCGATGATCACCATCGCGGTCACTACCGGGCTGAAGTACATCGTACGGAAGACGTTGCGATAGGGCAGTTTTTGGTTGATCAGCAGCGCTAGCAATAGGGCCAGGGCGGTCTGCACCGGCACGACAACCACCGCAAAATAGAAATTGTTGAGCAAGCCTTTCCAAAACAACGGATCTTTTGCGATAACGGCGTAATGCGTGCCGCCCAACGAGAACTGGCGCGCGATCTCGTATTCCTGATAGTCGGCTAACCCGATCTGGTCGAGATTGCGCCCGCGCCACCGGAAAATCAGATCGCCGCTTTCGCAGATTTGCGCGCAGTTTTGGGCGCAGGTTGCGTCGTCCGGATCGGTGATATCGCAGTCGAAGTCCGTCTGGCACTCGGTGCACGCCGTGGTGCGCTCGCGGTACCAGCCCGCTGCGGGCGCGCGATAGGGCACGTCATCCGGTACTTCGGGCAGGCGGATGATGTTTACACTCAGAACTTGGTCGAAGTTGCGATACCAGGGGTCGAGCCGGGTCGCCTGCGAGCCGTCGAAACGCTGGTTCGTGGTGCTGAGGTCGATCCCGCGGATGAATGGCACGATCATGAACAGGACGAGCAGCAAGAAGGCAGGCCCTCCCATGAGCAGCGCCATGCCGAACTCGCGGCCCTGCCGCCCTCGGAAGGTTCGAGCAAACAGCGCTCTCATACTCTCGCCTCCAGGAAAGGTCCGGGGAGATTTTCACCTCCCCGGACGCATTCTGACTTTCGTGTTATTGGCTGAGATTTTCGATGGCCGAGTCGATCGTATCGACGGCGCCGTCAAGTGATGCTTGCACGTCTTCCCCGCGCGCGATCGCGTTGATCGCGTCGGACATACCGGTCTGGATCGCCGGGTAAGCAGCGGTCGCCGGGCGTGGTAGCGCTACGCCACCGGACAACTGCTCGAAGTAGATGCGCAGGTCGCCACCCTCGGCGAAGCGCTCATCAGCCTCAAGCACGGAGATCAGCGACGGGATCGCGCCGTTGGCGTCGGTCATGAGCTTGACGCTTTCCGGCTGCATCAGGAACTCGATGAACGCCCACGCGCCATCGGGGTTCTCACACGTGCTGGTGATGCCCCAGTTCCACGAACCCATGCCGGTGACGGAGCCAGCGCCCAGGTCAGGTTGCGGGATCAGCACCAGGTTGTCGCCCAGCGCTTCCTTGTACGGGTTGTACATCCAGTGGCCGGTGTAGCTCAGCGGCACGCGGCCCTCGTGGAAGTCCGCTTCTGGGTCAACGGGGGTCGCCGTGGAGTAGCCCTGCTCGAACAGGCTCTGGAACCACTCGCCGAACGCTACCGCTTCGGGGCCATTCAGCACGCCCTCGGCGGTCTCCATCGTCTCGCGGTCGATCACGTCGCCGCCGAAGCTCTGGAGCCAGGGGCCGAACGCGTACGAATACCACTCGCCGACATCGTTGAACTTGAGGTCCAGCACATAGCCGTCTTCGGGCACGATTTCTGCCAGCGCGGCGATGGCTTCGTTGAACTCATCGAGCGTCCACGGATCGTCGATCCCCTCGGGGATGCGCACGCCCGCTTCTTCGAGCATGGCGCGGTTGCCCCAGAGCGCCAGGCCGCTGTCAAACTGGCCGAGGCTCCAGAGCTGGTCGTCGACGGTGCCCTGGCCCAGGATCGAAGGCAGCACGTCCGCGCGCAGCTCGTCGCTCACGTAGTCTTCAATCGGGATCAGGTCGCCCGAGAACACGTAGTTGTAGATGAACGGGCCGTCGAAGTCCAGCACACACGGCAGGTCGCCCGCCAGCGCGGCAGCGCGAACCTGGTCGTTGTAGCTACCTTCCGGCACTTCCAGCGGGACGATGCTATAGTCTGCTGACTCCGCGTTGAACTGGTCGATTAGCTCGCCCAGCGCGTCGCGTTCGCTGCCCCGGCCCGAGTGGAACCAGAGCGTGACTTCCTGCTTGCCGTCTTGCGCCATGACCGTCATCGGCACAGCCAGCGCGAACACCAGAACCAAGAGCGTAAACAACTTCACAGCCTTCATGGCTTCCTCCATATGAGCACTCGAAAACACTTTGCGAACTTGGCGTATGGTTGAGAGAAATTTGTGCTTCTGAACCGATATCGCCTCCTTCCTGAACTGTCTCTTGCGACAGACGATGTTGAGCCTGCACGCTGGTGCTCACGTGATTACATCTGCATGCGACGCACGACGACTTCGGTGACGTCCGATGCGGCGGGCGTGCCAGCGCGAAATACCCCTGCCTGACGGCTGGATGGCAGTTCCTCAGGCGCAAACGCGTGCGATAGGTAGAGCGTATCCTCCACGTACACATCGACGAACGGGCCGCGCCACATCACACGCAGGCGCGCGCCACGATCATCGCTCGGTGTTGTCAGTTTGCGGAGCGCGGCAGGGCGCCCTAACACCGGGCGAACGCCGCTGGGGCCGTCCGCCAGATGCACGGTGCCGAGCATCACCCAGCGATCCGCGCTGCCTGCGCGGTTCGGTGCGGTCCACACTGCCAGCCCTTCGGGCATTCCCTCGCGCTGCGGCCCGACGTGCAGGCAGATGCCCGCGTAGGGCACGCGCACCGTGGCTGCGATTTCCCCGGCATCCAGCGAGGCGCCAGTCAGCGCGATAGGCCGGTCTGGCTGCAACGCGGGCACGGGTAGCGGCGTGTCCTCAAACAGCGGATCGAGGATGTCTGCGGCGTAGGTCAGGTTCAACCGGCCATCCGGCAGCGCTTCGAGCTGCTTGGGCGCGGCTAGCGAGCCATGCTCGCTCTCGCCAAGCCGGACCGGCGGGACGTTCTGGTAGTAGTACAGCCGGCGCGCGGGCGCGGTGGGATGCGGGATGCTGCGCCCGACATAGTTCGCGCCGCTGTTCGGCAGGCTTGCAACCAGCGTGTTCGGATGATCGGGCGCGGCGTACCCCGCCAGCATCTCGCCGGACTCCAGATAGAAGGTGCCGGTTGCCTGATAGGGATCGTCAACGGGGTAGGGTGTCCCGAAGTGGTAGCTGGTGGTGTAGGTGATGTAGTGCCGACCGTTGAGTGCGAAATATTCCGGCACTTCCAGGCACGTCAGCGTATCGGAGACGTACGCCGGGGGCAGTAGCGTCCAGTCGAGCAGATCCCGGCTGGACGCTACCGCAATACAACCGCCACCCGTCTCGCTGGCATTCGCGACGCGCGCGCAGAGGAACGCATAATAACAGGCGTCCGGCGCGTGATAAAACACATAGGGATCGCGCCACGCAGTTTCGTAGTTGCTGGCGCGACGCGGATCTGTTTCATACCAGGGGCCACCCGGCTCGAGCACCGGGTTCTGACCGAGCTTCTCCCAATGAATCAGATCATCCGAGACGGCCAGGCCGATACGCTGCACGCGATCCACCATCGCGCCATAGAACATGAAGAAGCGCCCAGCGTGTTCCACCACCATGCCGGTCATCAACGGGCCGTTGTCCCAGGTGTCGCCCGCGCCCTGCGCAAGCACCGGCGGGAGCGTCTCCCAGTGGCGCCAGTCACGCGTTACGGCGTGGCCGATTGAGGAACACCCCACCTCGTCATGGTCTCGCTGCAAGTGGAACAGATGGTAGAGGTCCCCGTGTTGGAAGACCCAGGTATCCCACAGTCCCTTGCTCGGATCGGGTGGTGTATAAAGCACGGCGCTCACTTCCTGCTTTCGTGTGATGGTGGAAACGGTTCCACCACGGCGAAAACAAAAGATGATCAGGCGGTCAGCCGCTCAACCATCTCCAATGGCAATATGACTTCGGCAGGATCGGGGCGGCGCTGCTGGTCAAGCCATTCCAGCATCCACTGCGCACCCATCTGCCCGCTGTAGACCAGATGTTGCCGGACGGTGGTCAGGTTCATGTACGACGCAGCCTGGATATCGTCAAAGCCGATGACGGCGACATCTTCTGGCACGCGCAGGTTCAGGTCGTTGATCGCGGCCAGCACACCGAGCGCCAGCGTGTCGATGGAGACGAAGATCGCAGTGGGCCGCCGGGGATTCCTGAGGATATCCAGCGCGTTCTGGCGGGCCGCTTCCTGGCTGTGCTCGCCAAAGCGCACCCACTCGTCAACCAGCGTCAGCCCGGCGTGGTCGAGCGCGCGGCAGAACCCTTCAAAGCGGTGGCGCGTGCTGACGAAGCCAAATAGGTTTTCGATCTGGTCGCCCACGAACCCGAGCATCCGGTGCCCACGTTCGATCAGGTAATTTGTCGCCATCTCACCACCGGCTACATTATCGATCGTGATGCGCGGATAGTTCCGGATAGGCTTGGTATCGTCGATGACGATGATCGGCAGGTTGGGATTGATACGCTGAATTGTCTCTTCGGCGACGGGCAGCGAGAGGACGATCAGCCCGTCTACACGGTTGCGTGTCAGTAAGGCGTGCATCTGACGCTCAAGCTGCTCAGGCGAGCGGATGCTATAGAGCACCAGATCGTACTCGGAGTTATGCAATGCGCTCTGAATACCGGTGAGGCGTTCGACAAAGGAAGGGTAGGTGAAGAAGGGAGTCATCACCCCGATGGTGAACGTTTTTCCACCAGAGAGTTGGCGTGCCGCCATGTTCGGGCTGAAGCTGAGGTCCTCAATAGCGGCCAACACCTTCTGCCGTGTTTCTTCGCGGACCTGGGTACTGCCGTTCAGCACCCGTGACACTGTGCCAACTCCTACGCCGGCCTTCCGGGCGACATCTCTAATAGTGGGTGAGCGCATCGTAATATTTCGTAAGGCACCTGAGAATAGCAAAAGTGACTATGGAAACGGTTCCATTTCATCATATACGAGTTTTCTGCTGGTTGTCAAGCAATTCGCGGCGTTTTGGTTGCGGACCTTTCTAAGCGTGTGCTACGACGGATCAATTCTGGCGCTTGGCGTGTCCATGCGCTGGTGAGCGCTGTCGGCGTGATGGCCACCGTTGGGCGCGCGATCAGTCCCGCGTGGGGTTTCGCGGCTGACCTTGCAGAAAATCTGTCACCACGTCCGCCAAGTCGAGCGCCGCGCCGCGTGTGACCGCTGCGGCGAAATCTTCGGGCGCCAGAGAGCGGCGAAACTCTGCTAGCAGATCGCCAGCCCAGCCGCGAATCTCGTGGCGCGCAACCGCGCAATGCTCAACTGCTGCCGCGTATTCCGCTGCGCGGCGCCAATGCCTTTGCGCGGCGTTGAGTTCCGCCAGAGTGTACACAGCCATCACGGTATGTCTCGGATAGGCCAACGATGGCAGGCTGGCGCGCAGGTGTTGGCGCGCCGCGTCAAGCTGGCCGAGCCTGATTTCGATCAATGCCATCCAGAGCAGGCTCTGGGTGGCTGTATGCGACGCTTTTACGAAAGCGCTGCGGGATGCTGATTTCTGACGGTTTACTGCTTGTGACGAGTCGAAGGCGGCGTGCGCGGATTGGCGCGCCGCTTCATAGTCCTTCTGCCGGAAACTGATTCTCGCTTCTGCCAGCAATCCCCAGGTGATCAGCCTGTCAATTTCAATGGATGGCATCATCGTGCGCGCCGCGGCCAGCAGCTCGCGGGCTCGATCAAACCTACCTGTGATTGCATAAATCTCTGTGATATTGAGCAAGTTGCCCACGATACTCTCCCGATGGCTGTATTCGCGGGCCAGGGCAAGAGCTTCCTCATATTGCTGCATGGCTGCGTCATAGTCGCCCACATGCTCGTAAGCAACACCCAGGTTGCCGTGCGCGAGGGCCATTCCGGAAGGGGCGTTCAACGCGCTATAACGCGCGAGGCTTTCTTCAAAATGCCAGACTGCTTTTTGCTGATCGCCGAGTTGCATACAGTCAACTCCGGCGTTCAAATATCCCATCGCGGACATAAAACGGTCACCGGCGCGCTCTACGTGAACAAGCCCTTTTTCGGTGAAGGCGAGCGCCGCCGGAGTGTTGTCCGCCCAGCGAAAAGCAACCGCTTTTCCAAGCCAGCCAAGCGCTTCTCCCCAGCCGTCTTCGAGCGCCGCCCATATCGCCAGGCTTTCGTCGAGGATCCGGTGTGCGTCGTCAAAATCCCTGGCAGCGCCCGCAGAAAACACGCCCAGTTGTCTCAGCGCGAACGCTAGCACCGCGAGATCGTCTTGCTCGCGGGCGATTGCCACACTTTTTCGCGTCCACTCCAGACCTTCACGGCGCCGCCCAAGCTGCTCGCAGAAGCGCCCGATGCGTGCCATCAACCGGCCGCACAGCGCGCGATCGTCCACCCGATCCAGCGTGTGCTTGTAGAGGGTGTGGCCTTCCACAGAGCGACCCCGAATGTAGAGATACCAACTGAACGCCCACTCCATCCGCATCAGATCATCAATCTGGTGATGGTCGGTCACCCATTCCCAGGCACGCTGGACATTCTCAAAGTCTGCCTCGATTTCTGCCAGCGCAATGAGCTGTCGCTCTCCACCCTTGAGCTCGTCCGTGCGGCGCGCCATGAAGTCGGCATAGTAGGCCGCGTGCGCGTCGCGCGCCGCGTCCGCCTCTCCAGCGTCGATGAGATGCTCCTCTGCGAACTGGCGCAACATCTCGTGGACTCTGTAGCGTCCATCCGGGTCGCGTGACAGGACAGCCTTCTTGACGAGCGCTTGTAGCACCGGCAGGCTC
>CAZVCM010000184.1:0-6116 GCA_964626105.1 uncultured Thermoflexus sp.
GTCGTCATTGTAGGCAATTTGCGTCCAACTGTTTCCTGACGCCTGATAGAGGTGCAGAACCCCGTCAAGATTCCCGCTGAGCTGGTCGACCTCAATGCTGATGACGTCCCCCGCCTCGCCGGTGAAAACGTAGAACAGCAAGTACTGCTCATCGGTGATCTCGCCCGCTAGCGTTTGCCCGTAGCGAATCGGCGTGAGGGTGGTGTCTGCCAGCGCTGGCGCTGCCTCGGCCTCGGCGGGCGCGATCTCGGCTTCGGTAAGCAGTTCGACGGTGATCTCGTACGCGCCAGCCGTAATGTCCGTATCAGGGCCGACATACCGCGAAACGATCACCTGATACGCGCCATCGTCAGGAAGCGTCACGACCAGTTGCGAGTCACGGATGACACCGGGATCGATGTCGTCGTTTGCGCCAAGGACATCGCCGGCCTCGTCGCGGAGTTCAAGGTACGGGTCGAGCGTTGAGTCCGGTGTGGCGCGTAGCGTCAGGCGTACATGATCGCCTGCCGCGCCATTCAGCGTGTAGATGCGTCCGGGAGCGGCGTCATCGATCACGCCGGAAAGGGTCTGGCCGTAGGTCACTGTCGCGCTTTCTTCGGCTGGCTCGGTCGCTTCTTCGGTTTCAGCGGCACCTGAGGTCAGCGGTTGATCCGGTTGATTGAGCGCGAGGATATACCCCCCGGTCGGACCGACTGGCCCAAAGCGCGTCGCGACGATCAGATAGTAGTCTCCGGCGGCGGGCGTGCGCAGGCTGGTGAGCGCGCCGGTTCCGCTGGACACGACCTCGTCCAGGGTGTCTCTCGCCAGAATGAGCACCGGATCTACACCCGAATCGGCAGTAACCGAGAGGTCGATCAGTTCGCCTGCCCGCGCCGAGAAGCGGTAGACATCTGGCGTGCTGTCGAACGTCGCCTGGATGGGCGTGTTGGGTTGAAGCGGCTCGCTCTCCAATGCCGGTGCGGTATCGCCGCTCTCGGATTCGCCAGAACCTACGCGCAGTGTAAGCTGGTATGGCCCGGCGGATGTGCCGTCCGCCTGATCAAAGCGCGAAGCGACAATCGCGTAGTATGCGGTGCGTGGCAGCGTGAACTCCAGGCGCGCGTCGCGCTCGACTCCCGCTACGATGTCATCATGTTCTTCCAGCGGGATGCGCGCGTCGTCCAGCAGCACGAGGAATGGGTCTAGCCCGTTGATCGCCTCAGGGTTGAGGCTGGTCATTTCGGCGATGATGGTCTGATCCGCTTCGCCGAGGAACGTGTAAAGGTCCATGAATCGCTGGTTATCGAGTGTGCCTTCGACGGTCTCGCCAAACGCAATCGGCGGCAGATCGCGGAAGTCCTCGGGCAGCACCGCCACAGTCTCACCATCAGACGCTTGTTCGGCGTCAGGCATCGCACCCGTCCCAACCAGTTCGAGCGTGTACGCGCCGCCGGTGCTACCTTCTTCGGGCAGCGACACGCTGATAAAGTAGATCCCTGTATCGCCGAGCACGGCGTGTAGCGAGGGATCACCGGGCTGGGAACGGCTGATCTCGGCAAACGCGGCGTCATACAGCGCAAGAAGCGGCGAGAAGGTGTCTGTTCCGGTTGCGGTGATGGCGATCTGATCGCGTTCGGCAGCAGCAAACCAGTAGAGATGGAACGCGACCTGCCGAGTGAGTTCATCCTCAATTGGCGCGCCGGGAATGATGTTTCGCAGGCGTGGCGTCACAACTTGTTGGACGTCGGGTGTTGGTTCAGTCGGCATCGCCTCGGGGGTTGGCGTTGGATTTGGCAGCGGCGTGCGCTCGACGATCACTCCGCCTTCGCCCACTGCGGTCAGCGTAAGGCTGTAGCGCCCGCCGTCCACGGGCAGTATTCCTCCCGCATGCGAGACCTGGACGCGATAGCGCCCGCTGGCAGGAATCACGAAGGCGAGTCGGGCGTTGGTGTTCCCCCCGCTGTTGTCATCTGTCGCAAGCTGCACGTTTTGTGCATCAAATAACGTGATATAGGGGTCGAGGTCACCGCCGGTGACATTCATCGCCAGCGTGACTACATCGTTCGCCTGCGCGTCGAATGCGTAGATCTGCTCGGGTGCTTCCGGTGAAATCTCCCCTTCAACCGTCTGGTCGTAACCGATCATTATGGCGTCGTCTTGCGTGTTGGGCGCGGCGAGAACGCCCTGCCCCACTCCGGTCATCAATAGTATGCCAGCCACCACAAAAACTCGACATGCCTGCAGCAGCGTTCTCGCTGTCATCGTACGCTCCCGGGGTGTGCCTGTTCGCAAGATGCTGCCATTGTACGGTACGCCCTCGGGTGCCGCAAGCTGTTCGCCGCGCAAAACGACCTAGCTCAGGGGTATACGCGATCCGGTGAATGAGGTATAGTTGGGCGCGAAATCTCGCGCCAGGACATCACCACGTGGAGCAGCACACTATCTTGCCAAGCACGATCGCAGTCGACGGACCGGCAGGGTCTGGGAAAAGCGCAGTCTCTTTCGCAGTGGCACAACGTCTCGGTTATTTGTTTGTCGACACCGGGGCGTTTTATCGCGCTGTGACGTTTCTCGCGCTCGAGCAGAATGTTTCCTTTGACGATCCGGCGGCGCTTGCTGCGCTGGCGCGTCGGGTTCACTTCGATATGACGCCTGATTTGGATAACGATGGACGGCAATATACCATGCTGGCCGATAATCGGGACATCACGCCGCACATCCACTCGCCTGCGGTTGATGCGTACGTTTCGATTACGGCGGCGGCGGCAGATGTGCGCGCAGCCCTGCTTGATACACAGCGGCGCGTCGCGGCGCGCGGACGTGTCATCGTCGCAGGGCGGGACATCGGGACGGTGGTGCTACCGAATGCGGATTTGAAAATTTACCTCGACGCAAGCCTCGATAAACGGGCAGAGCGACGGTATGCGCAGCGCGTTGCAAAAGGCGAACCAGCCGATCTCGCCGCGATTCGGCGCGGGCTGGCGGAGCGTGACACGCTTGATACGCAGCGCGATGTTGCCCCTCTGCTGCGTGCCTCGGATGCGGTATATCTCGACACGACTTTTCTCACACTTGAGCAGTCAATCGACGCGGCGATGAGGATCGTGCTGGGCTGGCACACCGCGCGGCGCAGCGGCTAGCGTTCTCGCGCGTTTCCCGCAAATCAATACAATGGACGCAGGCACCTCTCGCACGTATTAGGGCTTGCGGCTGCAATGACTCTGATGTACCTCGTCGCGGCGTGGCTCGTAGGGCTGCTTGTTGCGACGCGAATAACCCTCTCACCGGTTGCCTGGCTGGCACTGGCAGGAACACTATCTGCGGCGGCAATTGCGCTGCGATCTTCACGGCGTGACAGGATTGCGCTGGCCTGTCTGTGTTTCTTTGCGCTGGGCGCAGCACGCTACAGCCTCACGCAGCGCCCTCTCCCAGAAGAACATATCGTCCACGCTATCGGTCGTGGAGACGTGACGCTGGTCGGTACCGTGGACGCGCCGCCAGAGCCTCGTGACACGCATCTGAATCTGCGTCTAAAAGTCGAGCAGATTGGTCCGCTGGACGCGCCCGAGCCAGCAAGCGGGTTTGTGCTGGTGCAAGCCCCCCGCGAGTTGGCGTTCCGCTATGGGGATCGCCTGCGCATTCGTGGCGCGCTGCAAGTGCCGCCCGAATACGACGATTTCTCCTACCGGGACTATCTTGCCCGGCGTGGGATCCATGCGCTGGTGCGCACCGATTCGGTGGATGCGCTTTCACATAACGGTGGCTCCGCGTGGCGGCGCGCGATCTTCACTTTGCGCGAGCGTTCGCTTGGGGTGATTAATCGTGTGCTGCCTAGCCCGCACGCCCCGCTCCTGGCTGGAATTCTACTGGGTGACGAGAGCGGGATTCCGGCAGATGTCCGCGAAGCGTTCAACCGGACGGGTGCAGCGCATGTGCTGGCGATCTCCGGATCGAATATCGCGATTCTGCTACGCGTGCTCATGGGGCTGCTGACGCCGTTGGCGGGCCGAGATCGCGCGTTGGCGTTGTCGAGTGCGTTGATCTTTGGATATGCAGTGCTGGTAGGCTGGGATCCGGCGGTCGTGCGCGCAGCGATTATGGGCGTTCTGGCGATGATCGCGCTGCGGACCAGACGGCGCGCGCACGGCGTTACCTCGCTGGCGTTCGCGGTGTGGATTATGTCGATTCAATCGCCGCACGTGTTGTGGGATATTGGTTTTCAACTCAGCGTCGCCTCGACTGCTGGCTTAATTCTGTTTACGGATGATTTCACCTGGCTACTTGATCGCGGGCTACGACGCATCTTCCCGGCGGAGACCGCTGCGCGGCTGGTAGGTTGGCTGTCTGAGCCGCTGATTGTAAGTATCGCGGCGCAAATCACCACCACGCCGCTGCTTCTCATCACGTTTGGTCGCCTGTCACTCGCGTCACTGTTGGCGAATATGCTGATTGTCTCGATCCAGCCCTATATCATGATCGGCGGCTGGATTGCGCTTGCGGCTGGGTTGGTTTGGCTGCCAATGGGCGAAGTTCTGGCATGGAGCGTCTGGCTGCCGTTGGCGTATATGCTCCGAGTCGTGGAAGCGCTGGCGCGGTTCTCGTGGGCGTCGGTCGATGCACGGTTGTCGGCAACTGTTGTGTACGTGTTGTATGCGCTGTTGCTTGTCTATGGTCTCGGACGCATCATGCATCCAGATGACCGTCGCGCGCTGGCGCAGAGAATGTGGCGCGGGTTGCCTGCTCAGGCGCCGGTCGCTGCCGGAGCGCTCATCGCGTTATTGCTGGCGATGATGGTAGCGCGACAGCCGGATGGCAAGCTGCACGTCTGGATTCTGGATGTCGGCGAGGGCGCGGGCGTTCTGATTGAGACGCCGCGCGGCGCGCAGATTCTGGTCGATGGCGGGCGCAGCCCTACGCGGCTGCAGGCGGCGCTGGGACGCGCGCTTCCCTTCTACGATCGTACGCTCGACGCGGTGATTGTGACTCGCTCGGATACCGACGCGGTGTCAGCATTGCCAGCAGTGTTCGAACGGTATTCAGCGGAAACTATTCTGCTCGCCGCGCCGGTCGAGGAGGGGATACTCGCCGAGCCAATTGCCGGGGATGCGCCTCTTGCCCCGCTGCGATCGGGACATACGATCATGACTGATGACGGCGTGCAGATCGAAGTGGTTGCTCCGCGGTCAGGCGGCGCTGCTGCGCTGCAAGTGCGCTATGGTGACGCATCATTTTTGCTTAGTGATAGCCTGCGGCCGCAAGACGAACTCGCGCTGCTGGGGTCGGGCTGGTATCCGCGGAGCACAGTGTTACAAGTGCCTGGCGGGGGCAGCGAGCGCGCCAATACACCGCGCTTCTTGGCTGAGGTGCGAGCGCAAGTCGCGGTCGCCGCTGTCGCTGCCGGAGATCACGCTGGGTTGCTTCACACTGCAGTGCTCGACTGGCTGGCGCAGTCTGGTCAACCGCGCGTATTCCGGACCGATCGCGATGGGACGGTTGAGATTGTCACGGATGGCGCGGCGCTAGAGGTGCGGACGACACGCTAGCTTGGCCCGCGCGGCGTGTGCTCTAGCAGCCACGCTTGGCTGTTGATCCCCTGCTCGCCATCTTTCGGCTGCAGGCGGCGGTAGCTGCCATCCGGCTGAAGCTCGCGCGCCTTCAGGTTGTCAGCCATTTGAATGCCAAGTATTTCGTGAACGATGCGCTCCTTAAGCACATCATCTTCGACCGGGAAGATAGTCTCGACGCGGCGATCAAGGTTGCGCGGCATCAGGTCCGCGCTGCCCATATAAACCTCGGGACGGTTATTGTTCCCGAAATAGTAGACACGACTGTGTTCAAGGAAACGGCCCACGACGCTGGTTACCCGGATATTGTCACTGACTCCCGGCAGCCCTGGGCGCAGGCAGCAGATCCCACGCACCAACAGGTCAATCTTGACGCCTGCCTGTGACGCTTCATACAACTGCCGGATGAAACGGCTGTCGACGAGCGCGTTCATCTTGAAGATCAGCCGTGTCGGGCGGCCCTGGCGCGCGTGCTCGATCTCTCTCGCGATCAACGCTTCAAGCTGGCCGCGCAGGTGCTCGGGCGCAACCATCAGTTTGCTGTAACGCGCGGCGGGAGCATAACCAGTAAGC
>CAZVCM010000184.1:6126-7232 GCA_964626105.1 uncultured Thermoflexus sp.
GAAAATTTCGGTTGCATCTGTGCCGAGCTCCGCCTGGCTGCTCAGTAATCCGATATCCGTATAGATCCGCGCAGTGGTGGCGTTATAGTTTCCGGTGCTCATATGCACATAGCGTCGCAGTCCGTCGTCTTCGCGGCGGACGACTAGCGCCACCTTGCAATGCGTCTTCAAACCCAGCAACCCATACACCACGTGGACGCCCTGCGCCTCGAGTTTTCGCGCCCACACGATGTTGTTCTCTTCGTCAAAGCGCGCCTTCAACTCGACCAGCACAGCGACCTGCTTGCCGTTTTCTTGCGCCTCAAGTAGGGCTTGCACGATCGGCGCATTGCTCCCTACCCGATAGAGCGTGGTCTTAATGGCCAGCACGTTCGGATCGTGCGCCGCGGTGCGGATGAACTCGATGACCGGCATGAACGAATCATATGGATGGTGTAGCAGAACGTCGCGCTCGCGCAGCACGGAGAAGATGTCTTTGCCGGGCATTAGCTCGGCGGGGCGGCGCGGCACGAATGGCGGATACTTGAGTTCCGACGCGTCAATATCCGCCAGCTCAAAGAGTTGGCTGAGCCCCAAGGGACCATCGACCGGGTATGTATCCGACCGACTGACGTTCAGATAGCCTCTGAGCAGGTCGAGCAAATACTGCGGCATATCTTCCTGAACCTCAAGCCTGACGACGCGGCCAAACCGGCGCTGCCGCACGCCCGCCTCGATGGTCTCGAGCAAATCGGACGCCTCGTCTTCTTCAATCTCCATATCGGCGTTGCGTGTCACACGAAATGGGTGCGATTCCAGGATTTCCATACCAGGAAACAGCTTCGTGAGATTGGCGGAAATGACTTCCTCGAGCAGCACAAAGCTCTTGCGCTTGCCGCGGCGTTTTCCAGTGTATTTGCGCAGGATGTCGTGGACTGGCACGAAGCGCGGCAGCGGCTGCGGGACTTTCACGCGGGCAAAGCGCTCCTGTCCAAGGTTGTTCCGCAAAAGCACCGCGAGATTCAGACTCAGGTTCGAAATATGTGGAAAAGGACGGCCAGGATCTACCGCTAGCGGGGTGAGCACCGGGAAGATCTCGTGGTCAAAATATTTCTGCAGCGCATCTT
>CAZVCM010000184.1:7242-8730 GCA_964626105.1 uncultured Thermoflexus sp.
GTCTGACAGAGAATGGTAGCGCTGGATTGTGATGTGATGTTTCTCCAACGCGGGCAATACGTCATCGCGCAGGCATGCATACTGCCGCTCTAGCATAGGGAGCAGGCGCTTGTGGATCGCGGTGAGCTGCTGCGAGGGGGTCAAGCCATCCGGCGGCGTTTCGATCACACCGGCGGCAACTTGCTCACGCAGCCCTGAGACGCGAATCATGAAGAATTCATCCAGGTTATTCGCGAAGATTGCCAGGAATTTCACCCGTTCCAACAGCGGGTTGGCGGAATCAAGCGCCTCTTCAAGCACGCGATAGTTAAATTCGAGCATGCCCAGCTCGCGGTTGATGTAAAGCGCTGGATCTCGCAGATCAATGGTGTCGTGCGCGTGGGCTTCCGTCTCGACTTGTCCCATGATATTAGCTACCGGTTTTGTGAGTGTTGCACGCAGTATATCATAGCAAAGCGGGTGTTTGTGTGTTGCTTGCAGACGATGAAATATCGTGTACTGAATTGCACGCTTTCGCGAGTGACAGTACAATGCACCGAAATTGTGCTTGACAACCAAGGAAGTCAGGGGATGTCTACTCGACGTTTTCACGATGATATGGCGGATCGGCCTTCGACGCCACCAGCATCGTCTGGGTTGGCAGGCGATGATGCGCAGGAGCGCGCACAGGCTGATGTGCGCCGCCGCACGCCGCGCGGGCATCCGAATCGCAGTATGGCGCATATGCCTCGCACGCTCGCTCAAGTCATGAACGAAGCGAACGATATGGTCGTTCGTGGTGACTTGACCGAGTACGTGCCGCTGCCAACTGGGTTTGATCCGCTGGATGGCATGATCGGTGGGGGCCTGCGGAAGACTGAGTTGGTGTTGCTTGGCGGCGCGCAAGGGATCGGCAAAACGATCGCAACGCTGCAGATCGCGCGGAACATCGCCATGCGGCCCGGTCAGTTCGCGTTTTATCTCTCATACGAGCATACGGAAACCCATTTGATGAACCGCCTGCTCTGCCTTGAGAGTATTAACCCGCCAGAGGTTGAGCTCAAGGAAGGGACGCGGCTCAAGGACCTGTATGACATCATTATCGCTGAGCGCGCGAAAAGCACGCTGCGCGGTGGTGTTGATGGCGGTGGCTCGCTGCAAACAATCTTACGTGAGAATACAAAGACCGCGATGGCGCTGGCGCGGATGAACCGGTATGCAGATAGGTTGATTCTTGTAAAAGCTAGCCCTGCGGTGACGACGTTACGTGCGATTCGAGAGATGACCGGACGTTTGTGTGATGCGACTGGTGGGAACGTCACGGTGTTTGTGGACTATCTGCAGAAAGTTGCGATTCACCCTGAGCGCGCGGCGGATGAAGCTGAGAAGGTGACGATCATTGTCGAGGGCTTGAAGGACATGGCGCTCGCTTTGGGTGTGCCGGTGTGGGCAATTGTGGCGGCAGATCGCGAAGGGTTGCGCGCAAATCGGTTGCATCTCTTTCATTTA
>CAZVCM010000185.1:0-8721 GCA_964626105.1 uncultured Thermoflexus sp.
GGTGGGCCGCGCGCCGACGCTTGCCGCCGCGTACCTGATCAGCACCGGTATGCCGCGCGAGGATGCAATTGCCACCATCCGCCGGGCGCGGCCATTCATTGACATCATGCCGCCACAGATGGCCGCGCTGGCCGAATTTGAGGCGCGGCAGCGCGAACCGGTGTCCGCGCCGGGCCGCTGACTATGAAAGTTGCCATTTCGCAGAGCGTTGGTCCCGGCGAGGGGTCGGATTCTTTGCGGCACAGCTATACGCGATTCTTCGCGTCGCTGGGCGTGCTGTTGATCCCCGTCTCGAATGCGCTGGATGATCCGGTCGCGTATGTCGAGGCGCTGGACGTAGATGGGCTGGCGCTGGCCGGGGGTGGCGATGTGGACCCGGCGCGCTATGGCGCGGCGAACACGCACAGCATCGAGATCGCGCCGGAGCGTGACGCGACCGAGCTTGCGCTGCTCGGCTGGGCGGCGGCGCGCGGCAAGCCAGTCGTCGGCATCTGCCGGGGTATGCAGGTCATCAACGTGCATTTCGGCGGTGCGCTGGTGCAGGACATCCCCGCGCTGGTGCCCGGTGCGCGCGTTCACCAGGACAGCACACACGCGCTCGCGGTAATGGACGCGCGGCTGGCGGACGCGCTTGGCACGCGAGCGCTCGAGGTGAACTCGTTCCACCACCAGGCGGTGACTGCCGCAACCTGCGCGCCGGACCTGGACGCGCTGGCGCTCTCCGCGCCGGACGGCGTGATCGAAGCGGTGTGGCATCGCACGCTGCCGGTCCTGGGCGTGCAGTGGCATCCAGAGCGGCCCGGCCCCTCCGAGCGCACCGACCGGGGGCTGCTGCGCGCCGCGCTCGACGGTTCGCTGTGGCACGCCCGCGTCTGACGCCGTCGCATAACGCCACACACCTGGCTTTCGCGGCGCTGCTGGTATGGGTGCTGTTCGCGCTGCGCGCCCACCAGCCGCTCGAAATGCCGGTCTTCGTGGACGAGAGCCTGCACATCCTGCGCGGGCGGGTCGTCTGGCAGTTCTCCGACCTGGGCGAGTCGCTCAACCCCAAAAAGCTGCTGTTCTATTACTGGATCGGGCTATTCGGGCTGAACGCGCCCGAAGCGGCCTGGCTGGCGCGCGTCGCAACCGCGCTGTGGGCGATGCTCGGCGGCGCGCTGACCTATGCGCTGGCGCGGCGCCTGTTCGACCGGGCAGCGGGGCTGCTGGCGCTGGCGCTGTACGCTGTTGCGCCGGTCATGCTGTTCTTCGAGCGGCTGGCGCTGGCGGACGCCTTCACCGCAACCATCGGCGTGGCGCTGGCGATCGCGGCGCTGCGGCTGGCGAGCCGTCCCACCTTCGGACGTGGTCTGGTGGCTGGGGCGCTGCTCGGCGCGGCGACGCTCGCCAAGCTGATCGCGCTCCCGCTCGCGGGGCTGATCCCGCTGGCGATCGCGCTGCGCGCGCCCGAAGGCTGGCGGGCGATGATTGCGCCGCGCTTTCGCCGCGTACTGATCGGCGTGGCGCTGGCGTGCGGGCTGGTGACCGCGCCCTCGCTGGCATACGTCCTGTCCCAGGCGCTCGGCGACGAACCGGCGCGCGTCGTACTGGAAGAGGGGTTGTACGCCGCCGAGGACCGCGCAGCGCAGATGGGCGACAACGCGGAGCAAGCTGCTCGCACCCTGATCACGCTGTTCTCGCCGGGGTTTGTGGCGCTGGCCGGGGTGTTGAGCGCAGTTTTGGCGTGGCGGCGACCGCGCTCCGCAGTCTTTCTGCTGGCAGGCGCGCTGCTCCCCTGGACCGGCGTGATTCTGATCGCCGGGCAGTTGTCAACGCGCTATCTGGTGCTCGGCGCGCCGTTCGCGCTGGCGCTGGTCGCGGGGGGAACGATCACCCTGCTGCGCCGGGCACGCGCCCGGCCGGTGGCGCGACTCGCGGCGTGGGGCGCGGGGATCGCGCTGGCGCTGTGGGGGATGGTGTTCGCCGCGCCGTTTGCGCGCGGGGCGATGACCGATCCGGCTGCGCTGCATTTGCCGCCGCGGGACCGCTGGGAATATGTTACCAACACCTCGTCCGGCTACGCGCTGCGCGATCTGGCGCGGGATGCGCTCGATCTGCCGCCGGGCGCGGACGGGCAGATTCCGCTGATCGGCTGGCTGCCTGCGTGCCACTCGCTACCGCTGTACTGGACCGCGCCGCACCCGGTGGCGCTGGATTGCCCACTGTTCAAGTGGAACCCCGCCGAGCAGGACGCGATGACCGCACACCTGATCGGCCTCGCCGAGCGCGAGCCGGTGCTGTATATGGCGGTCGAGCGGCTGAGCCTCTACGATCTGGATCGCTTGCCCTTCACCTGGACGCTGCTGCGCGAGTACGCCCGCCCACAGGAGGGCGTTCCGGTGCGCCTGTATCGCGTCGAGTTGGCCGATTGAGAGTGTGATGTCCGCGACCGCTCCCGCTCCGCGCTCGAAGACCGCTGCCCGGCTGGCGCCGGTCGTCGCGCTGCTGCTGGTCGCCTTCTTCGTGCGCGCGCACGCCGCGCTGGCGATGCCCGCCTTCAACGACGAGTCGCTTCACATCCGCCGCAGCGAGATTGTGTGGACGTTTGAGAACCCGGCGACGTCGTTCACAGCAGGCAAGCTGCTCGGCTATTACTGGCTGGGCGCGTTTGGCTTTCACCGGCTGGACGCGTTGCACGGCGGGCGGCTGGTCTACGCGCTGGCGATCCTGATCGGCGCAGCGGCGACCTATCGCGTCGGGCGGGCGCTGTTCGGGCACGCGGTCGGGCTGCTGGCGCTGCTGTTCTACGCGGTCGCGCCGTATCTCGTGTTCTACGAGCGCATGATCCTGGCGGACCAGATCGCCGCTGCGTTCGGGATGCTGGCGGTCTGGGCGGCGATCCGGCTGGCGCGGAATCCGACGCGGCGCGCGGGCCTGCTAAGCGGCGCATTTGTGTCGCTGGCGGCGCTCGCCAAGCTGACCGCCGCGCCGTTCGCGCTGGTGTCGTTGGTGGCGATCTGGACGCTCGGCGAGCGCTCGCCAGTCTCGCCGACCGGCGCCCGCTGGCGGGACCGGCTGGCGCGGCTCGTGCCCCCGCGCTACTGGCCCGCGCTTGGCACGGCGTACGCGTTCAACATCCTGACAGGGCTGCCGTTCATCCTCTTCCCGATCTTCCGCGAGGTGCAGCAGGAGCCGGTGCTACTGGTTGGCACGAATCTGTTTGTCACCAGCGGGTTCCACCAGGTGATCGCGGAGAACATTCCCGCGCTGGGCGAGATGCTGGGCGGGTTCTTCGGCGCGCCCGCCGTGATCGTCGCGGCGATCGCGGTGGTGTGGGCGCTGGCAGTTGCGCGGCGGCGCGCGTTGTTCCTGGCGTTGTGCGTGTTGCTGCCGTGGAGCATCATCCTGGTGTTGTCGCCCAATCCATCCAACCGCTACTGGTTGCTAGGGATGCCGCCGCTGTTCGTGCTGGTCGCTGCCGGGCTGTGGCGCGGCGCGGACGCGCTGGCGCGGCGGATGGGGCGCGTCCCGGCGCGGATCGGGCTGGCGCTGCTGATCGCGACGTGGCTGGCGGGGATCGCGCTGCCGTTTGTGTGGGACGCGTGGCACGATCCGCTGGCGCTGCACGTGCCCGAACACGATCGCTGGGAATATTACACCAACTTCTCGTCAGGCTATGGCTGGCGCGAAGCGGTTGACGCCATGCACGCGCTGCCGCGCTCCGAAACGAGCGGGCGCGTGCCGGTCGTCAGCACGATCGTCGGGTGTCACGCACTGCGCCTGTACGTGCCGGAAGATGGCGTGCTGAATATCAAGTGCCCGTTCTTCGGCTGGGAAGGCGAGCACATCGATAACGTGATCGCGGATCTCGAAGGGTTCCTGGCAGCGGAGAGCGTAACCTATCTACTGGCTGAGCCGGACGCGCCGTTTGTGGATCTGGCGCGGCTCCCGGTGCGGCTGGCGCTGGTGGAGCGCTTTGAGCGGCCCTTCGGCGGGGTCGCGGTCGATGTGTACCATGTGACATCGCGTGAGGCTGGTTAGCGAGTTGCGCACACGGGGATAGGTCCGCCACGCACCCCCATTCTTCCGACCTGCGGTCGGCGTTCCTTCCCCCAGGGCGAGGGAAGGAAGAAGAACGGGACGGACTCCCATCTCCGAATTTTGGACGAGGGGCGAAAGGATAGGCTTCACCCGGCGCAAGCGCATAACTCGCTCTAGCAGCCGCCGATCTCGCTGGCGAGCGCGCGCAGATGGTCTTCCGCGATACGGGCTGAGGCGATGCGGTCGGCGGGGTTTTTGGCGAGCATCACATCTAGCAGCGCGGTGAGCGCGTCGGGCGCGTCCGGGCGGGTGGCGCGCAAATCGGGCAGCGGGTGGTCGAGGATCGCGCGGGCGATGCGCACGTCCGTCCGCCCTGTGAACGGCACCGCGCCCGCCAGCATTTCGTAGAGCACAATCCCCAGAGACCAGATATCGCCGCGCGCATCAATCGGCTCGCCAAGACAGGCTTCAGGGCTGAGGTAGGGCGCGGTCCCGATCCGTGTGCGCGGGCGCGTGACGCCGGAGACGGTTACCAGGCGCGCGACGCCGAAATCCGCCAGTCGCGGCACGCAATCGGCGGCGAGCATGACGTTCGACGGCTTAACGTCGCGGTGCACGATGCCGCGTGCGTGGGCGTGGTCGAGCGCCCCGGCAAGCTGCGCCGCGATGCTCACTGCCTCACCGAGCGGCAGGCGGCCTTCGCGCTTCAGCCGGTCGAACAGCGAGCCACCGTAGATGTACTCCATGACGATGTACTCAAAATCGGTGTCGCGGAAGGTGTCTCGCAGGCGCACGATGTTCGGATGATCGAGCGAGGTGAGCACCTCGGCTTCGCGCTGAAAACGCTGCCACGCGATCTCGTCGGCGTCTCGCGAGACGGTGAGCTGCTTGATCGCCACCATCTCGCCGGTGTGCATATCGGTGCCCCGGAACAGGTAGCTGGTCTTGCCGGGATGCACGACGTGATCCAGCCGGTAACGATCCCGCAGCAGCGCGGCGCGGCTTGACCGGTTCAACTCGGAATGCTCGCGCGCGACATGGCGTGCGCCATTGCGGCGCAACGCGAACAGCACGCTCTCGTGGACTAGGCTGCGCAATACGCAGTTGCCGAGCGCGTCGGCGCGCACTGCGCCCGCCAGCCACGCCTGCCGGGTCGCGGGGTGGGCGAGCGCGAACCTCACTGTCTCCTGATGATCCAGCAGCGTGTCGATCAGGTCGCGCACTGCTGCGTTTTCCGTGATGGCCTGCCAGAGCCGGTCAAAGCTCGCGTCTTCGAACAGATCGCGGCGCACAGCGCGATCCACATCGTCGAGCAGCAGCCCGCCAGTGGGCACGGCGCGGTCCAGCGCGGCGCAGAGGACGTGCGTCAAGTACACGTCGCCCTCGGTCCACTCGTAGATGCGCTCCGGCACGTCCGAGGCGATCTGGCGCGTCTCGGTGCCAAGCTGCGCGATCAGATAGGTGAGCGCTTCGAGGTCGGCGTCAGTAATATAAACCGTCCGCTCGGGGGGGAACGGCGACGCGCTATCCTCGCTTGCCGCGCTGGCGAAGTGGCTCCCGGCCAGCACAATCGCGAGCCGTTCCAGCGTGCGATCCTCGGTATGCGCGCGCAGACTGGCGAAGAACTCCGCGTTGAACGCAGGCGGCACGGCGTCCGCTTCGTCCAGCAGCAGCACGAGCGTCTTGTGGCGCGGCAGGCGTTTGAGCGCGGCGCGCACCGCGTGCATCCAGGCGAGCGCGGGCGCGGCAGCCGGGTCCAGTGACGCGGGCGCGACGCCGGTTTGGCGCGTCAGCCGGTCAAGCAGCGCGGCGTACCACGCAGGCTCGTCAAGGTTCGCCAGCTCGCCCAGCGCGAGGTAAACGGGCATCCAGCGCGGAGACGCGCCAAGCTGCCCCCACTGGCGCAGCAGCATACTCGATTTGCCGCTGAGGTGCGGCCCGACGACCGCCATCACCCCACGTTGACGGATCAGCGCTTCAAGACGGGCGTCTGCCGGGCGCAGCACGTAGAGGTGCGCGGACTCCGGCGGCAGCGGCCCGTGTGTGTGAAACAAGGCGCTTTCAGAGGTCAGCGATCGTTTTGCGAGCATTGGTGGCTTAATCCATCCCGGTTGCCCCGGTTATAACGTATTTCCGGGCGGGGCGAAATGTAAGTTCCGTGGGATCGCGCGGATGCGTGGCACGCCAGCGCGCGAGCGTCTATGATTGTGCGTTATGGACGAGATTCGTGTGTTGGTGGTTGCGGACGATCCGCTGGCGCGCGCCGGGCTGGCGGCGCTGCTGGCGGGGGAAGAAAGCTGCGAGGTTATCGGGCTGGCGTCTGGTGAGGACGATTTGGACGCAGCGTTAACCGCCTATTTGCCGGATGCGGTGGTGTGGGATGTCGGCTGGGACGCGGCGGATCTGCCCGACGCGCTGGCGGAATGGGACGACGAAGCGCCTCCGCTGGTCGCGCTGCTGCCGGAGCCGGGGTTGAGCGCGACGCTGTGGGCGGCAGGCGCGCGCGGGATTTTGCCACGCTCCGTATCGAGCGAGCGGCTGGCCGCGGCGTTGATCGCGGTCTGCACGGGGCTGGCGGCGCTCGACCCGGACCTGATGGCAACCCTGCCCGCGCCCGCAGCGCCCGCCTCAATTGAGGCGCTGACGCCACGCGAGACGGAAGTGCTCGAGCTGCTGGCGGAAGGGCTGGCGAACCGCGCCATCGCGCAGCGGCTTGGCATCAGCGAGCATACGGTCAAATTCCACCTGAACGCAATTCTCGGCAAGCTCGGCGCGCAGAGCCGCACCGAAGCGGTCGTCCTGGCGATCCGGCTGGGGCTGCTGGCGACCTGACCTACCCATTCGGATAGGCCGTTCCCCCTCAAAGAGATGATCTCGCGACGGCGCCGATCGCGTATCCTGGTAGGCAGTGAATATCAGACACCAGGAGAGGAACACCCTATGGCAAGTATGCTAGAGCAAGTATCGAACGATTTCGCAGCCGCCGTCGAAGGCGTGAGCCCGGCGGTCGTCCGCGTTGACGCGCGGCGGCGCTTCCCGGCGTCGGGCGTGGTCTGGTCCAGCGATGGCGTGATCGTCACGACGCACCACGTCGTCCGGCGCGAAGAAGGGATCACGGTCGGGCTGGCGGATGGGCGCATCGTGGCGGCGACGCTCGTCGCGCGCGATCCGAGCACCGATCTGGCCGTGCTGCGCGCCGAGGTCGACGGCCTCACACCGCCTGCGTGGGCGGACGATACCGCGCTGCGCGTTGGGCAGTTGGTGCTGGCGGTCGGGCGGCCCGACGAAGGGTTGCAGGCGTCACTGGGCGTGATCAGCACGCTCGACGGCGCGTGGCGCAGCCCAGCAGGCGGCCAGATCGAGCGCTACGTCCAGTCCGATCTGACGATGTACCCCGGCTTTTCGGGCGGGGCACTGGTTGGCGCGGCGGGCGACGTGATCGGCGTGAACACCTCGGCGCTGTTGCGCGGCGCGAGCGTGACCATCCCGACCTCGACGCTGCAGCGCGTGGTCGAGGCGCTGCTGGCGCATGGCCGCGTGCGGCGTGGCTATCTGGGGATCGGCTCGCAGCCGGTGCGCCTACCGGATGCGCTGGCGACCGAGCTGGGTCAGGAGACGGGGTTGCTGCTGGTCAGCGTGGAGCCGGACAGCCCTGCCGGGCAGGCCGGGCTGCTGCTGGGCGATACGATCGTGGCGCTGGCGGGTGAGCGGGTGCGTCACCTGGACGACCTGCAAGCGATCCTCAGCGGCGATCTCGTCGGGCAGGCGGTGAAAGTGCGGATCGTGCGCGGCGGGCGCGTCGAGGAGCGCGAGGTCACCATCGGCGAGCGCATCGAGCAGCCACACGAGCACCGGCGGGGCGGCAAAGGCCCGCGTGGTGGCGGTGGCCCGCGTGGTGGCGGACCACATGGCGGCGGGCCGCGCGGCGGGCGCTAACCCGCAGCGGTCAAGCAGCGGTAATCCAGCGGTAACATAGCGAAAAAGCAGCGAGGGGCAGCGAGTGCGCTCTTGGCTGCTTTTTCTGCTGTACTTAAGCTGTCCTTAGCTTATCTTCGCCGTGTTGTGCGCGGCGCGGATCGGTTCGGGCAGGCGATAGCGGGTGACACAGCGCATCACCAGCTCAAGCGCCGTGCTGAGCGTGGCGCGGTTGCCGACTGAGATAAACACCGGCTTGACGTTGGCGCGCGTTCGCAGCGCCGCGCCGATCACCCCGCCGTGATGCAACAGCGGGGACCACGCGCCTTTCTCCGGCGGAACCGGCTCATGCGTGCCTGTCAGGCGCGTCTTGCCACAGCCGACCGTCGGCACGTCGATCCATAGCCCGATATGCGCCGCGATCCCGATATGGCGCGGGTGCGCGATCCCTTGCCCGTCCACGATAAACACGTCCGGCGTGTGCTGAAGCTGGCGCAGCGCGCTGATGATCACCGCGCCCTCGCGGAAGGAGAGCAGTCCGGGGATGTAGGGGAAGGGCGTCGGCGCGCTGGCAGTAACGGCCTCAATGACTTCGAGCGCCGGATAAGTCAGCACCACGATCGCCGCGCGGCTGACATTGTCTTTCACGCTGACGTCGATCCCGCCGACCAGCGCCAGCGCGTCAAGCGGCAGCGGTGTCACTGTGTCGATCTGCGGCGCCAGCTCGCGCTGGAGCGCGACTGCTTCGGTAGGCGTCAAATCCCAGCGGTGCCGCTCGTGGATGGT
>CAZVCM010000186.1:0-8673 GCA_964626105.1 uncultured Thermoflexus sp.
TGGATTATGTATAAGAACAGTTTGTCTTAAGTGCGGCGTGGTTTGATGTCAATGCTGATCAGCTTCAACGTCCCATCCGCACACAGGTCTGCTCAAGGAGACCGACAAAGCCATTCGAACCTTCCCTCCCTGGTCCGTATGATGTTCTGTTTCACGGCCACATGCAGTCGCAGGTCACTGATCCCCATGGGACACCTGCTCCGACAATCATCAGCATGACGGACGACTGGCACCTTCAGGTTTCGTGGCAGGTGCATGGCGTCTTCGTCCCCAGCATCGCAGGCACGTGGCAGATCCGCGCCTATCTCGAGTCGATCGGGCCTGGCCCTGAAGTGCTCGTGGCGTCGCGCGATGTTGCGATGACCGGCGCAACGAATTACAGCGAGATCTTCATCATTGGCCCGAACGTGCCGCCGCAAGCTGGCCCGTACCAGCTTGTTACCGTGCTGACCTCGCTGAACATTCTGGGTACCCCAGCGCCGTTCGCGGCCTACGAGGTCGGACCCGTCCTGCAGTTCTACCAGGGGCCGTCGCTGCCCTAAGCACGTTGCGCTGCGAGAGCTGGCTTCGGCCTCTGGCCGGAGCCAGCTTCTTTCTTTCGTGGAGTAGATGCCCAGGACGGGAAACGATGACGAAACTTGCAGAGAACGCAGGCGCAGGGCGCAGAGACACGGGGATGTACGACGATCTGACGCGCATCAAAGGGATCGGTGAGATCACTCAGCAGTGGCTGCGCGACACCTTCGGAGTGTATAGCTTCCGCGACCTAGCAAACGTGCCCGCCGCCAAGATCGAAAACACCCTGAAAGCCGAAGGAAAAATCACCGCGCGGACCAAGATCGAAGAATGGCTGGCGCAGGCCCATGCCCTGGCGGACGAAGCGGGGCAGCCTGAGATCGCCGAAGCGCCCGCCGCGCCAGAGCGAGAGCAGTGGAAGACCGTCTCAACCTTTGTCGTCATGGTCGAGGAGCGCGAGCTGGACGGTCAACTGCGCTATCAGACCAAAGCGCACCACATGGAAGCCGATAGCTCGCAGACGTGGCCGGGCATTAGCCCGGCGACTTTAAGCGAGTGGCTGGTAGGGCAGTTAGGACTCAAAGGGATTGAGGCGTTCGCCAGCGCCACAAGCGAGCCTGCCGAGGTTGAAGAGCCGGAGCCCGCGCTCTATAGCGAGACGCTCTCGCGCTACATCGCCAAAGCGCGCGCCCTGGTGGGCGAGCCGCCCGCGCCTAAGCCGCGCCCGTCCAGCCGGAGTGTGCCCGCGCCGCGCGCCGCCTCGGAACAGCCGCACGAGACCGTCACGCCCTCGGGGTCCTTGTACAGCGGCAAGCTGCAACAGGTGATTATGAAGGCGCGCAGCCTCGCCGGTGATCGAGATGCGAAGAGGGAGTGATCGCGCTGTTGCCGCGCCGATCACTCCCCTGGTGTTTCAGAGGTGGGAGAGTCCGGCTAGTCCTCGAGGAACTGTCCCACCTCTGATGATAGATTGAAGGCATCCGAATCAGGCGACATACCCTCAAGCTCGAACGATCCTTGCTCAAAGTAAACGTGCAGCAGATGCCTGGTGCCCTGTCCATCATTATAGGCGATCACGTACTCGCCCTGAAGCTCCGGTAGTTGCGCCTGGGTGACGGGATCAACAAGATCCGAGAGCTGACCTGACAGAAAGGGGAACTCGATTTCAGGGTTGCGCTCGCGTTCTTCGCTGTACCGCTTCCCCAGCTTGTAGACCACTTCGCCGTACATAGAATCCTCCAACTAACATGTTTTGGATTATAGCAATGCGGATTTTGAGAATCAAAACATATTCAATGTTCTTTTATTAGTGATATTATTTAACAAGCGAAGAATCAATCGACAGAGACAGCAAAAATCGCAGCGCCGCGCCAGCAGGACGAGCGCCCGCTGGGCAGCACTGCGATCAGATGCGACGTTGGTTGGGGTGGCAGATATTACACGGAGACAGCGAAGGGAAGCGGTGCACCAACCCACTGCCCTTCACCGGAAATGATCTCGTTGTAGAGCGCAGCAGTCTCGGCAGATGGCTCGACACCCAGTTCCTCTGCGAGCGCATCGACGCACGTTTGATACTGGCGAATCGCGAGGTAGCGCTGGCCTTGCTGCGCATAGCAGCGCATAATCCAGCGGTGCGCCGGCTCATGACATACGTCAACCGCCAGCACCTTGTTCGCCTCGGCGACACAGGCAGTCGTATCGCCTTGCTCGTAGTAATGGCGGCAGAGGCGTTCTAGCACGTCGAGGTATGTGTCCCTTAGCGATTGGCGTCGCGTGCGTGGCCAATCCTCATAGCGGTCTTCCTCAAGGTAATCACCGCTATAGAGCGCCTCAGCCAGGCGATATTCGCGCATAGCTGCCAGGGGCTGCCCGCTTTCCTCGTACTCATGCGCCCGCGCGACGTGCGCGCTAAACGCCTCAGCATCGACCCAGACGGTTACATCAGGGTTGAGCAGGTAGCAGTCATCCTGGTACACGATCAGCGATTCGGACAGCGCGCCCTGGCGCAGTGACTGGCGCAGTCCGTAGATCGCGACGTTCAAATTGTTGCGCGCAGCATCCGGGTGCGTGTCCGGCCAGACCAGCTCCATCAGCACTTCTTTGGGGATGGGCCGGTCGCGGTGGGCTACCAGGTACTTGAAGATCGACTTCCCCTTGCGGCTGAGCCATTCCCGCACCGGCTGATCGCGCTGGTAGACACGGAATGGGCCGAAGCAGCAGACCGCGAGCCCCGCAGACGGCTGGTCATCCGAACCGGCCAGCAGCGGCAAAGGCGGAAGCGGGTCCAGCGCCACCGGGTAGGCGATCACTTTTTCGCGTGCCACCATGCTGTATAGTCGCTGCCAGAACGAGGGATGGAGCGTATTCGCCGTGTAGCGAGGGGCCGGCTCAAGCAGCGGCTCGAGCGGTTGGTCCGGCTCCATCCGCTGCAGCGCAGCGATAATGTCGAATAACTCGGTGCTCAGTCGCTCCAGCTGGTCAGACATCGCGACCAGCGCCTGCTGGTGGTAGTACGTAGCAGTCGAGCATTCGAGACACATCAGGCACAGCTTTTGCGTGGCCCGCAGCGTCGCGGCGAGCAGCGTATCGCCCTGCGCTTCGCATTCCTGCCGCGCGCGGTCGAGGCTTTCCGCCGCCTGTTGAAAGTCTCCGGCTCTCAGAAAACCGATAGCGTCATTCCATCGAAACGACATACGACACAAATTCCCAACTCAACCGATGGAGGCAACCGATACATCTCAGCGGGATCGTCTTGACAAGTGGAATCGAATGCAATTTCAATTCGTGAGCGTTACGGGAGAGGATGAGCGCCGGACTACTAATCGGCGGCGCGCACGCGCTGCCGATAGAGCGACTTAATACGCTGTCATCTAGATCAATGAATCCGGCATGTTGCGAAATATCACACGCGCGTCTACTGCGCTTTGAGGTGGTCGAGCGCCTGCTCGAAGAACTCCGCGCTGCCAAAACTACCGGATTTCAACACCAGCAACAGCGGGGTGTCGCCCAGCGACAGGCACGACGGCAGCCCCGGCTGGATCTCCTGCCAGATACGCAGGCCGTCGATCCCCAGCCGCTGCGACACGGCATTCGATGTCTCGCCGCCCGCGACCAGCAGCCGGTTAACGCCCGTCTGCTCGATCACCTGCGCGACGATCTCGGCCAGTGTTACGGACACCTGCCGCGCGCTCTCGCGCTCTGACAGGCCCCGGCGCGCGCCCTCGGCCCGCACAGCGGCGACCGTCTCCGGCGCGCGTGCGGTGTGCAGCAGCGCATCCGCGCCCGATTGCAGCGCTTCCGTCAGACGGTCGAACAGATCGCGGATCGTCTGTTCGCGCGTCTCCGGCTCGAACAGGCCGCGCGGGTCCAACTCAAACGCCGGAACACCCCGCGCCCGCAAATGCTCGATTTGCGCGGCAGTCTGGGGCATCAGGCTCCCCGCCGCGCACAGCACGCCCACCCCTTCGACACGCGGCGGCGGGTTGCCAGCGTGCGTGCTCGGCTGCACGTCCCATGCCGCCGGGAGTTCTTCGGCGATCGCGGAGCTGCCGCACAGCACGGAGCAGTCGGCCACGGCGCGGGCAATAGTCGCCAGTGCGTCCTGGTCAACCACGTCCACGATCACGTAATTCCAATTTTTGCGCGCTGCCTCGACCGCCGCGCGCAGCGCACCCTCACCCCGCGCCACCGTGCGGTGATCGATCAGGCCGACGGATCGCCGCGTCTGCGCCTGCAAAATCTCGACCAGATTCGAGCGGCGCATGGGATGCACCGGATCGTTGCGGAACTCCGACTCTTCCAGCTTCCGCCCGTGCACATAGTGGATACCGTTGATCGTTTGGCGGCCATTCTTAGGGAAGCCAAGCACGACGACCGCGAACTCCTGCCCCAGCGCATCGAGCATCGCGTCGAACTCCGCGCCGATGTTGCCGCGAAACACCGAGCAGGTCTTGTTGTGGAAGCGCGTGCATCCCGCCGCCATCAGCGCGCGCGTCGCGGCAAAGACCTTGTCGTAGGCCACGTCCGGCGGGTCCAGGCGCGAGTTTGTGTCCAGAATAGTGATGTCCGGCGCAGCCGCGCCCGGCGCGGCGAGGGACTCCACACCAGGGAAAGCGTAAACGTGCACCAGCAGCCCCGCCTTGGCGAACATGATCCCGATGTCGTTCGAGCCGGTGATGTCGTCCGCGACGACGCCCATGATCATGCTGGCGGCCACTCCCTGCGCGGCTTATAGCCCGCGTTGTCGAGAAAGTCCGTTACGGTCTCCGGCGGCAGGCCGCGCAGGGACACCCCCGCGCCGCGCGCGAGCAACATCATCCGACACGCGATCTCCAGCGTTTCGAGCGCCATTAACGCCTCGTTCATGCAGGTGTCGTAGACCAACACACCGTGGTTTTCGAGCAGCAGCACGTTCGCCGCGCGCGCGTGCTCCCGAACGGCCTCGCCCAGCGCGGGACCGGGGTGCCGGTACGGGACGCGCTCGACGCGCTCCAGGTAGTACATCGCGGAGATAAACAGATTATTGGGAATATCCAGGTCCGTGCAGGCGATCAGTGTGCTGTGTAGCGGCTCCGCGTGCAGGATCACGCTGGCGTCAGCGCGCTGCGCGTAAACCGCCCGGTGCATCGGGACCTCTTTCGACGGCTTGCGCCCGGCAGTCAGCGGCGCGCCATCACCTATCGTACACTCGACGAAATCATCGTCCGCCAGCTCGCCCAGACGGGAACCGCTGGCCGTGATCAGGAACGTCTCCGGTCCGGTGCGCGCGCTGAGGTTGCCCGCATTGCCCCACGTCAGATCGCGCTCAAGCAGCAGGCGCCCGGCCCGCTGAAGCTCAGCGCGTGCCGTCTCTCGATCAGGCATCGTCCTCCCTCACACTTTCTCACGTTAGCACCCGCTCGCCAAAATTCCACCCGCTGGCCGCGATCGCGCGCTCACCCGGCGGCACGCCGTCCCACGTCACCGTGACGGCCCGCGCCTCGCCCGGCAGCAGGCAGAAGTGATTATCGCTGAAGCGGGCGTATCCGGGCGCATCAGGGTAGCGCGCGTCTTCCAGCCAGACGAACAGCGCCGCCTGCCCGCCAGGGTTGGACGCAGCGATCCGCCACGTGTCTGCGCCGCGTTCCACCGCGAATTCGAGCGAGGCATCCGCCGCGTACAGCGCGGCGTGCAGCGTCGGCTGGCGTGTGAACAGATAGCGCCGGGTGACCGGCTCCCCGCCCGGCAGGTCGAGCGCCAGATCGAGCAGGAACACGTCCGCCACGCCACCCAGCGCGTGACGGAGCACCGGACCGGGCGTAATCGCGTTCGGCGCCAGCATGACCGGCTGCTCCCACGCAGCACAGACCGTCCCGTCCAACGCGACCAGCCGCGCGCGCAGCATCCCGTCGAGCGCGTCCTGCGTCGAGTTCGCGCACCACAGCGCCGCCTCGAACTCCGCGCGATCCGCCCAGGTCTGCGTGTCGAAGCGCGCGGCGACCAGCAGCGGCGCGTACGCCCGTGCCACCGCGAAGTACAGCGACTTGGGGCGCCCGTAGTAGTCCACCGCGGACGTGCACGCCGCCATCGGGTACGGCTCGTTGAACTGCCACGGCAGCGATCCGCTGTTCTGGTACTTGCGGCGGCGGTTGGCCTCAACCGCATAGCGGACGCTCTCCGCTTGCAAGTATTGCGTACCTTGAATCAGCTTATCGAGCGTGTCCACCTCGCCGAGCGACTCGCGCCACTGATCCGCCTTAACCCACCACGCCCCGCGATGAAACCACACCGGGTTATCAAGCGTCACCGGCCACAGGTCCGCCTCGTTCATCGCGTGCTCCAGCGTGCGGCGGTGCGCCAGCCCTTCCGCGCCGAACTCGCTGTGCAGCAGGGACGTCGCGCGGTTATAGAGCGTCTGCTGCGCGGTCAAACCCTGATGCTCCCAGGGGCCGTGTACATCATGCTGGCCGAGCGGGTCTTCCTCAATATCGCGCAGGTCGTTGGAAAACGCGCGCCCGGTGGGTGAGGTCGGCAGCCACACGCGGCCCAGATCGAGTTCCTCGACTACGCCTCGCAGCGCCGACAGGACCGGGTGAGCGTCGTCCAGTGGCGTGTCGCCGTCGGTTAGTTCGTTGCCGCCGCCCCAGATCGCCAGTGAGGGGTGATTGCGCCGTCGCGGGACGATCTGCCGCGCCTCGCGCTCCATCAGCGCGACGAACTCCGGATCGGTCGCCGGGATGTTGTCTTGCCCGGAGCTGGACTGGATGAACTCCTGCCAGACGAGGATGCCGAGCCGGTCGCAGCGGTCGTAGAACGCCTCTTTTTCGATCAGCCCGCCGCCCCACACGCGCAGGATGTTGACATGCGCCTGCTTCGCCAGCGCCAGCAGATGATCAAGCTTCTCAGGCCGCTCGACGCCGTACATCAGGTCCAGCGGCACCCAGTTCCACCCCTTCAGGTAGATTTTGCGCCCGTTGATCTGCGCGGTGTAAGGCCGGGCGGTGGTGTCGGGCGTTTCGTTCGGCACGAACACCAGCCGCCGCACGCCGAACGTCACCACTCGCGCGTCAGACTCCGCGCCGCTCTCCGCGTCGAGCACACGCACCCGCGCCTCGTAGAGCGGCTGGTCGCCGTGCCCGTTAGGCCACCACAACGCGGGACGCTCCAGCGTGAAGCGCGCTGCGCCAACGGCATCCTCGAACCGCATGACGCGCCGGTCAATGACTTCATTCTGTTGCGCGATCGCGATCTCTACGTCGGCGGGGGCGGTCGCGTCGAGCGTCACCTGCACAGCAACCTCAGCGCGCTGAAAGTCGTCTTCTAGCTCGGAGCGCACCCACGCATCCGCGATGCGCTGCGGCCCGGTGAAGTCCAGATGCACGCTGTCCCAGATGCCCGCATGCACCAGGCGCGGGCAGAAGTCCCACCAGTAGGTCATGCGGCTCTTGTGCGTACGGACCAGGCTCGTCCGCCCGACCTGGGGCTGCTCATCCGGCGGCGGCTGGATGACGACCGCCAGCGTGTTCTCCGCGTCGAAGCGCAGCGCAGCGCCCACCTCGAACAACGCAGGCGTATACATGCCGCGATGCGCGCCCAACCGCTCCCCATTGAGGAAGAACTGCGCCTCGTAATCCACGCCCTCGAAGACGAGCGTTGCGCGCCGCCCGCGCAGGTCTTCCGGCACGGTGAAACGCGTCCGATAGACCCACACGCGCTGCGATACCCACTCGCACGCCTCGCTGTTGCGCCCGATAGTCGGATCGGGAATCTCGCCCGCCTGCCACGCGTCATGCGCCACGCTGCCGGGGACGGTCGCGGGCAGCCAGCCACGCGCGTCGCGCGTATCCGGCAGGTGGGACTGGCGCATCCGCCAGTCCATGCCGATAAACGGCTTGCACGTCCACGTCGCGCCGTCCAGCGAAATGCGTCGATGCAGCGGCCCGGTCATGGCAGCGGCTCGTCTTCAAGCTCGAGCAAGTTTGTTTCCATCACCGGCTGCGAGTCGTCGCGCGGCACGCGCAGCGTCTTGATCTCGGACACGCCGAAGCGTAGCGGGATGACGCGCTCGCCCACGCGAAGCTCCGCGTCGGTGGCCACGCGGGTGCTCTCGTAGCAGCGCACGATCAGGTCGTCATTGTCCTCGGCAAGCTTGACCGCGCCGACCACGATATTCTCAGGCGACACCTCGATCATGGTGCGGCGCTGCGGCAGCGGTCCGTCGTGGAACGTCCCCAGCAGCACAATCGGGCGCTGGTTGAGTTCGGCGGCGCGGCGCGCGGTGCCCGCCGTTTCCCACGACCCGGCGTGCGGCAGCAGCGAATAGGTGAACGTCTGCATCCCCTGGTCGATGTAGCGGTAATCGCGGTCCGGTTGCGGCTGCGCGGGGATGTGGTGCGCGTAGATGGGGCTGCGCAGCGCCGTCAGGCCGATGTCGCGCACATTGACGTCGAAGCTGTATTTGCCATCGTTAAGCAGGCTCAGCCCGTACTTTTCGCCCGTCTCGCGTACCGTGCCGGAGAGATCAAGCCAGCTCTGGCCCGGCTCCTCGTCGCCGGTCGTCTCGCGCTCGATGTGCCCGTATGGGATCTCATACACGGCGCGGATGAAAATCTGGTTGACCGGGAAGCGCAGCTTCAGCAGCTTGTGCTGCTCGCGCCAGTCGACCGTCACCTGCACGTC
>CAZVCM010000187.1:0-8633 GCA_964626105.1 uncultured Thermoflexus sp.
GCCGCTGAAGATTCACCACGCCGACATTCTGGACGAGGTGCTCGGACCGACCGAAGCAGAGCTTCCGCTGAGCACGGTGCATGATCTGCCGCACATCGCGCCGGGGCGTGATGAGTGTGTGGTCTATCGCGATAACCTGTATTTCGATATCGAGTTTTTCAGCGCGTTCTTCGAGCAGGCGCAGGCCAGCCAGCTTCCCAGCCGGGCGGTGCTCCCCGCCAGCGACGCGGCGTGGATGAAGTACGGCGTTCCCCTCTCGCGCCTGGAGCCTGTGCGCGACCACAGCGGCGCCCCGTTGCATTACCCGCTTGATCTGTGGTATTTCCCGAAAGGCTATGTCGAGGCGCGGCACTGGCGCGACGTGCCCATCTTTAGCGATTATCGCGAGAAGGGCTATTACAACGTCCCGGACTCGATGTCGAACCTCAAGCCGGGCGGGCAGCCGGGTGTTGCGGAGCGCGACCTCGACCTGACGCACCTGCTGACCGAGCGCTCGTGCCTGTCGATCGATAGCTGGGTGCACGTCTATTTCGCGAACATCATCCTCGGCGTGTTCTCGCGCGGGAGCCGCTTCGAGGAGTATCTCTCACGGCACAACTTCTTCGCGCTGAAGGTGCTGTTCCGCGCGATTCTGGAGCAGAAGCAGTTACTCTCGTGCTCGAAGCTGGTGCAAGTTGGCGAGGGGACGATCATCGATCCCTCGGCGGTGATCCTGGGGCCGACGACGATCGGGCGCGGGTGCTACATCGGCCCGGGCGCGGTGATCGACAACTGCGTGATTGGCGACTCGGTGAACATCGCGCAGGGCTGCCAGTTGATGCTGAGCGTGGTGGGGAACAACTGCTTTTTGCCGTTCCGCGCCGCGCTGTTTATGACGACGCTGATGGAATACGCTATCGTCGCGCAGAACACCTGCCTGCAGATGTGCGTGGTCGGTCGGAATAGCTTTGTCGGCGCGGGGACGACCTTCACCGACTTCAACCTGCTCCCGGCGCCGCTGCGCGCCATCAACGCGGAAGGCGCGCTAGAAGACTCCGGGCAGCCGGTGCTCGGCGGATGCGTGGGGCACAATTCTCGCGTGGGATCGGGCATGGTGATCATGCCCGCGCGCGTGATCGAGTCGGACGCGATCCTGGTCGCCACGCCAGAGCGCCGCGTGATCGCCAAGAACATCTCGTATGAGGAAAGCGATCATCACAAGCTGCGCCCGTCGATCGCGCGCCTGCACAAGCGCCGCTATCCGCGCCACGCCGAATCCGAAGCCGCCTATCTTGAAGAGTGGGAATGAGCGGCGAGCGTGATGCCCTGCCCCCCGGAGTTGAGTAGCAGAATATCTGAATGATGTCATCTGACACCTTCGCTTTCATCATCCATCCCATCGACCCGAAGAAGGATGTCTCACGTAAGTGGCCGCTGGTCGGCAAGCTGCTGACCGAGGGGCAGATCAACTACCTGTCGCGCTTCTTCCCGCCTGTTTACATCTCCGAGATCACGGGCGTGCGCTCAGTGGCGACCGGCAAGACGGTCACCGGCTGGTTCATTGCGTGCCCGTTCACGCCGAAGACGATGCTCCGCCTGCCGGTCGAGACGGTCTATCGCAAGATCGTCGCGTGCGGGCACAAGGCGGAGTCACTGGGCGCGCGGCTGCTCGGCCTGGGCGCGTACACCTCGGTGGTGGGCGATGGCGGGGTGACGATCGCGGAGCGGCTCGCGCTGCCGGTGACCAACGGTGACGCGTACACGATCTACATGGCGGTCGAAGCGGTGCGCGAGGCGGCGCGGCAGATGGAGATTCCGCTGGCGGGCGCGTCAGCAGCCGTGGTCGGCGCGACAGGCACGATTGCAGGCGTCTGCGCGCAAATCCTCGCGCGCGAAGTGCCGGAGCTGGTGCTTGTCGGGCGGCGGCAGGACGCGCTCAACGAGGTCCGCGAGCGGTGCGAAGGCGGCGCGGCGCGCGTGACGGCCAGCACGGACATCGCCAGCATCTACGCCTGCGACCTGATCCTCACCGTGACCAGCTCGGTATCCAGCGTGATCGAACCGGAGCACTTGAAGCCGGGCGCGGTGGTGTGCGACGTGGCGCGCCCGCGTGATGTGTCGGTCCGCGTGGCGCAGGCGCGGCCCGATGTGCTGGTGATCGAAGGGGGCATGGTTGAGGTGCCGGGGCCGGTTGATTTTGGCTTCGACTTCGGCTTTCCGCCGGGTAAGTCGTACGCGTGCATGGCGGAGACGATGGCGCTGGCGCTCGAGGGCCGCTACGAAGATTACAGCGTGGGGAAGTACATCAGCCTGGAGCGCGTGAACGAGGTCGGCACGATCGCGGCGAAGCACGGCTTCCGGCTGAGCGGGTTCCGCAGCTTCGAGCGCGCAGTAACTGCTGAGCAGATCGCGCATGTCCGCGAGCGGGCGCATGCAGCGCAGACCCGGCGTGCGTCGTCGCTCTGAGCGCGATGCCGGGCCGAAAGCTCGTTGGGCCGCCTTTACACTGCCTCACTGGTGCTTCAACGCATTCGCCTGTATAGTTGGGAGCCAAGCGGTTGGTGATTAACGATTAGCAAGCGCCAGAACAGCGATGTTTCGCGCTGTCTCACGCTCGCGCCAGGAGCCGTGTCCGATGCACCGTTTTCAGCTAACTGCTGACCGCTGACGGCTAACTGCTCAACTGGCGGCAGGGGAAGGTGGACGAATGGGTAAGGGCAGAATCCTCGTCGTTGAAGACGACTTTGATATCTCGAACATGCTGCGCATCTATTTCGGCGGGCAGGGCTACGATGTGCAGGTGGCTCCGCGTGGCGCCGATGCGCTGATGCTGACGCGCAAGCAGCTTCCGCAGTTGATTGTGCTGGACATCATGCTGCCGGATATGAACGGCTATGACGTCTGCCGGGAGCTGCGATCCACCACGCGCACCAGTCACATCCCGATCATCTTCCTGACGCAGAAAGACGAGCGCAGCGACAAGATCGCCGGGCTGGAACTGGGCGCCGACGACTATATCACCAAGCCCTTCGACATCGAAGAACTGAAGCTGCGCGTCAAGAACCAGATCGACCGCGCCGCGCGGGATAATTACACCGATCCGAACAGCGGATTGCCGAGCAGCTCGCTGATCGAGGAAAAGCTGCGCGATCTGATCCGCGAGGACGCGGTCTGGACCTATGTCGACATTCGCATCCTGCACTACGACGCGTTCAAAGACGTGTACGGGTTCGTGGCGGCTAACGAGCTGCTGCGATTCATGGCGCTGTTGCTGGGCGAGATGCTTGACGAGCAGGGCACGCCGAATGATTTCTTGGGGCACGCTGGCAGCGACAACTTCGCGGTGATCACCTACTCTGACCGCGCGCCAGCCCTGATCGAACGCCTGACGAAGCGCTTCGCCGAGGGCGTCCAGCAACATTATTCGTTCATCGATCGCGAGCGCGGGTATTTGCTGCGCGACGACGAACGCGTGCCACTGATGTCGCTGGCCGTTGGTGCGATCTCGAACGCCAATCGCCAGTACGCCGACATTCGCGAGATCACAGAGCTGGCGGCGGAGACTCGCCGCCGAGGCCGGACAGAAGACGACGAGCCGATCGCCGCCGAGTGGTAGACACGCGGCGAGCGATCTCACCAACGGGCGATCCGGCCGGGCGATGACCTGCGCTGGCAAGCGAGCAAAGTTTTATGATTGAAGCCTATCTGATCCTCACCGGTCTCATTTTCGCGGCGTGGATCGCGCTGCTGGTGCGGCAGGCGCGGCGCAACGCGGACGGCGAGTGGGCGGCGGAACGCCCGATCGTGCCCCTGACACTGGCCGAGGGCGACGAGGCAGTGGTGGTCGCCGAGGATCGCGGGCGCGTGGTCTATGCCAACGACCAGGCGCGCGCCTGGTTCGGCACGGATGGCGGCACACCCGATCTTGCGCTGATGGCGCAGATGATCCAGCCCGCTGACGCGTTCCTCGACCTGTTTGCGCATCCAGGGCATGCTGCGCTGCGCCTGGGGCAACGCCGCCTCGAAGCAATGTCGCATGCGATCCCGGCGGCGCAAGGGCCGCGCATGGTCGTCGTGCTGCGCGAGATGACCGGCGCGACCCCGTACGCGTCCGCCGAGTATGACCCTCTGCGCGCGCTGACGCTCCAGACTGACCTCGCTCAGGCTGCGGGCGCGGACCAACCGCTTGGTCCCACTATCGACGCGCTGCTGCGCATCATTGAGCAGGCAGTGCCGTTTGACAGCGCGGAAGTGCTACTCTGGCACGCCGAGTCCCAGGTGCTCCGCACGGTGGGGCGCTCGAACAAGCTCTCCGCCACCGGATCGCTAATTCCGCCTGAAGCGCAGGAACCGGCTGATTGCCCGGTTGGTGAGGGCTATAGCGGGTGGATCGCGCTTTACCGGCAGCCGCTGCTGGTCAATGACACGTCGGCGCGGGCGGACTATGCGCCCCGCCCCGGCCAGCAACCGTTCGAGAGCTTCCTCGGTATCCCGCTGTTGCTGGATGATCGCCTTGTCGGCACGCTTGAACTCACCCGTCGCACGCCGGATGCGTACACCCAGCAAGACGTCGCGCTGCTCCAGGTGATCGCCGGGCAGATCGTCGCCGCGATAGAAGGCGCGCGGCTCCGCACCGAGCAATCGGCGCGGATGCACGAACTCACCGGCTTGCAGCATATCTCCGCCGCGATCAGCCAGCTTGGCGACCCCGAACAACTCTACGCGCAGATCACGCAGCGCATCGCGCATCTGGCGAATGTCGAGTTGTGCGGCATCATGCTCTACGATCCCGATGAGGATATTTTCCGCAGCCAACCGCCATTCTACGGCGTGCCGGAGTCCCTCATGCGCGGGCATCGCCTGGAGATGCCGCCCGGCTCTGAGCTTTACGACGCTTTGATGCACCGGCCCTGGTGGTACACCAACGACCCGGATTCGCCGGTTACGGCGGCGCTGGCGCTGGATGACGTGCAGGCGGCCATTCCCCTGCGGCGCGTGGCAGTGGTTCCGATGGCCATCGGCACGCGGCGCGTCGGGCTGCTGCTGGTGGCGAACAAGCACGGCGGGCAGCGCTTCACCGACGCGGATATGCGCGCGCTGATCTCCTATGGCAACCAGGCCGCGATGGTGGTCGAGAACGCGCGGCTCTACGAGGACGCGCAGCAGCGATCGCGGGAGCTCGGCGGTTTGCAGCAGATCGCCGAGGCGATTGGCGCGCTGCGCAACCCCGCAGAACTGTACGACCACATCACGCGGCGCGTGGCCGAGTTGATGGATGTCCGGCGCTGTGGCGTGTTGCTCTATGACCCGCAGTCGCAGGTGCTGGTCAGCCAGCGCCCGTTCTTCGGCCTGGACGACGAGAGCGTGAGCTTTTACCAGCTTCCGTCCGCGCCGGGCAGCGTGATCGCGGAGCTTTGGCAGGACCGCCCGATATGGTACTGCAACGATCTGCGCCGCGATCCGTTGGTGAGCGACAGCGATCTGGCGCGCATGGCGACGGCGCTCGGTATCGAACGGATTGCGCTGGCGCCGTTGATTGTGCGTGGGGCGCGGCGCGGGCTGATTCAGATCGCGGACAAGCGCGGCGGCGATTTCACCGAGGACGACGCGCGCATCCTTTCGCTGTTCGCCGGGCAGGCGGCGATCCTGATCGACAATGCGCAATTGTACGGCGAGATGCAGCGCCGCACGCACCAGGCCGAAGGCTTGCGCGTGATCACCGAGTTCGCGTCGCAGGTGCGCCCGCTGCACGAAACGACCGAGCAGATATTGATCGCGCTCGCCAATCTGTACGAGGCGGAAGCGGTCAGCATCGCGTTGGTGGATGAAGCGCGCGGCCAGTTGGTTTATGAGCCGGGCAATGTCTGGGGCGTGGCGCTCGACGAGCCGCTGGCGATTGACCTCACCGGGCCGGATGGCGCGCAGGGCATTCTCAGCGAGCGACAGCCGGTGCTCGACGCCGCGCCGCACGTTCCCGCACCCTACCAAACGGTAGCGCGGCATCTGGGCTGGCGCGAGGTGGCGCGCGTCCCGCTGGTGATCCGCGATCAGGTGATCGGCGAGCTGGCGGTTGCCAACCGCAGCAACGGCGAGCCGTTCCACGATACCGCTTTGCAGCTTCTAAACCCGATTGCTACGCAGATCGCGGCGATGATCGACCGGCTGCGCCTCTACCAGACGACCGACGAAATGCTCCGCGCGCGCGTCGAGACGTTGGAGCGCTTGGGGCACATCAGCCGCGGTCTGCGCCGGACGATCGAGGTCGACCGCATTCTGGAAGAAGTGCGCGGCGCGGCGCGGCGCTCGACCGGTGCGGACGGCGCGAGCGTGGTGCTGTTCGCGCCTGCCGAGGATTGGTCCGCGCCCGATGATCCGCTGGTCGAGCAGCGCTTCGGCGAGGAAGACGCGCTGGCCGATCTTTTGCCGGTCGAGCAGGCGGCGGCAGGCGGCGAGCCGGTAGTGGTGGGTGATTATACGAGTAGCGAGTGGACGCCCGAGCCGCACAGAGCGCGCTCGGCGATCGCCGTGCCACTGGCGGCAGAGGATGCCACACTCGGCGTGCTGCATTTGTTCGCCAATACGCCGGATGCGTTCGACGCGCGCGCCAGCGATTTTGCCATATTGTTGGCGGACGAGGCGGCGCTGGCGGTGGCGAACGCGCGCCGCTATCAGGGGCAGCTTGAAGCAAACCAGCAGCTTCGGATGCGCGCCGAGCGCATGGACCGCATTTTCGAGGTGGGCGAGCTGTTCCGGCGCGGCGCGTCGCTCGAAGAACTGCTCACCGAAGTGGCCGAGGGCGTGCGCGAGTCGGTCGGATTCAACTCGGTCCTGATCAGCCTGGTGGACGACGAAGCGAAGGTGATGCGTCGCACGGCGTATGCCGGGCTGCCGCGCGCTACGTTCGAACAGATGCGAAGTGTCTCGCCGCCGTTGGATCAGGCGCAGGGCTTGATGCAGCCGGACTATCAGATCAGCCACAGCTATTTTCTACCGGCTGAGGGCACTGGCGCGCTGATTGACACGCTGCACACCGTCCAGGTGGTCGAGGCGAAGATGGGCCCCGGCGTGCGCGCCTGGCATCCCGACGACCTGCTGCTTATCCCGTTCTACGGCGCAGGCGGGCGGCTGCTCGGCATGATGAGCGTGGATGATCCGCAGTCTGGGCGGCGGCCGGACGTGGCGACGATTGAGGCGCTCGAAGTCTTCGCCGGGCAGGCAGCGTTTAGCATCGAGAACTTCCGCCTGATCGCACGCATCCAGCAAGAGGCTGAAGCCACTCGCCGCGAGCGCGACCGGCTGGCGCAGCTTCATATGGTCGCCAGCGAGATTCAGCGTGCGGTGGATGTGCCTGCCCGCTTGCAGGTCGTCGCGGACGGGATTCATCAGGCGGGCTGGGGCAAGGTCTTCATCACTCTGCGTGACGAGCGCCTGGAGCCGACCGCGCTGATCCAGGCCGGGTATGACTCGGACGAGGCGCTTGAGCTGGATGTGTATCCCGGCAAGGTTTGGCGGGCGTGGATTGGTGACCTCGCGTTCCACGAGCTGAAGCTCGGCGCGGGGTACTACCTGCGCTACGACCGGCCCTGGGTGCGCCATCACGTTTATCATGATGCGCCGCCTGACCCGCCTGAGGTCGGCCCGACCGAGTGGCACCCCGAAGACACGCTCTACCTGACGCTCGTCGGGCAGGACCAGAAGCGCATCATCGGCATCATCGGAATGCGCGAGCCTGCCGACGGGCGCGTGCCGACGGCGTCCTCGCTCCAGCCGTTCGAGTTGTTCGCGTCCCAGGCCGCCGCCGCCATCGAGACGACGCGCCTCTACCTGGAAACGGTCAACGCCGCCGAGCAGGAATCCCGCCTCAACGCGTTGATGGAAGCGGTCTCTGGCTCCTTGCGGCCCGAGTCCGTGATTGAAGCGATTGCAATCGGCTTGCAGCAGATGATCCCCTTCACCCGGCTGCATGTCGCGCTTGGCGAGCCGGACGCGCCGCAGCTTGACCTCTGGCGCGCCGAGATCGCGCTTTCTGGCGCGGTGACCGTCCGCGCGGTCGATCCGATCCCTGCCGAGGGGACCGCGCTGCGCCGGGCCTACGACGAGAAGACATCGCGCATCTACACGCTGGACAGTGACACAGCCGCGCGCACCGACTTGGGCGACCTGGCGGCATGGTACGAAACGGGCGAGCGCAGCAGCCTGATCGTTCCGATGATCGCGGGCGGGCAACCGATTGGCGCGCTGCACCTAGGCAGCGAGCTTGCAGGTGCGCTGGGCTTCCACGATCACCTGACGCTGATCCAGCGTCTCGCCAACCTGTCGGCAGTGGCGCTGGACAACGCGCGCCTGTTTGAAAACGCGCAGCAGCGCGCGGCGGAACTCGACGCGCAGGCGCAGCGGCTGGGGCTGATCAACCGTGTCTCGACGCGCGTCAGCGAGTCGCTAGATCCCGAAGAAATCTACCAGTCGGCGCTGCACGAGCTGCAAGCGGTGCTCGGCGCGCAATATGGCGGCGTGGTGATCTACGAGGACGACACGACGGGTCTGCTGGTGTTGGACACGCATCCGCTGGCTGGTGCCGAGCAGCAGGACGTGCGCATTACGCTGCGCGACAATCCGTCGGTTGAGCAGGTCCGCCGCACGCAGCGCCCACTTGT
>CAZVCM010000188.1:0-8566 GCA_964626105.1 uncultured Thermoflexus sp.
TTGATCGCCAGCACCGTCGCGCTGAGGGCGACTCCCGGCGCCAGCGCCACCCACGGCGCGGTGCGAAACGCCTGCCGCCCGTCCGCCAGCATCACACCCCAATCCGGCGCGGAGATGTCGCCGCCAAAGCCGAGGAAGATCAGCGCCGCGCTGTTCAGGATCGCCCAGCTTAACGTCACCCCCGCGAACGCGAGCAACGTCGGCGCAATCGTGGGCAGAATGTGCCGCGTCAGGATTCCCGCCGGTCGCGCGCCGATCGCCCGCGCCGCCTCGACAAACGGGCGACTCCGCGCTTCCAGCACCGCCGCCCGCGTCACGCGCCCGTAAGGGGGAATCCCGGCGATCCCCACCGCGACCGCGATCTGTACGCTGCCGCTGCCCAGCAGGGTCACCAGCGCCAGCGCCAGCACCAGCGGCGGGACCGCCAGCAGCGCGTCGAGCAGCGTCATTAGCAGCGTGTCGATCCAGCCACCCGCAAAGCCCGCCATCGCGCCGATCAATAGACCCGGCCCAAGCGTGATCAGCGCGGTCAGCAGCGCCACGCCAAACGTCCGCCGCCCGCCATACAGGACCCGGCTGTACACGTCGCGGCCCAGCAAGTCGGTTCCCAACAGATGCTCGCGCGAGGGGGACTGAAGCTGCGCCTGCGGGCTGGTTGCGCGCGGATCGTGTGTCGCCAGCAGCGGCGCCAGCACCGAGAGCAGCGCGATCAGCACGCCCAGCGCCAGCGCGACTGCCACCCGAGGATTGCGCCGCATCGCGCTACCCCTCGCGCCGCGTGCGCGGATCGAGCCGCTGATACAGCACGTCCGCCAGCGCGTTGAGCGCCGTGTAGACCAGCGCCGACAGCACAACCAAGCCCTGCACGACCGGGTAATCGCGATTGGTCACCGCAGTCAGCAGCACCTGGCCCAGCCCGCGCCGGACGAAGATCATCTCCGTAATCACCGTCCCACCGAGCAAGAATCCCGCCTGCAACGCCGCGACCGACACCACCGGCAACAGCCCCACGCGCAAGATATGGTCTACTACGTCGCGATCCGGCAGGCCCTTGGCGCGCGCCGTGCGGACAAAATCGCCCCGTGCTGCGTCGCGGACGCTGGCTGCCGTCACCCGCGCGATGCTCCCTGCCGTGTGAAAGCCGAGCACCAGCGCCGGAAGCAGCACCGCGCGCGGCCCCTCTGCCCCGACACCAGGGAAAAGCGCGACCGCAACCGTCAGCGCGTAGATCGCCAGCGTCGCGGTCCAGTACACCGGCGCGGCCAGCGCCAGCGCGGCCAGCCCACCGGCGGCCCAGCGCAGCCCGGCAGGCCGCTCCAATCCGTCTATCACGCCGAGCGACACACCGAGCGCCAGCGCAATTCCTAGCGCGGCCAGCGCCAGCGTCAGCGTCGGGCGGACGTTCTGCGCGATCACCTCGGTCACCGGCTGCCCGTTGACGAGCGACACGCCCCATCGCCCGCGCGCGACGTCCAGCCAGTAGCGTGCATACTGGACGGGCAGCGGTTGGTCCAGCCCTAGTGCGGCTCGCTGCGCCGCGATCTGGTCCTCAGACGCGCCCGCGCGCGCCATTGTCGCATCGAGCGCGTCGCCCGGCGCCCAACGCAACGCAAAAAACGCGGCGCTCGCCGCCAGCCATACCACCGCCAGCGCCATCACGGCTCGCCGCACCAGAAAAGGAAGCATGCTCGCTCAGCCGGAATACTGGAAATTGCGCAACAGCGGCCACCAGCCCTGCGCGCTGAACACCACTCCGTCCAGGTCAGACGACACGCCGACCAGATTGACATATTCGCGGATCGGCAGCACGACCGCCTGCTCCATAATCCGCTGCTGCGCCGCCGAGTAAAGCGTCGCGCGCGCGGCGGGGTCTGTCTGCCGCATCGCCTCGTACAGCGTCTGGTCAAGCTGTGGGTCGCTCAGGCCAGACCAGTTATTCACCGCGCCGCTGAGATAGAAGCGGTTGAGCAGGCTCGGCTCCACACTGAAATCGTAGAATGCGATCACGTCATAGTCGTCGTCGCGCACACGCTGGCGCAGCGACGGAAAGTCAGGCACCTGGATCAGTTCGACGTCAATTCCTAGCTCGCGCCATTGGCTCTGGATCAACTGCGCCACGTCGGGCATCTGGTTCCATGAGCTGAAGACCATTGTCAACTCTAGCGGCTCGCCCTCAAATTCCAGAATGCCGTTATTGTCAAGGTCTTGCAGCCCTTGGGAGGCCAGCAACGCGCGCGCCTGATCCAGATCAAACGGGTACATCGCCTCGACTTCGGGATCGTAGTGCAGCACGGTTGAGGTCAGCGGCCCGTGCGCGATCGGCGAGCGCCCCTGATACACCGCGTCGATGATCTCAGTGCGGTTCGTGCCGTAGATCAGCGCCTGCCGCACGGTGACGTTGTCGAGCGGCGCGTGCCGCGTGTTGAAGAAGAACTGCTGCGGCGTGCCGGGGACGGGAACTTGATACACCGTCACCTCAACGTTGCCCGCCAGCAGTTCGGCGTCAGTTGGCAGCAGTTCGCCCACCACCTGCAGTTCGCCGCTTTCCAACGCGAGGCTGCGCGTGGCGGGATCGATGTAGAAGCGAAACTCGATCGTGTCCAGCGAGCCGTCTGTGACCGGCGCGTAAAACACCGGCCCCCAGTCATACTCCTCGTTGCGCACCAAGCGGATAAAGCTCCCCGGCACGAACTCGTCGAGCTTATACGGCCCGGTCCCGACCTGATGCCATTGGTAACTGTTATTGGTATTCGCCTGGAGCGCCGCCGGGCTGGCGATGCCAAGATAAACTTGGCTCAGCACGTCGAGCAGCGGCGCGTACGGCTGCGACAGGCGCAGCGTGATGGTGTACGGATCGACGATCTCATAGCCGGTGTAGGCGTCGAGCAACACGCGCGCCTTCTGCGAGCCGAGATCGGGGTCCATAATTCGGTCGAGGTTGGCCGCCACCGCCGCCGCATTGAACGCGGTCCCATCATGGAAGCGCACGTTCTGCTTCAGGTTGAACGTCCACGACAGCCCATCCTCGGCCATCTCCCAGCGTTCTGCCAAACCCGGCACGAACTCCATCGTCTGCGGATGGCGGTACACAAGCGTATCGTAGAGCGAATAGAACGGGATGCCCAACTCGCTCGACTGGTGGATGTGCGGGTCGAAGCCGGAAGGATTGAGCGTCAGGCCATAGACGATCATGTTCCCGGCGTCAGGCGTGGTGTCGTCGTCATCGCCCAGCGCCAGCGCGCCCACGATCGCCGTTAGCAGCAGGCAGCCTATCAGCAGCACGCCCAGCACGCCCAGCCGAAGCGGCCCTCGCCCGCGTTTCCGCTCATTTGCCATCGCCCGATCGCTTCCTCTCGCGTCGCCGTGCCGAAAAAAGCCACCGCTTGGGATGAGGCTCGCGCAGCACGCCATAGTCGGCAGGCAGAGTGCGCGGTACAATTGCCCGGTGGCGAGGCGAGTTTACCACCGCCTCAAGAGCGCATCAATAGCGGTCAATGCCGCCGTCGAGCGCAACGGCGAGCAAACGCGTTGTGGGCCACCAATTTACGGTTGGCTAAGTGCTGATCGCTGCATTTCTGTCCGCCGGGAGCTGCTGTTGTCTTTCGAACCGATATTGCTCGCGCCAGAAGAAGAGCCGGTCGAGGTTTACCCGTACCGGCGCGTCTGGGCGACAACCTGGCTTGAAGTCATCGTGCTATTTCTGGTGACCGCGCTGATCTACGTGGGCACCTACTTCATCGGCCTGCTGCCGGTCACGCTGCGCGACCCGAACGGGCGGCTCGCGCTGGCGCTGCTGCCGCTCGGTGCGTGGCTGCTGTTCTCGTACCGGGGCGAGCGGCGCGCGCTTCAGCCGCGCGAGCACTTGCTGAGCGTGCTGATCCTCGGCGCGCTGGCCGCCAACGCGATCGCCGTGCCGCTAACAGAGCGCGTGTTCGTGCCCGACCGGTGGCTGCCGGAGCAAGGGTTCTTCGGTCGCGTGCTCGGCTACGCGTTCACTGCCGGGTTCGCGGCGGAGTTTCTCAAATACGCGGTGCTGCGCTACACCGTCTGGACCGGTCACTTCCGCCAGCGACGGGACGCGATCGCTTACGCGCTGGCGGTGTCGCTGGGCTTCGCGAGCGTGCTCAATGTGCAGTACGCGCTCGACTCCAATGCCACCGTTGTCGCAACCGGCCTGTGGATCGCGTCGAACACCTTCGCGCACCTGGCAACCGGCACCGTCGTCGGCTTCTTCCTCGGAGAGCTGCGCACCGCCCGCCCTGCCGTGATCTGGATGCCTGCCGGGCTGCTAATGGCTGCCGTGCTGAGCGGCGTCCATTATGGATTTCGCGGCATCGCCATCGTAAGCGGGCTCGGCGTCGGCGCGACGGCCAGCCGACCCATCGGCGGGCTGCTGCTCTCGTTCGCCTTCGTCGCTGCAATACTCGTCATCTTCGCGTTTCTTATCCAGAGCGCGGACGAGCGCCAGGAAGCCGTCGCCGGGCGAAGGGAACTGCTATGAACACGCCGATCCTTGTCACCGACGACCGCCCCGGCCTGACCTTCGCTCAGCGGTGGAACACATATCTTTCGCTTGCGCTGGCAGCGGTGGTGCTATTTCTGGGCGTCTCCATGCGAGACTCCGCGCTCAACGCGACTGTCACGCTCGAAGACCTCGAAGCGGGAGTGCGCGCGCAGGTTCCGCTCGACTGGCTGGTCGATCGCGGCAGCAGCGAGTACGTCTTCCGCGTAGCCGATCCCAACGCCCTGCCGTTTAAGACGCTGCTACAGGTGTCGATCTTGCCAGTCGGGCCAGACGCCACGCCCGCGAACGTCCTGCACCAGATCGAGATCGACCGGCCGCTGCGCCTGCCCGGCTATCAGGTCATCGCGCGACAGAACGTCACACTGCGCGATGGCTCGCCCGCCATCCGCCTGACCTACGCCTACTTCGAGAGCGAGCGCAACCCCGCGCTAGAATCGCTGCCGCTGGTAGTCGAAGGCGTCGACCTCGTCGCGCTGCGCGGCGCGCAAGCGGTCATTGTGACCTATCGTGAGGAGCGCACGCGGTTCGAGGACAACCTGTACCGTTTCGAGAATATGGTCAATACGCTGGAAATCTTCTGATGGAATTACGAGCACGAACCCCTTACCGAACCATCTGGACTGTTGCGCTGGCGAGCGTCATGCTGTTGAGCATCGCGCTGGCCGCGCTGTATCCGCCCGTCTATGCGCCGGCGCAGGCGCAGGAAGACGACGATGCGACGCCGACGCCCTCACCTACGCCCGCCCCGCCCCTGGTCGAGCTGAACGAAGAGGTGATCAAGCGCGCGACGGTCTACTTGATGCAGACCTATCAGAACCAGAACCAGCCGATTATCTCCTGTGTCGGCTCGGGGACGCTGATCAGCGCGGATGGGCTCATCCTCACCAACGCGCACACCGCGCTCTCCAGCGAGACGTGTCGCTCCGACCGCATCGTGATCGCGGTCACGGTGCGGCTGGACGAGCCACCGGTCCCCACCTACACCGCCGAGGTGATCGAAGCCAGCGAAGGGCTGAACCTCGCCGTGCTGCGCATCAGCGGCTATCTGGACGGGCGCCCCATCGAGCCGGGCGCGCTCAGCCTGCCGTTCGTTGAACTGGGCGACTCCGACACGATTATGCTGGATGACACGATCACGGTCGTCGGCTATCCTGACCTCGGTAACACGCCGGTCGAGGTCACGCGTGGCACGGTGACCGGCTTCACCGCCGAAGCCCGCGCGGGCGACCGCGCCTGGGTGCGCACCGGTGCGGTGATCCCCGGCACGATGACCGGCGGCGGCGCCTACAGCCGTGACGGGCGTCTGATCGGCATCCCCACCATCGCACCGAGCCAGGCAAGCGGCCAGGCGGTCGACTGCCGCATCCTGCAAGACACCAACCTCGACGGGCGCGCGAACACCAGCGACGCCTGCGTGCCGGTCGGTGGGTTCATCAGCGCGCTGCGCCCGGCGAACGTCGCGCGCGGGCTGGTGCGCGCCGCGACGCTCGGCATCCGCCAGGGGCCGGACACGACCAGCACGGTCCTCGCGCCGCCCGAAGGCGAGCCAAGCTTCAGCCGCCTGTTCTTCGCCACGCGCGTCAACGAGGCTGGCGTTCCGGCGAACGTCGTCGGCAGCGCGCCATCCGGGATCACCAGCCTCTACCTGTTCTTCGACTATCAGAACATGGTCAACGGCATGATCTACGAGCTGCGCGTCACCGTGGACGACGTGACCGAGGCGATTTACGGGCTGCCACCTGCCACCTGGAGCGGCGGGCGCAGCGGCACGTGGTACATCGGCAGCTCGAACATTCCCTGGTCGAACGGCGTGTACTTCTTCCGGCTGTTCATCGAGGGGCGCGAGGTCGCATCGCGCAGCATCGTACTCGGCGGCGGCCCCACGTCCGAGCCGGGCTTTTCAGACATCGTCTTCGGCGTGATCGACCGCACCACTGGTCAGCTCGCCGGGACGAGCTACGTCCTACCGGAAGGCGAATCGATCCAGGCGCGCTTCAACTATCGCAACATGACACCGGGCACACCCTGGACGTACATCTGGTATTACGAGGGACGCGAACTGGCGCGCGGCGACGAGGTCTGGGCGCTCGAAACGCAGGGCACGCACCTGATCACCGCCGAGGCTGAGTTCTTACCCGGGCGCTACCGGCTGGAACTGGGCGTCAACAACACGCTCAGCGCGACCGCCGATTTCGTCGTGGCGGGCGGCGCCGAAGCGTCCCGCCCGGTAATCTTCACCGATCTGCGCGTCTCCACGCAAGACCCCGGCGCGCCCGGCACCGTCCAACCTGCCCGAACCGAGTTCCCCAGCGGGATCGAGTCGCTGGTCGTCTTCTTCAATTGGCGGCTGATCGGTCAGGGCACGCCCTGGACGTGGCGCTGGCTGCTCGATGGCGACCCGCTGATCACGATCACCGAGCCGTGGGACGCGCCCTCGGACGGTGAGGACTATTTCGTCAGCCTCGAAAGCCTGCAAAATCTGCCGGACGGGACGTACACGCTCGAGATCAGTATCCAGAACGTCCCACTGGCCTCGGTCAGCGCGCGCGTAGGGCTGGGCCAGCTTCCGGTCGGGACGTTCGCCAGCGCCGAGGGCGTGCAGATGCTGGGCCGCATCACCGACGCAGCGACCGGCCTGGGCATCCCTGGCGCGATGTTCATCGTCCTGCGCGCGGAGTACAGCGTCGAGGATTTCACCTGGTCGCAGTCCCAAGTGCTCGGCACCTCGCTGGCCGACAGCCAGGGCTTCTTTCAGGTGCCCGTTCTGCTGCCGCGCGGCACGGAAGACAGCCCCGTGCTCTACAGCATCCTGGTGCGCGCCGAGGGCTATATCCCGGTGGCGGCGGACGCCATCCCGGTCGCGGACGACACAGAGAGTCCGGTCGAGATCAACGTGGAACTGAGCCGCAACTGATCGCCCTGCTCTGCCCGCAGCGCGGATGACCCCGAGCGACCGCGCGCCGGGCTTGAGGTGTAGGGGCACTTTGGCTATACTTCTCAATCAGAAGGCTTGTGCGCGCATCCGTGCCCGCGACAGTCGGAGCCTACCAGCCCGGCTGGTGGTATCCGCCAACGGGACCAAACGAGCACCTTACCGGCGCCGATCCATTGTCTAAGGACGAATGAACAATGGCAGATGCAGTAGACAAACCCGTGCTGATCATTCACGAGGGTGAAAAAGCAGGACAGCGGTTTATCATCCAGGAGCCGGAGCTTATTATTGGTCGCGGGGGCGAATGCGGATTGGTGCTGCCTGAGCGCCAGGTCTCGCGCGAGCATATCCGCATCTATCGCGCCGGTGAGACATACTATCTCGAAGACCTGGACAGTAAGAACGGCACGTGGGTCAATGGCCGCCAGATCAAGGACGAGCCGGTCCCCTTGCGCGATGGCGACGAGATTAACGTCGCGCTCGCGTCGAAGATGACGTACATCGGCTCCGAGGCGACCGCCCCGCTGATGGTCGACGAGCTACCCGGCAGCCTGGGACGGCTCCAGATCAACCGGGACTCGCGGCGCGTGTTCATCGCCGGGAAGGAAGTCGACCCGCCGCTGAGCCTGCCGCAGTATCGCCTGCTGGAAATGCTGTATGACGCGGGCGGCGCGGTTTGCACGCGGGATGGCGTGGTCGAGGCCGTGTGGCCGGAAGCGGTCGGCGAGGGCGTTAGCGAGCAGGCGATCGACGCGCTGGTGCGCCGCCTGCGCGACCGTCTGGCCGAGGTTGACCCCGACAACCAGTACATTGTGACGGTGCGCGGCCACGGGTTCAGGCTCGATAACCCGTATGAGTAATGTGGGGCACGCGACATCCCCCGCAGCGAAAATGAAACCGGGACGCTCAATTTCGGCATCCCGGTTTTTCTTCGCGTGAGACTACAAACTCGCTATCCCTCGCCCGCGCACAGATCGACGTACTCGGTCGTGATGCGGTCCTTCTCCTCGACGCCGAGCACGTGCGTCAGCATCTCGTTCGCCAGCTCCGCCTTGTATTCCGCGTCGGTGTGCGACCACGTGCGCGCCTTGATCTCCACATAGTGCTCG
>CAZVCM010000189.1:0-8541 GCA_964626105.1 uncultured Thermoflexus sp.
GAGCCATACAATCTCGCGACATGGCACGCGCTCTGGCACGCCCGTCGAAGCGGCGCGCGCACGCTGTTCTTTAGCTGGCAGAACATCGCCCGCCGCTATCCGCCGCCGGGCGCGTGGCTCGAACAGTGGGTGCTACGCACGGTGGACTACGCGATCATGGGCACGCAGAGCGCGGCAGACGTTTGGCGCGCGAAAGGCTATCGCGGGCCGGTGGCGGTCGTGCCGCAGTTCGGCGTCGATCCGGTGATATTCGCCCCCCGTGCCGCGCCGCGCGATCCATCGCGCTTTACGGTCGGATTTGTCGGGCGGCTGCGCGAGGAAAAAGGGGGCGCCGACCTGCTCCACGCGCTGGCGCAGCTTCCGCACGAAAGCTGGCGCCTGGCAATTGTCGGCGACGGGCCGGAGCGCGCCGCGCTGGCCGATCTGGCGCGGCAGTTTGGCCTCGCAGAGTACATCGGCTTCGAAACGCGGCGCTCGACCGAAATGCCCGCGTTCTACCGGTCGATTGACGCGCTGGCGATCCCCTCGCTGACGCGGCCTAACTGGAAAGAGCAGTTCGGACGCGTGATCATCGAAGCGATGGCCTGCGGCGTGCCGGTCGTCGGATCATCGAGCGGCGCGATCCCGGACGTCATTGGCGACGCCGGGCTGGTCTTCCCCGAAAGCGATCGCGACCATCTGGCGCAACACCTGCGCCGCCTGCTGGACGACCCCGCGCTGCGCCGCGACCTTGCCGAGCGCGGGCGGGCGCGCGTGCTGGCGCGTTTCACCCAGCAGCAGGTCGCAGAGCAAACGGTCGCGGTCTACCGCGCCCTGCTAGGGCAAACGACATCCGGCCATTGAAACTTCCGCGCCGCCATGCTACAGTCGCACCGAATCACAATCTGAAGGACGAAATGCTCTATGTTGAAAGCGGTTCTATTCGATCTGGACAACACGCTCATCGACTGGGATTCGACCGGCCCGTGGGACGAGGAGATCGCCCGCCGATTCGGCACGCTGTATGAGGTAATCGGCGAGCGCGTACAACCCTGGGACGGAACAACCGTCGAAGCGCTGCAGACGTGCTTCATTGAAGAACTCAACGACGCCTGGACCGAAGCAAACCGCACGCTGGTCCCGGTCGATCACATGGGCGTGCTGCGCCGGTCGCTGGCGAAGTGTGGCGTCCCGGAAGATCGCCTGACGACCGACCTTCTCCACGAAGCGTATGACTGGCAGCCGCACGAAAACCTGCAAATCTACCCTGAAGTGCCGGGCGTGCTGGAACAGCTTCGCGCGCACGGTCTGGCGCTCGGCATCATCACCAACGCTTCGCAGTCTATGACCCTGCGCGACCGCGAGCTGGCGCACGTGCGCCTGATGGATTACTTTCCGTTGTGCCGCATCTCCGCGATTGACGTCGGATATCTCAAGCCAGATCCGCGCATCTTCCACGTGGCGCTGGATATGCTGGGGCTGACGCCTGAGCAGGCGATTTACGTGGGCGACCACCTGCACGCGGACATTCTCGGTGCGCAGAGCGCCGGGATGCGCGCGGTGTGGCGCGCGAACAATGCGGACACCGCACCACCGGATACGGAGATCGAGCCAGATGGCATCGTCACGGACTTGCGCGAGTTGCTGCCCCTGCTCGATAGCTGGTATCCGGGCTGGCGCAACGGACATACACCGACATGACCCTCTATGACGGCGCGCCCTACTTCAACCTGATCCTGACTGGCCCGAAAGGCGTCGGCAAGACTACAATTGGGCGGATGATTGGCAGCCGCCTGGGTGTCGACGTGCTCGACCTGGAGACAGAGATCCTGGCGCGCGAGGGACAATCCGCCGACGAGATCCGCGCGCTGTTCGGTGAGGCGCGACTCAAGGCGCTGGAAGCCGCGGCGGTCAGCGAGCTTGCCCTGCGGCGGCAATCGATCCTGATCGTCCCCGGCGCCACGATGCTTGAGGAAACCAATCGCTCCCGCTTGGCTGAGTCGGGCGTGATGTTGTGCCTGGTCTGTCCGCTGAACGAGCAACTTCGACGCCTGCACGCGGCGCGCGGCGCGTGGTTTCACAACCCTTACAACCGCGCAACGATGCTCAGCCGCCTGAAACGCGAGCAAGCCGTAACCGCGTTGGGGCTGACCACGATCGACACGTCGCGTCTCAGCGCCGAGGCCGCGGCGGACACGGCGATCGAGCTATGGCAAGAGCACACGACCGTCTAGAAGCTTGTTAGGGATACTGCGCTTTCTGGAAAGGGTTCCCAGATGACCACACTTACCGTCTCGTTGGGGCAGATGACCGTCCGCAAGGGCCAGCCTCGGACAAACTGGACGAACATGCAAGAGATCACGGCCCGCGCCGCGCAAAACGGCGCCGATGTGCTCGTCTTGCCGGAGTTGTGGGACGCCGGCGACGCTTTCGAGCGCAGCCAAGAGGTCGCCAGCACGCTCAGCGGCGGGCTGTTTGCGCAGGTTGCCGCGCTCGCTCGGCAGCACAACCTGCACATCTTTGGCTCGCTTTTCGAGAAGCGCGGCGTGGGTGTGTTCAACACCATCGCGGTGGTGTCGCCGCTAAACGGGATCATGGGCGCCTATCGCAAAGTCCACCTCTTCCGCCACACTGGCGAGGACCGGTGGATCACCGCCGGGCAGGCGCCGCTGGCGCTCGATCTCCCCTGGGGGCGGACAGGCTTCGCGATTTGCTACGACCTGCGCTTTCCTGAGATGTTCCGCCGCTATGCAGATGACGGCGCCGAGATTGTATTCGTGCCTGCGGCATGGCCGGCCCCGCGGCTTGACCACTATCGGACACTGCTGCGCGCCCGTGCCATTGAGAACCAGTGCTACATGGTCGCGGTGAACCGAACGGGCGACGACGAGGAGACCGGCGCGCACTTCTTCGGCCATTCGATGGTAGTCGATCCCTGGGGCGACGTCGTGCTCGAAGTCGCCGAGCCGGAAGGCGTCTACACCGTCACAGTGGATTTGGAGCGCGTCAAAGAAGTGCGGCGCACCTTCCCGGTGCTTGGGGATCGCCGCCTGTAGCGATTACGGCGCCAGCGGGCCGGAGTGCTGTCCTTCAGCCGGGAAGATCGCAACAATCTGCCCATGCAGGCCCTGCAACATCGCGCCGCGTTCGAAGTCCTGCCAGAAGCCGCCGATCAGCGTCTCGCTTTGCGTGCCCCACCCCACCGCATCGCGGATCGCCTGATTATTGCGCCAGACCAGCCCAAACCCTCGGATCGGCTGAATCAACCCGGCGGGCGCGCTATACGCGGGATCGTCGGCGGGCATCCCTTCCTGCCACGTATCAGCGACCTGCCAGAACTGCCCGCTATGCGCCAAAGCATAAATTTGCTTATTCTGGCGCCAGTACAGCGTCCCGCGTTCAAAAGGCTGCGCGGCGAGTTCCTCGGCGCTCCCTGCCCCGACCGGGCATCCCAATCGCTCTTGCAATGCGGGATCCGCCGCGAACGCATTGGCGAACTGCGCCGCTGGTGGGATCGCGCAGTCGGTCAGGCTCCCATCTCCCAGGCCGCTAACCGATGAACTGCCCATCGGCCCGACGACGAACGGGGCTGGCGTCGGGATGTCGTCGACCAGCGCTTCGCCGCTCTCGGACGTGGGCCGCCCCAGAAACACACCGACATAGGGTGTCAGCGTGGGCGTTGGTTGCGGTGGCGCCGGCGTGCCAGTGGGCTGCTGGAACTCACCAGCGAGCGGCATTCCCACCAGGACCGGACTGGGCGTCGGGGACATTTCTACGGTCGCGATCTGCTTTGGCAGGCCGTCGAAGCCGGTCAGGATCGGCGGATCATCTGGCACGTCGGGCGAGTCTTCAGCGCAGCCCGCCAGAAAGATCGCGATCAGCAGCAGAAGCAGCCAATACCAGAGGCGCATCACGCTTCCCCTTCGCCTAGATGCGCGCGCAGCACGCGCTCGCTGAGCAGCAGCGCCAGCGCGCTCGGCCCGTCGTTGATCGCACCGGATGCCGCCATGTGCAGCGCATCATTCACGGGCAGCAATCTCACGCTGATATGCTCAGTCGGCTCATGATTTGGCCGCGCCAGCGTCACGCCAAGCGCCACGTAGACATGCGCGACCTGATCACAGATGCCGTTGAGGCTGTAGAAACGCCCAACGGGCACCCACTCGCGCGCCAGCCCACCGACTTCCTCGGCAAGTTCACGCGCCGCCATGACCTCGGGCGGAACACCCTGTTCGATGTTGCCCGCCGGCACTTCGAGGCACCAATCGTCGACCGGATAGCGGTACTGCTCGATCAGCACCAGGTCACCGCCATCGGTCAACGGCACAATCCACACGCCGCCCGGCTTCTCAACCACGGTATACACCGCCGCGCTGCCATCTGCGGCTTCCAGTTCGTCCTGGCGGACGTTGTACCACGCGCTGCGCCACACGTAACGGCGCGACACAGTGCGATAGGGGCGTTCTCGCTCCAAGATAAGCGAATCCTGACGTTGCAGCGGGACCGATCTCTCGCGAATTGTACGGAGGATCGGCGCTTTCCGCCACCCGTGAAGCGTGCTCGCGACCTCTTTCAGAACGCGCCACAGCACGGTATACTCGCGCCATCTCGCCACGCCGCAATCCGGAGCGATGCCACGTGAAAATCGACCGCGCGACCGTCATCCATATTGCTGAGCTTGCCCGGCTTGAGTTGGCCGACGAGGAGATCGACCTGTACGCCGAGCAGTTGTCGCAGGTGCTCTCCTACGCTGCCGAGCTGCAAGCACTGGATACTGACGCAATTCCGCCGACCGCCTCGGTGCTGCCGCTCAGCAATGTGATGCGGCCAGACGAAGCGCGCCCCGGCCTGCCGCGTGACGAAGCGCTTGCCAGCGCCGCGCGCGTGGCGGAGAACCAGTTCGCGGTTGACGCCGTGCTGGATGATTCGGCGGACTGAAGCGCGTATTCTCACCACCAAAACAGCGACAGCTTCCCCAACCACCGGGAAGCTGTCTTAAATTCGCGCGTTATGGGTGGCGCAAGCTAGTCGCCGTCGATCAGCGTGCCGACCTCGCGCCCCAAGACCGCATCGAGTAAGCTGTGGTCGTCCCAGATGTTGAGCACCAATAGCGGCAAGTTGTTGTCCATGCACAGCGTGATGGCGGTCAGATCCATCACGCGCACCCGGTATGAGATCGCTTCGGAATAGGTCAGGTGGTCGAACCGCTTGGCGTCGGGGTTGCGCTTCGGGTCGTCGTCATAGACGCCGTCCACCTGTGTCCCCTTGATGATCACGTCTGCGTCGATCTCCATCGCGCGCAACGCTGCCGCGGTGTCGGTGGTGAAATACGGATTACCCGTTCCCCCAGCGATGATCACCACGCGGCCCTTCTCCATATGCCGGATGGCACGCAGGCGGATGTACGGCTCAGCGACCTGGTTCATCATCACCGCCGTCTGGACGCGCGTCGGCACGCCGATCCGCTCCAGCCCGTCTTGTAACGCCAGCGCGTTCATCACGGTCGCGATCATTCCCATGTGATCGGCGGTCGCCTGCTCCATACCGCGCTCGACACCTCGATGCCCGCGCCACAGGTTCCCGGCGCCGATCACCAGCCCGACCTGCACGCCAAGGTCGTGCACTGACTTGATCTTCGCAGCAATAATGGCGACCTGGTCCGGGTCGATGCCGCACCCCTGCGGACCGGCCAGTGCTTCCCCGCTCAGCTTCAGAACGATCCGGCGATAGTGAGGAACCGATTGTGCATTCGTCATCGCTGCTCGTCTCTGCTCCCATTCTCATCAATGGCCCTGGTTCCGCGCGTAAAAAAGGGGATCAGGTGATATACCTAATCCCCAGAAAACCCATCCTATCCGGACCTTATCCCTCGTCGCCGGTTTCGCCAATTGCGAAGCGAACGAAGCGGCTGAGTGTGATGTTCTCGCCGAGATCTGCGATCGCCTGCTGGATCATGTTGCCGATCGTGACGCTGTCGTCCTTAATGAACGGCTGCTCAAACAGGACGAGGTCCTCGTAGAACTTATCCATGCGGCCATCGACAATGCGATCGACCACGTTCTCGGGCTTGCCCTCTTCCAGCGCGCGGCGGCGCTGCAAATCACGCTCCGCCTCAACGACCGCGCTCGGAATGTCCTCGCGGCGCACATACTGCGCGTTGAGGTTAGCAATCTGCAGGGCGATGTCGTTCGCAAGCTGACGGAACTGCTCGGTCCGCGCGACAAAGTCGGTCTCGCAATTCAGCTCAAGCATCACGCCGAGGCGGTTGTTGTGGTGAATGTACGCATAAACGATGCCGTCGTTGGTCGCGCGTCCGGCCTTCTTCTCGGCCTTGGCGAGCCCCTTCTCACGCAGGAACTCTGCCGCCTTTTCGATATCGCCTTCGAATTGCACCAACGCGTTCTTGCAGTCAAGCGGGCCGACACCGGTCAGATCCCGCAGTTCTTTGACCATCTGTGCCGTAATCTGGGCCATCCGTTCCTATTCCTCGCTCTCTTCTGTGTCCTTGTCGCCCTTGTCCTCGTCGTCCCCGTCACCGCCATCACCGAAGTCGAAATCGCCGCTGCGCAGTTTCGCCAGCGTCGCTTCACCGAGGTACGCTTCATCCGCATCGGTATCCGACATAGCCGAGACGAAATCCACATCCTCTTCGCCGAGATCTTCATCGTCCATGCGCGTCTTGCGCAGCGCGATCCCTTCGAGCACGGCGTCGGCCATCTTGCTGGTCAGCAAGCGAATCGCGCGGATCGCGTCGTCGTTGGCCGGGATGACGTAATCAATCGGGTCGGGATCGCAGTTGGTATCAACCAGCGCGATCACCGGGATATTCAGGATATTCGCTTCCTTCACCGCCGTTACTTCGCGGCGCACGTCCACGACAAAGAGCACATCCGGCAAGCGCGACATATTGCGCATGCCGCCAAAGCGAAGCTGCAGCTTCTCGATCTCGCGGTCGAGTAGCATCTGCTCCTTCTTCGTCAGCCGGTCAAACACGCCCTCGTCGCGCTGGCGTTCCAGCCGCTTCATGGTCTCGAGGCGCTCGCGCACGGTCCGCCAGTTGGTGAGCGTGCCGCCCAGCCACCGCTGGTTGATATACGGCATACTGCAGCGCGTGGCTTCCTGCGCGATCGTTTCCTGCGCCTGGCGCTTCGTGCCGACGAACAGCACCGTGCCGCCATCTGCCACGATCTCGCGAACCATCGCGTAGATCTCGTCGATGTAGGCAAGCGTTTGTTGCAGGTCAATGATGTGAATGCCGTTGCGTTCGGTGAAGATGTACGGCTTCATCTTGGGGTTCCACTTCCGCGCGCGATGGCCGAAGTGGACGCCCGTCTCCAACAGAGCCTTCATGGAGACTGCTGGCATGGTGGACTATCCTCCTGATTGTGTTTAAACGTTCATATCGTTCAGCCCCCGCCGCAATCTGGCATCGTGCCAGACAACACAAGCAGAGTCCCGATATGTGTTATTCGGGCCGTGGGGCGTGTCCCCCATCAGACACCCGGCGGAGCATTGTAGCATAGCGACCCGGCGACAACAAGGCCGATTTCAGCGGCGGATCAGGCTTCGGGCATTACTTCAGCCAGACCCCATTCTTCCATCTCTTGCATCACCGCATAGGCTGTCATGTCAAGGTGGATGGGCGTGATCGAGACATAGCCCTGATCAGTCGCCCACAGATCCGTGCCTTCTTCCGTCACATTCCCCGAAGGCATCCCACCGCCGATCCAGTAGTACGGGCGCCCGGACGGGTCCTCACGCTCTACCAGCTCGTCGTTGTACTGGCGCAGCCCCTGGCGCGTGATCTTGAAGCCGCGAATGTCTTTGAGTGGCAGCGGCGGGATGTTGACGTTCAGCAGTGTGAGCGGGGGCAAGCGCTCATACAGATTCATCTGCACGATCTGCCGTGCAATCGACGCCGAAGCGTCGTATTCGGCGTCGTCAGAATGGTCGCACAGCGAAAACGCGATCGCCGGTTTGCGCCAGATCACCGCCTCAAACGCTGCCGAGACCGTCCCGCTGTAGGTCAGATCCTGGCCCTGGTTCGGTCCGCGATTGATGCCCGACACCACCAGATCAATTGGCTCGTCGATGTAGCCGAGCAGCGCCACCGCAACCGAGTCCGATGGGGAGCCAGAGGTGGAATAGGCGGTCACTCCCTCAACTGGGAATTTCACGCGCTTGACACGCAGCGGCTTGTGCATCGTCTTGCGGTGGCCGGTCGCGCTTTGGTTGTCCGACGGCGCCGCGACCGTCACCTTCCCCAGTGGCAGCATCGCGCGTGCGAGCGCGATAATCCCCGGCGCCATCACGCCGTCATCGTTCGATACTAGGATATGCATAAGCTTTTGCTCTCTCCTCTGCGGCAGGCCAATCCTCGCCATTCTACCGCGCCAGCGGATTGGCTCCTATCGTGCGAAGCAAAAACCCCTGACCGCGATCAGGGGTTTGAACACTCATAACCACGAACTGTGAAATACGACGCGGACGCGCAGCACGCGCGACGATAAGCTCTCGCTGGTTGCTGTCAGGCGATGGGCTTATTCGTCCTCCTCCCACTCA
>CAZVCM010000190.1:0-8530 GCA_964626105.1 uncultured Thermoflexus sp.
TCAACCGCGCGACACCAAAGACGCAGTCTGCGCTGCTCGAAGCGATGCAGGAGAAAACGGTCACCGTCGCGAACCAGAAGTACACGCTGGCGCCGCCCTTCTTCGTGCTGGCGACGCAGAATCCGCTGGAGATGGAAGGCACGTACCCGCTGCCCGAGGCGCAGCTTGATCGCTTCCTGTTCAAGATCGACGTGCTGTTCCCCTCGAGCGCGGAGTTAGTGGAGATCATGGGTCGCACCACCGGCGCCGAGCAGCCCCGCCCCGGCAAAGTTGCCAGCGGCGCGCAGATCATCGGAATGGGCGACCTGGTGAGACAGGTGCCGATTGCCACGCACATCAGCGAGTACATCGCGCGGCTGGTGATTGCGACGCATCCCGAGTCGGACGAGGCGCCGGAGTCCGTGCGCCAGTACGTGCGCTATGGCTCCAGCCCGCGTGGCGGGCAGGCGATGGTGCTTGGCGCAAAGGTGAACGCGCTTTTGGATGGACGGTATAACGTGGCGTATGACGATGTAGCGGCGATCGCTGGAGCCGCACTGCGCCATCGCGTGATTCTCAACTTCGAGGGGCAAGCTGAGGGCATCGCGCCGGACGCAGTGATCCGCGATCTGCTGGCACACGTCCCACCGGGAGACTAAGAGGATGGCGCTCGAAACACTCGTTCAGCGACTTCTGACCGAGCCTGTACCCGAAGATCTGTGGGCGCTCCAGCCGCTGCTGCTCGCCGCGGACACGCCCGGCGCGCAGCCCGCCCACGAGGTCGCGCAGCAATTCTATTGTTACCTGGTCAACGTGCGTAGCAAGCTCACGTCGAAGCAGTACAGCCTGCTCGGCGCGGCGCTGGCGGCGACGTCAATCGGCATCATCGCAGTGCGCGATCTGCTCGATTCGGCCACAGATGACCGCGCTCACCTGCTGCAAAACGCGCTGTCCGGCGGGCTGGCGGGCGCCACCGAGGGCTTCGCGACGCTTCAGCACGTCCGCGCCTGGGAGACGGAGTTCGGCTCGGTCCACGAGGAAGCGCTCTGGGGGCTATACAACCTCTTGTGGCGGCTGTCAGTCGAGGGGCGTGGCGACCAAACGCCCGAAACGCGGCACTCGCTGATCGAGCAATTGCTGGCGCCAGCCCGCGCCGCCGAACTGGATGGCATGGCGCGGATGGCGTACCTGATCCGCCTGTTCCAGATCGTGCTGCTCTTGCGGCTGCACCCAGTGCTTGTCACACGCCGCAAAGCCGAGGTCGCAGAGAGCGATAACGCATGAACGGGACGAACCCCCCGATCACTACCGAGGGCCTGACCAAGCACTTTGGCCGCGGGCGGAAGAAGATCCAGGCCGTCCAGGGCGTGAGTCTGACGGTCGAGCCAGGGCAGGTCTACGGTTTTCTCGGTCCGAACGGTGCGGGGAAGACGACCACGATCCGGATGCTGCTGCGCCTGCTGCATCCGACCGCCGGACGCGCGTTCATTTACGGGCAGGACGTCGCACACCACCCGGGAGTGCTCCGGCGCGTGGGCGCGATCGTCGAGGGCGCGAGTTTCTACAACTTTCTGCCTGCGCGCCGTAACCTTGAGGTCTTTTCGCGCACTGCCGACCAGTATGACCCGGCGCGGATTGATGCGCTGCTGGCGCAGGTCGGGCTGGCAGAGCGCAAGAACCAGCGCGTCAAAGGCTACTCGACCGGGATGAAGCAGCGGCTTGGGTTGGCCGCCGCGCTGCTCGGGGACCCGGACCTGCTGATTCTCGACGAGCCGACGAACGGCCTCGACCCGAGCGGGATGCACGAAATCCGCGAGTTCATCCGGCGACTGGCGACCGAGCAGGGTAAGACGATCTTCCTATCCAGCCACTTGCTGAGCGAGGTCGAGCAAATCTGCGACCGTGTGGCGATCATCCAGCGTGGCGCGATCGTGCGCGAAGGTGCGGTGAGCGAGTTGCTCGAAGCGAGAACGTCGCTGCGCATCGAAGCCAGCCCACTGGACACCGCCGCGGCGATCCTGAGCGAGCACTGGCCGGTCACGACGAATACGACGTGGCTGAGCGTGCAGGCGGCGCGCGACGATATTCCGGCCATTGTGCGGAACCTGGTGCAGCGAAATATCGACGTGTACCAGATCACCAGCCAGCGCCAGTCGCTTGAGGAATATTTCCTCTCGGTTGTAAGCGAGGAAGCGCCACATGGTTAACCTCTTTCGCGCGGAATGGACGAAGATCGCAGGGCATCGCTGGCTGACCGGCTTCCTGATCTGGATATTCCCAATTGGCGCGGTGGCGTTCACAGTCGTGCTCGCGATCATTCTGGCGCTCTCCGAATCGGCGCGCACGTCGTTCTCGGCGGATACGGTGACCTGGACCGAAACGCTCACCGGCGCGTGGAGCTTCCTCAACAACCCGCTGGGTCGCTTGCTGCTGATCGGGTTCACCGCAGTCATGTTCGCAGGCGAATATCAGTGGCAGACGTGGAAGAACCTGATTCCGCGCAACCGGCGCGTGGCGCTAATCGTGATCAAGTTCCTCGCGCTGAGCGTGTTCGTCGTCGTCGCGTTCGCGCTGATGTCAGTGCTGCTGACAGCGGGTATGGGGCTGCTGCGCGCGATCGCGGGTGCCTCCTACGGCCCGGAGATCACCGGCGATGTGCTGCGAACGACCGCCAGCGATTACGCCCGTTCCGCCGGGCTGGGCTTCCTCTCAACGCTGATCGCGGCAGGCTACGCGGCGCTGGCGGGGATGCTCACGCGCTCGATTCTGGGCGGGGTGCTCGTCGCCTACGGGCTGACAATCCTCGAAAACCTCTTGCTCGTCGGGCTGATTCTGATCGCGTATTTTCTGGACTTTCGCGATATCGTGCACATCTACCGTCTTACGCCCGGCTACAACCTGCTGAACCTGGATTCCTGGTTCCGCGTTGGGCACTCCGCGCCGTTCGAAGTCATGTTCGGCGCAGATGATGCGCTTGTCGTGCGGGACAGCGCGGAGTTTTCGGCGCTGGTGATCGCAGTGTGGGTCATCGGGCTCATCAGCCTGACCATTTTCCTGTTCAGACGCCAGGACATCACCTCATAGCAGGCGGAGCATCATGGCCGAGCGACTCTTCGACGAAAAAACACTGCGCAAGCTCGATAGCCTGATGCTGATGGCGCAGAAGATCCGCGCCGGGGCGATCAAGGGTGAGCGGCGCTCGTCGCGGCGCGGGACCAGCATCGAGTTCGCGGACTATCGCAATTATGTGCGCGGTGATGATCTGCGCCGCATTGACTGGAATATCTACGCCCGGCTGGAACGCCCGTTCATCAAGCTGCTGGAAGACGAAGAAGACCTGGCGGTGTATCTGCTACTCGATGGCTCCGCCAGCATGGACTGGCCGCGCGCAGGCAGCCGCGACCGGCACAAGTTCCTTTACGCACGGCGCGTGCTGGCGGGGCTGGCGTATATCGCGCTCGGCAGCGGGGATCGCGTCTCTGTGCAGGTGTTGCGCCCTGATGGCCCGGATCGCTGGGGGCCGCTGCGCGGGCGCGGGCAAACGCTCAGCCTGCTGAAGTGGCTGGAGAACAATTACACGCGCGGGCCGGTCGACCTCAACGCGGCATTGCGAGACTTCGCGCTACGCACGCCGCGCGCGGGGCTTGTCGTGCTGCTCAGCGATTTGATGGCGCCGGACGGTTTCGAGGAAGGGTTGCGCGCGCTGCAGAGTCGGGGGCACGAAGTCGCCATGATCCAAGTGTTATCCCCCGATGAAGTCACGCCAGAGATCAACGGCGATCTCCGCTTGATCGACGTCGAGACCGGCGCGCCGCAAGAGGTCACTATCGACCCGGCGATGCACGCGCTCTACATGCAGCGGTTCGAGGCATGGCAGAGCGATATCGCCGCCTATTGCCTGCGGCGCGGCGTTCATTTCGTCGCGGTCGAGACCAGCATGCCCTGGGAACAGCTTCTGCTCTCAGAGTTGCGCAGGTTGGGTGTGGTCCACTGATGAGCCTTCGCTATCCCCTGCGCGTCCCTGTGAGGGCGCTGAGCCTCGCGCTCGCGGTGCTGGTCGTAGCCTTCGGCTTGCGGCTCTGGGACCTCGGCGGCGCGAGCGTGTGGCACGATGAAGCGTGGTCGATCCGCGCCATCCGCGATCCCATCGGCACGCCGGACGACAACACACCGCCCCTGTACTATAGCCTGATGCACCTGCTCTATCGCGGCGCGGGCGATTCGGCGTTTGCGCTTCGGTACGGCTCGACGCTGATCGATATGGTGACCGTCGCGCTGGCGATGCGATTGGCGCGCGCCTGGGGGCACTGGGACGCGGCGATCCTGGCCGGGGCGCTGTTCGGCGCGTCACCGCTGTTATGGGCGTACGCCCGCGAGATCCGTGCGTATGTGCTCGTCCCGCTGCTGGCGCTGGCGATCCTGTTCCTGGCCGAACGTTTGCTGCAGCCCGGCGAGCGGTTCCGCTGGCGCGTGTGGCTGGCACTGCTGGTGGCAGAGATCGCCCTGCTCTATTCGCATAATCTGAGCGTGCCCGTCGTCGGCTGGCTGAATCTGGTTGTCACGGGCGTGTGGTTGGTGACGCGGCGCTGGCGCCACCTCGCGATCTGGATCGGCGGGCAGGCGCTCGCGCTGGCACTGTACCTGCCGTGGTTGCTCAGCCAGTCCCCTAGCGGCACGCCGCTCAACACGCCGCCCGCGCTCACGCTCAACCTGTCCTGGGACATCTGGCGCGCATATTTCGCGCCGGTTCCGGCGCTGGTCGGTGCGGAGTTGGAACTGAACATCGCCTCCGCGATCTTCGCGCTGGTGATGGTGCTCGCGTGTGCGGCGCTGCTGATCCGTTGCCGGACGCGCGCCACGCTGCTGATCCTCTCGCAAGCGATCCTGCTCCCGGCGCTGGCAACGGTGGAATTGCACGTCGCGCACATCGATTTCCACCCGCGCTATTTCATCGCGGGCGTTCCGGCGGCGCTGCTGGTCGTCGCGCTAGGCTTGGGCTGCCTGCCCGATGACCTCGGGTTGCGGCGCGTGGCGCTGGCGGGCGGGCTGGCAGTCGCTGCGGCAACCGCCGCCGCGAGTTTGAACGCCATCCTGGCGCATCCACGCTATCAGCACGACGATTTTCGGGCCATCGCGCGCCATTATGCCGACCTGCCTGCCGACGCGCTGATCGTCGTTCCCTACGGGTGGGAGCCTGCGCTCGAGGAATATTACGTCGAGAAAGAAGGCGTGCGAGCAGAGCTTGTCGGCGTGCCGCTGCACAGCGACGCCGAGGCAGCCATCGAGCGCATCAACGCGGCGCTGGCGCAGCGCGAGACCCCGGTCCCCGTGGAGCTGTTGACATGGTACCAGCTTCCGGCAGATGTGCGCGGGATGTATCCCTGCTTGCTCAGCGCCGCCGGGCGCGCGACAGGCGACCGGCTCACGGTGCAAGGACTGACCAGCACCACCTACGAGATTGAGCAACCGCTGGCGCTTGCCACGCTGGACGATGCCGGGGCCGATTTCGGCGCGCTGCGTTTGGACGAGGCGGCGCTTTCGGGCGAGGCGGCGATCTGCGCGCAGACGGCGTGGACGCTCCACCAGCCCACTGCCGAAGACTGGCGCGTCACCGCCCGCTTGACGACCGTCGATCCGCCGGGCTGGACCATCGCGCGCAGCGACAGCGACATCCGCCGCCCCGATCAGGCGCCAACCTCGACCTGGGATGCGGGCGAGCGGGGCGCGGCGTTCAGTTTGCTGCCACTCCCCGCCGGGACGCCTCCCGGCGAATACGCGCTGAACCTGACGCTCTATAGCGATGCCGCCCCAGACGGCGTGGATCGCTTAATTGACGGCGTGCCATCGGGCCGCACGCTAGCGCTCGCCACGCTGCGCAGCGAAGGCACCACCGACCAACTGCCACCGAATGCTGAACTACCCGCCGACGTTCAGTTGCATAGAAGCGACGCGGCGGGCGGATCGCTCAGCCCGGGGCAGGAGCTACGCGTCACGCTCGAATGGCTGGCTCCGGAAACATGCTGCACGGATGGCGCGTGGTCCAGCGCGGAGGTAGTGCTGCGCGGCGAGACGTGGGAGCAACACCAGCCTGCAACGGTCTATCCCGGCTATAGCCTGGGACGGCACGCCTTCGCGATCCCGGCGGATGCCAGCGGACAGGCCACGCTGTGGATCGAGTCGGGCGATTGGAAATCTCAGCAGTTGGCCGCGTATACCATTACGGAAACCGATCGCCTTTTCGCGCTGCCGCCGATCGCGCAAACCATCGGCGCGCGGTTTGAGGGCGTGGGCACGCTCGAAGGGTACACGCTAGCAGGGGAGACGGTGCGCGCGGGCAACCCGCTGCCGCTGACGCTGGTGTGGCGCGCCGCCAACACACCTGCCGGGAACTACACGGTCTTCACCCACCTGCTGGACGCATCGGGCCGCTACATCGGCGGGCACGACAGCCCGCCCGCCGGGGGCGAACGTCCAACTACCGGCTGGGTCGCCGCAGAATACATCATCGACGTGCACGCACTGGCGCTGGAAGACACAGCCTATCGCGGACCCGCGCGGATCGAGGTCGGCCTCTACGATCCGCAGACCGGGCAGCGCGTCCTGCTCGACAATGGGGCCGATCACCTCATTCTGCCAGCCGAGATCACGGTGCGCTGAGCTATGGGATTTCTTTCGTCGCTGTCATTCTTGACTCCGCTCGCTCTGGCGCTGGCCGCGCTGGCAGTGCCGATCGTGCTGCTCTATATGTTGCGCCTGCGCCGCACCGAGACGCCGATCTCCAGCACCTTCCTCTGGCAGCAACTGGTGCGCGACCGCGAGGCCAACGCGCCCTGGCAGCGGCTGCGCCCGAACCTTCTCTTGCTGCTTCAACTGCTGATCCTGGCCGCGCTGGTGCTTGCGCTCGCCCGGCCCTTTGTCGAAGTCAAGACAATCAGCACCGGGCGCATCGTTCTACTGCTCGACGCGTCCGCCAGCATGGCCGCGACAGACGTCTCGCCCAGCCGGTTTGAGGCGGCGCGCACGCAGGCGTTGGAGATGGTAAACCTGCTCGGCGCCGATGATACGATGACGGTTATTCGGGTGGCCGAGACTCCCGAAGTGCTGGCGGCAGCCTCGCGTGACAAGCTGGCGCTGCAAGAAGCGATCGGATCCGCCGAGCCGTCAAGCGCCAGCGCCAACTGGCACGCAGCGCTCACCCTGGCAGCGGCGGGCGCGGTCGGCGTCGATACGCTCAACGTGGTGATCTTGAGCGATGGTGGCCTGCCGGACGATCTGCCACCAATTCCCGGCAACGTGCAGTTTGTTCCGGTTGGCGAATCAAGCCGGAACGTCGCGATCACGGCCCTGGCGACAAGCGCCCTGCCCGATCAGCCGCCGCAATTGTTCGCGCGCCTGAGCAACTATGGCGATCGCGATACCGATGTAATCCTCGACGGACGACTCAACAGCAGCAGCGTGATCGATTGGGCGTTCCGCTACACTATCCCCGCGCGCAGCGAGATTGACCTGTTCGACATCGAGCTGCCGCCCGACTTCGACACGCTGACGACCACGCTCACGCTGCCGAGCGCATCCCGCGAGGCGGACCATCTGGCGCTGGACAACGTTGCGCACACCGTCCGCGACCGATCCGGTGTGGGACGCGTGCTACTGGCGACCGAGAACAACCTGTTCCTGCGGCAGGTGTTCCGCAGCCTGCGCGGCGTGGAGCTATTCGAGATCGAGCCGGGGTCGGCGCTGCCAAGCGAGCCATTCGACCTCTATGTGCTGGATAGCTGGCTGCCCGATCCGCTACCAGATGGCGATCTGCTGCTGGTCAACCCGCCGGTTGGCGCGGCGTTCTTCTCGATAGGCGCGCAAGTCGAGGCAACCGAGCGGCTATCCGCCACCGCCGATCCGCGTGTGCGCAACCTCGGCGGCTTCCTGAACGCTGTCAACCTGCTGCAAATGCGCCCGCTATCTGGGGTCGGCTGGGCAACGCCGCTGCTTCGCGTCGGCAGCACGCCGGTCGCGGTCGCGGGTGAAATTGAAGAGCGGCAGGTCGCGATTCTGTCATTCGACGCGCGCTATCCGAACACCGATCTTGTGCTGCAGCCCGCGTGGCCGATCCTCATCGCCGAGCTTAGCGCGTGGTTCTCGCCGCCGCGCGCGCTCGACCTCACCGGATCGCTCTCGCCGGGCGCTGCGGTGACCGTGCACCTGATTGAAGATGCGGGCGAAGCGATTGTCACCCGCCCGGATGGCGAGCGCGTGGTCCTGGAGCCACAGGGCAGCAGCGCAATCTTCGCCGACACAAGCGCTCCCGGCCTGTATCGTGTCGATCTGCGCCGCGAAGGCGAGACAATCCGCACCGAGCAGTTTGTCGTCAACCTGTTCGACCCGGCGGAAAGCGCAATCGAGCCGCAGGAAAGCATCACGATTGGCACCACCACCATCCCGCGCGGCGCGCGTGAAGAAACCGCCCGGCGCGAGTATTGGCCGTGGATCGCGGCGATCGGGCTGGCGATCCTGCTGATCGAGTGGTTGGTGTATCACCGCTCGCTGCGTCGGC
>CAZVCM010000191.1:0-8523 GCA_964626105.1 uncultured Thermoflexus sp.
GCTGAAGGCGCGCTATCCAGAGGTACCGACCATCGCGTTTCCGCGCGGCGCCGGTGTCCTGTACCAGCGCTTCTGCTATGCCGTGCCGACCGACGGCGTCGGTCTCGACACCACCGTGCCTCTGGCCTGGGTGCGCGTGGCGCTCGGCGTCACGGTTGGCGTAGCTGTTTTTGTCGCAGGGGGCGCCGTGTTTGTCGGGCGCGGCGTCTCGCTGGGGAGTGGTGTGCGCGTGGGCGAGGCAGTCCAGGTGGGGCTCGGCGCGTCAGTTTCCGTTGGTTCTGGCGATGGCTCGTCCGCGACAGGCTCCGGCGAGTCGGTCGGCATCGCGGCGACCTCGGCCTCCGAACCGGACTCCTGCTCGCCGTCCGCGTTGGCGCTGGTGCTAAGGCTCAGGATGATGGCGAACGTGAGCGCCAGCGCGAGGGTCGCGACGACCGCAAGCGCGACGATCAGTTCATTTGCCCGGTTTCGGCGGCGTTCCATCGGCTAAGCCTCCTCTGCGCGAGCCATCTGCTCGGCCAGCGGTACGACAAACTGAAAGCTGCTGCCGTGCCCTGGCTCGCTTTCCAGCCAGATGCGCCCGCCGTGCGCCTCAACCAGCGCTTTCGCAATTGACAGCCCCACGCCGGTGTCGCCCAAACCTTCGATTAGCGGGTTGTCGGCGCGGTACAGCCGTCCAAAGACGCGCCGCTGCTCGTCCGGCGGGACGCCGCCCCCCTGGTCCGTCACCGCGACAAAGATCCCATCGAGCAGCGCCGTGCCCGCCTCTTCGGGGTCGTCGAACGGTGGCGGTGTGAACCCACGCACATCCTGTGCGGTGAGCGTGATTTCGCGGTTGGTGGGCGAGGCGAGGTACGCGTTTGACAGCACCTGGATAATCACCTGATGCATCGCGTCGCGGTCCGCGCGGACGTGTGGCAGCGCGTCCGGTAGGCGCATGTGCAGCGTGATGTTCTTCTCGCGGAACTGGGTCCCGGCCTCGGTGATCGCGTCTTCGATCACTTCCAGCATATCGATGGACGTGGTTTCGAGCCGAAACTGCTCAGAATCGAGCGCGCTGACATGCACCAGGTCTTCGATCAGGTGGTGCAGGCGGTTAATGTTCGCCTGGACGCGCTGCAAAAACTGCCGCTGAAGCGCGCCTAAAATGCCGATTGACTCGCTCAGCAATAGATCGGTGTAGCCCATAATCGAGCTCATCGGCGTGCGTAGTTCCTGCGCGATCGACATGATCACATCAGAGTTGGCGGGCGCGATCGGCTTGGTCGCCTGCGTGGTGGATCCGCTCGGCGGGCGGGCGGCCTGCCGGTCCGCCAGGGCAAGCTGGCGCTGTGTCTCGGCCAGCCGGTCTTCGAGCGCCTGTCGCTCGCCGGTCAGGTCGTCGATCATCGTCTTCAGCGCGCCGACACCGTCCTCGCCAAGCTGCTCCAGCAGCTCGCGGTTGCCCTCGATCCGCGCCAGCAGCGTGTCGCGCTCGGTTTGCAGCGCGGTCCGCTCCGCGACCAGGCGATCCCGCTCGGCTTCGAATGACGCGCGCTCGCTGGCGATGCGCTTGCGGTCTTCCTCGACCTCGCGCATCCGCTCCAACATATCGTCAAGTTCCGCTTGCAGGCCGCTGATCTCACCCAGAATGCGGGCGCGCTGCGCGATCCACGTGTCGCGCGCTTGCAGCAGATCGTCGCGTTCGGCGCGTGTCGCGTCGCGCTGCTTTACGAGGGCTTCGCGGTCGGTCGCCAGGCGGCGCAGGTCTTCTTCGAGCGCCTCGATCTTCGCCTGCCGCTCGGCCTCATGCGCGATCTGGTCGGTCAGGCGCGTCCGTTCCGCCAGCAAGCGGTCACGCTCCTGCGCGATCTTCTCGGCACGGGCGCGATAGAAGGCGCGCTCCTCGTTGAGCTGCGCCAGCTTTTCAGCGATCGCGCTGTCGCCGCCTTCCAGCCCCAGCGCGCGAAGTTGCTCGCGCACGCCGTCAAGCTCGGATTGCAGGCTGTCGCGTTCGGTGGCGAGCCGCTCCTTCTCCCCAGCGATCTCGTTCACCATCTGTGACAGCGCTTCGGGCGCGGCCTGATCGCGTCCTGCGCGGATGTCTTCCAACTGTCGCTCGAGCTTGGATTTCTGCACTTCCAATTCGTCACGCTCGCGGCGCAGCGTCTCGAGGACGGTGTTGAACACGTCCTCGTCGCCTTCGCCGGTGGCGCTCAGCAGCGTGGTTTGCGCCTCTTGCAGCGCCTGCGCCAGCATTTGTCGCTGCGCGACGAGTTCCTGCCGCTCCTGCGAGAGCGCCTGGATGCGCTGCGAAATGGTGAGCGCTTCGCCGCCGCTGTCCACCAGTTCCGCGAGGCGGCTGCGCTCGTAATCCAACTCCACCTGTAGATCGCGCACCAGCCGGTTAAGATCCGCGATCTGCGCCTGCGCGGCTTCGAGGCTGGTCTGCATGGCCTGGCGCGCGGCGGCGGCGCTTTCGGCGTCAATCCCTTCCGTCCCGCCGCTGGCGATCAGGTCCTGGATCGCTTGATCGGCGGCGTCGTAGCGGGCGCGCTGCGCGGCACGGCTCATGGTGAGCAGGCGCGCGGCGATTGGCCCCAATCCTTCGAGCAGATTGAGCTCGGCGTCGGACAGTTCGCGGGTGGTGTAGGGCAGGGCGGCGACCAGTACGCCCGCGATCTCGCCTGAGCGAATCAGCGGCTGGATGTATGCCGGGCCGACTTGATTAATGTCGAGGCGCGTGTAGAGGTCGACCAGCTCGTCCAGATTTCGGTCCGGGAACAGCGGGCGCTGCGCCTTGTTTTCGATCGCGTTGACCAGCGTGGGCTGCTCCTCGAGGTTCAGCGCCAGCCCGCTGATCGTCCGCGCCTGGATGTGATTGTAGGCGGCGATCACGTCCGCCCATTCCGCATCCTCGTGCGAGAGCAGCGCCGCGACATCGGCTTTGAGCACCGTCGCTACCGCCTCGACAATCTGGCGCGGAATGTCTTCGGGCGCCTCGCGGTCGAGCATCATGCCGAGCGCGCGCAACAGCGTGACCGACTCCGACGCGCTGGTGTAGCCGAGCGGGGTGGTTCGCGCAGCGCGGGCGGCTTCGGCGGCGGCAGCGGTCGCAAAGGGCCGCGAGACGGCCTCGGCGTACTCCGAGACCACGTCAATCGCCGCGTCGAGACGATCCACGACGAAACGGTACACAATCGCGACGATCATCGGCACGGCGACCAGGAAGCCCAGCCGCAGCGCGCCTGAGACGTGCCCCTCAAGCTCGCCTGCCGCGATCACCGTCGAGGTGTAGCCGTAGGCGACCAGCAGCACCAGGAAATACACCAGCTTCAGGGGGATATCGGCGGTCTGCCGGTAGCGCGTTAACAGCAGGGCCATCGCGCCCACCAGCAGCACCGCCGGGCCGAATGTCCAGATCAACCCGGCGGTGTGCGCGTTAAATTCTTCGGTATCGGCCAGGGGGGACCATGTCGCCGCGGTGATGGCGTACCCGACGACAATGGCGATCGCCAGCGCGCCGACCAGCCGCCACATGCCTCGCTCGGAGCGCGGGCTGTCAGCGGCGAGCAGCGCCGCGCCGCTGAACACGATCACCAGCGCGTTCACCGCGCGTTCAAGCGGGGGCAAGATCGCGTCGGGTGTTGTATCCGCCGCCAGCGTATACAGCGCGCCACCCATCAGCGCGATCCACGCAAGGACCGTCCCCGCCAGCAGCACCACATAGCGGCCCGCCGCGACCTCGCGCCGCCCGCGCAGCCGCTGGCCGAGCGCCATCAGCAGCGCCGCCTGGCTGATGGCGAGCACGGTCAGGAAATACAGCAGTTCGCCGGTCGAATCGACGAACAACTCCAGGAATTCAGGGGTGGAGTCCATGAATGCTCCTCTGCGAGGCCCATCGCAGGGTGCAGCGTTCGCGCCGGGTTCGGTTTCAGTATAGCACGGGTATGCGTTCCGCGCGCGCCAGCCCTGGTCCGGCGAATGATTATACCTCCGGGTATGTGTTTTGGCATTTTGCCCGGCGCGCGTTACACTGGCGTCAAGTTATCTGCCAGGGGGCCGGCGCTGCGAGTATCACGGCGCAGTGGCCTCTTGTTGTTTCGACGTTTGGACGCACCCAGGATACGCCTGCCCTTGACGCTGCCTCTCCCTCAGACGAGCCCGCATCCTTCGAGCCGCCGCTGGCACCGGCGCGCCGCGCGCCTGCTACAGTGCATGCCATGGGGTGGCTGGCTGGTGCAAAGCGTCTACCGGCTGTGGCAGCCGCGCTTCTCGGTGGGCGTGGTCGGGATCGTGCTCGATGCGACGGGCGAGCGCGTCCTGCTGGTCGAGCATGTCTTCCACCCGCAGCGCCCCTGGGGCTTGCCGGGCGGTTGGATCTCGCGCGGTGAAGATCCGGCCCAAACCGCCGAGCGCGAGATTCTCGAGGAGACGGGCTTGCGAGTCCGGGCGGTGCGCCCGGTGTTGGTGCTGCGCTCGCCAAAGCTGCGCGGGCATCTGGACGTGGTCTACCTTTGCCAGACCGAGGACGGCGCGCAGTCAATCCGGCTCAGCCATGAACTGCTGAGCTATCGTTGGACGCCGCTAAACGCGCTGCCGCCGCTGGTCGAGTTTCACGAGCGCGCGCTCGAAGCGGTGCGCGCGGAGCGGCGTGACGTCGAGCGAGGAGAGTAATCGGACGCATGGCCTACGGACATCTGCGTGAAGACCGCCGGCGCATGAGCCTGCCGTTGCTCGAAATCTTCTCTGGGCTACTGCTGCTGGCCGCGCTTGTGCTGGCGATGATCGAGCTGGCGCGCTATAGCAGCACCAAAGAGTCGCTGCAAACCGATTTGACGATCGCGGGCCTGCAGGTCGGCGGGATGGACGAAAACCGCGCCCAGGAACGGTGGGAGCAGGTTTTTATCTCTCAGCCGGTGCAGTTGTATTTTGGCGATCATCTGATCATGCTTAATCCGGCGGATGTGGGCTTTCGCACCAACAGCGACGCGATGCTGGCCGAGGCACGCTCGCGCAATACCGCCGCGACCAATTTCTGGCTCGGCTTCTGGAACTATCTGGGGCGGCGGCCCGTTGCTGCAGTGAGCGTGCCGCTGGATGCTGATTACAGCGAGGCGCAACTGCGCGAGTTTCTGACGCGCGACCTGGCTGGGTACAACACGCAGCCGCAGCGCCCGCGCTTCAAGTGGGATGATCCGGCCGCGCTCGTCTTCGAGCCGGGGCAGCCAGGGCTGACGCTCGATGTCGACGAAGCGATGCGCTTGATCGAGGACGCGCTGTTCCAGATGGAACCGGAGCAGCGGATCGTGAATCTGCCGCTGGTCGAGCGCGATGCCCCTGCCGCCGATATGACCGTGCTGCGCGAGGCGATTATCCAGTTGATGGAGCAGCATGGCTTCGCCTGGAACGGCACGCAGACCCTCGCTTCGGTCTACATTATGGACCTCGAGACGGGCGAGGAACTATCAATTCTGGCCGACGTCGCGCACAGCGCTGTCAGCACGATCAAGATCCCGATCATGATCAACCTGTTCCGCCAGCAATTATTGGTCGACCAGGACACCGCCTACTTGCTCACCGCGTCGATTCTGTGCAGCGAGAACTCCGCGTCGAACTTCCTGATGCAGATCCCTGGCGAGGGCCAGACGGTCAATGCGCAACTGAGCGACGGGCTGCGACAGGTTTCGTGCGCAGCGCAGGACCTCGGCGCGGAACGCACGTACATCAGCGCGCCGCTGCGCGTGGGCGATCCGGGCCTGCTGTTCGAGGCGCCGGTGTGCCGTCCGCAGGTTCCTACAAACCCGGATTACAACGCCCATCCGGACCCCTACGCGCAGACGACAGCCGAAGATATGGGCCTACTGCTGACGGGCATCTACGACTGCGTCTATCACGATAGCGGCCTGAAGGCGATGTATCCTAACGACATCACGCAGACCGAGTGCCAGCAGATGCTCAACCTGCTCAGTGGCAATCGCATCGACCGGCTGATCGAGCTCGGCGTGCCAGAAGGGGCGCGCATCGCGCACAAGAACGGCTGGGGTCCGGAGACGACAGGCGACGCGGGGATTGTGTTCTCGCCGGGCGGCGATTACATCTTCGTGATGTATATCTACGAGGAAGACCTCGATCAGAACAACGTCATGACGATCCAGACGTGGGAATTGATCGAAGAGGTCAGCCGCCTGACGTACAATTTCTTCAACCCGGACGCGCCGATGACCGAGCGCCGCGAACCGATTAACCCGTTTGGGGCGATCCACTGCGTGACGGTGATGAATCCAGCGGATGTGGACTTGAACGACATCGACGCCAATCGCCTGGATGCCAACGGCGAGCCGCTGCCAACGGCGTGCTATGGTGGCCCGTCCGAGTTCGATCCATCGACCGGGCAGTGCGCGCAGTTCAACGGGTGGGGCGCTGGTCCGTAAGCGAAATGAAGCTGCCGGGAATGAGGGCGCGCATGTGCGCCCTTTTTTGATCGCGGGGCTAGCTTGCCAGATCGGCCAGCGCGGCGCATAGCCCGGCGTGCAGATCGTCCGCGTCGCGATAGGTCACGCTCGCTGCCGCCAGCCCTCCAACCGTAGTCGACGGCTCCGTGCTGGCGTGGCGCACCGCAACGATTGGAATCTCCCACGCGGCTGCCGCGCCAACCTCGATCCCCACGCCGATCGCTTTGTGTGTCGTCTCTGCGATCAGCAGGTCGGATGCGCGCACGTCGCGTAAGGTGGTCGCCATCATCTGGCGCGCGTCGTCCCGCGCGAAGGTATAGCGCTCGATGAAGACGTGTGGCTGGTATCCTGCCGTCACCAGCGCGCGCTTGATCGCGTCCAGCACCGGAGCGAGGGATTCACGATCGGCGAAGCTGGCGGAGACAAAGGCGGTTGGCATTGCGGCGCTAAATCGAGTACTCATCCGCGGCCTTGGGCGGCTGGGGAATGTCGCTGCCCTCGAGGTGCTTGAGGACCACCATGGTGATGTCGTCGAACTGCGGCTCGCTGACGACAAAGTTGTCGATCGCGGTCAGCAGCCCGCGCGTGATTTCTTCGGCGGAGAGGTGGCGCAGGTGCGTCAGCGTTGATTGCAGCCCCACCACGCCGAACTCCGTCTGATCAGAGCGCAGCGCCTCGGTCACGCCATCGGTGTAGGCGACCAGCAGATCGCCGGGGCGGAGCGTGATCTCGCTCTCCTCCAGATGGATATCCGGGACCACGCCCAGCGCGATCCCTCGGGCGTTAAGCGGTTCCGCCGTGCCATCGGCGTGAATGAGCAGTGGGGGGTTGTGCCCCGCGCTGGCGAAACGTACCGCCCCGGTATACGCGTTCCACAGTCCATACCACACGGTCACGAACAGGTCGGAGCGGGTGTCGCGCAGCAAGATGTCGTTCACCCGGGCAAGGGTTTCGCCGGGCGTGCGGCGGTTGGAGCCGACTGCGCGCAGCAGGGTGCGGCTGAGGGCCATGAACAGCGACGCGCCCACGCCTTTGTCCGCCACATCCGCCACGACCACCGCCCACTGGTGATCATCTACCTCGAAGAAGTCGTAGAAATCACCGCCGACCTGCCGCGCCGCCCGGTAAAACGCCGAGACATCCCAGCCGGGCTCAGACGGGAAGGTGTCTGGTAGGAAGCTGCGCTGAATGTCGCGGGCCACTTCCAGCTCGCGTTCGATGCGTTCAGCGGTCGTCGCTTCGTCTTGCAGGCGGGCGTTTTCGAGCGTCAGCGCGGTCTGATGCGCGATGCCGCTCAGGATGTTCAGGCGCCGCCGGTCGATCGGGCCGCCGAGCGCAGGATGATCGACCAGCATCGCGCCGACCTGATGCCCGCGCGCGACCAGAGGCAGCCCGAGCAGCGTTGGACTTTCGAACAGACGCTGCACCGGGCCAGGGATCGGCCACTCGGTGCCGGTTCCGGCGGAGACGGGCTCGGCGCTCTCGACCAGGCGTGTCAAAAAAGGCGCGTTCTCGGCGTAAAGTTCCAGCTCGGAATACTCATCGCGGTTTTCAGGCGACAACCCCCACGACGGTCCGCCAAAGAAACAGTGCTGCGCCGGGTCCCACTTCAGCACGCCGCAGCGCTCGATCCCGACGAGCAGCGGCGTCAGGCGGACGATAGTCTCCAGGCTTTGGTCCGGGTCGATCTGCGTGTTGACCGCTTCGGCTACTTGCAGCAGCGCGGTTGATACCCACGCCTCTTCCTGCTGCGCGGCGAGCAATTGCGCGCTCTCAATCGCCAGCGCCGCCTGGTTCGCGATGCCGCTCACCAGCTCGATTTTGCGGCGCGTCATGGGCTCGTTGCCGTCTTGCTGTCCGATCAGTAGCAGGCCCATAACCTCGCCCTTCGCCAGCAGCGGCAGGACGACGCCCTGGCTCAGGTTAAAATTCACCGGGATGTCGGTCGGCTTGGGCGTAGACGCGTCGAGCAGGATCGGCTGCCCATCCTGCTTGATCTGGGTCAGCAGCGGCCAGGTGAGCGGTGTAACCGAATAGTCCGTGACCGCGGCGCTCACTTCGGGTGACAGCCCGGCGACCTCGATCACGC
>CAZVCM010000192.1:0-8491 GCA_964626105.1 uncultured Thermoflexus sp.
GATAATCAATCGATTGTGATTTTTCAGTTGTAAGCCAGCGCGATCAGTTGCTCGGCGTCGCGCTTCGCCTGTCCATAGGCGCTGTCCGTCGCGGGCCGGGGCAGCGTCGCTTCGTCGTAGAGCGGCAGCATCCCGTCGAAAACCAGATCGGTCGAGAGTGCAATCAGCCGGGCGCCGATCACGCGCGCCGCTTCCGCGATCGACCGCGCCGCCAGCCGGATCGCTTCGTCATAGCCCGGGCCGCTGCGTTCAGTCACCGCCGCGTGGATGATCACATCTGGGCGCAGCGGGAGCAGCGTCGCCAGCACCCGATCGCGGTCGCGGAGATCAAGCTGGACCGGCATCCCGGCCCGAACACCCTGGGGATGGGTGAGAAATCCGGCGTAGACATCCCATCCGGCGCTGGCTGCCTGCTCGCTGAGCGGGCCGCCGAGGGTGCCGCTTGCGCCGGTGATGAAGAGTCGATTGCCGAACCGCATGTTACTCGGTTATGTCAAACACAATTTCGCCTGAGTCGATCGCGGCCAGCGCCTGCTGCGCGGCAAGCTGTGCCGCGGCCTGTTTGCTGTGCCCGACGCCGCGCCCGCACTCCGTCTGCCCGACCAGCACGGCGACGGTAAACTCCTTGGCGTGGTCCGGCCCTTCACTGGCGACCGTCCGGTAGACCGGGGTCACTCCCAGCTCTGCCTGGCTCCATTCCTGCAGCATACTTTTGGCGTCTTTGTCTGCCGCGCGGCTGAGGATATCGTCCAGGGCTGGACTGAGCAGCGGCTCGGCGAAGGCTTGCGCCGCATTCATCCCCTGATCCAGAAACAACGCGCCAACCAGCGCCTCAAACGCTCCGCAGAGGTTGCTGGCCCGCCGCCGCCCGCCGGATTCATCCTCGCCCCGCCCCAACAACAGCGCGTCGCCCAGGTCCAGTGACTCCGCGAACTGCGCCAACGTCTCGGTGCGGACCAGCCCGGCGCGCAAGCGCGTCAGGCGCCCTTCGTCCATCTCCGGGAAGCGATGAAACAGCCACGCGCCCGCGATGAAATCCAGCACGGCATCACCCAGAAATTCAAGGCGTTCGTTGTCTTCGAGCATATGCTCAGGGTGCTCGTTGAGGTACGAGCGATGCGTGAGGGCGCGCTGTAGCAACGACAGATCGGAAAAGCGGACGTTCAACCGCCCCTGAACTTTGTTGAGATCGGGCATCGTGCGAGTATCACCTTTTACTTCTTGAGATGGGCACTATCTGCCGACAGGTATAGTTTTTGTTATAGCAACTTTCCCTGACGACCGCGAAAAACAGCGCTCGCCAGAAGCGAGCGCGTAGGTCCCAGTTGGTAAGCGCGTTGCGCCGGGCAAGCGCGTCAGTCAAGCGCGTCGAGCATACCCCGCGCGTCGAGCAGCGCCAGCACCTGTTGGTCGGCGCCGCAGACCTGCCACTCTCCGCCGATCGACGCGACGCGCACTGTCCAGGGCGCGTTCGAGGTTCGCCGCTCTTGCACCTCATAGCGCACATTGCTCGAGCGCAGGTGCATCTCCATCTTGCCATATACGGCGACATCGACCGTCGTTGCGTCATCTTCGTCCGGCGCATCGTAACGCAGGTCGAACGCATAATCGACCTCGCGTCCCTCGCCCATGTCGAGGTTCACGTTCTGCCGGTAATCTTCGCACAGCAGCGCCCGCGCGCCATCCTGATCCTCGTCGTCGAGTCGGTTGAAGAATTCCTCGACCACACCGGCAGGCGTCCCCGTATCCGGGCTGCTGCATCCCGCCAGCGCCAGCGCTCCAATCCCGATCGCCAGCGCGATCAGAAGCCGCTTCCCGAGCATATATGCCCCTTTCATCGTCCGTACCATTCCATGCGGGGAAGGTGTCGCCCGGCGCTCGCAGCGCCATGCGTTGGGCCTGCCTTCAGGCAAAGCCAATGCGAATGACGAGCCGTCCCAGCCGCAACTCGTCGCCGTCGCGCAATATTCGCCGCTCCGATGGCAGAATCCGCTGGCCGTTCAGATAAGTCGAGTTCGCGCTGCCAAGGTCGACAATGCCGATGGTATCATGCTGGCGGATCAGCGCCAAGTGGCGGCGCGAGACACCCTTCTCAACCCCACCGAACGGCGCCAGGTCAATGTCGGGCTGTTCGACATCTTCTTCGTCGTGCGCGCGCCCGATGATCAGCTCACCCATCACGGGAAACTGTAACACTTCGCCCGTGTCCCGAAAGGTCATGCTGAGCTCGTTGCGATAATCAAAATAAGCGGTGCCCCACCGCCGCCGGGGTGGCAATTCCTCGAAGACTGTCTCAAGGCGCAGCGTGGTATTGACCAACCCTTGCAGCCCGGAGGGTAAGATATGCCCGCACGCATAACAATAGGAGTCCGAATCCTCGTTCAGCTTGCTGCAGTTGGGGCAAGTCTGCATCGTAGGCGCTCCTTAGCCCAGGGACGCGCAGACACTCGACGCCATTATACACGCAAGCGCGCGACAAGGGTATTCAGACAGACGGCTGCGGGTCGCTGCTGTGGCCGGACTCGACTGCCTCGGCAATCAGCGCGGCGCGGTCGACCGGCTCAGCGGGGGGCAGCGCCAGCCACGCCAGAAACTCGATGTTCCCCGCGGGGCCTTTGAGCGGCGAGGCGATCAGCCCGCGCAGGCTGTAGCCCTCACGCTCTGCCGAGGCAAGCACGTCGTCAAGCACCTGCGCGTGAATCGCCGGATCGCGCACGACCCCACCCTTGCCGACCTGCCCCTTACCCGCTTCGAACTGCGGCTTGATCAACACGATCACATCTGCCGCATCCGCGATCCAGCCTTTGAACACCGGCAGCAACAGCCTCAGCGAGATAAACGAGGCGTCGGCCACGATCAGGCTGACCGGCTCTGGCAGGCGGTCGACATAGCGCGCGTTAGTGCGTTCGAGCGGCATGACGCGCTCGTCTTCGCGCAGCCGGTAATCCAACTGCCCATAGCCGACATCAATCGCGTACACCCGCGCCGCGCCCGCTTGCAGCAGGCAATCGGTGAACCCGCCGGTGCTCGCGCCCACGTCCGCGCAGACGCGCCCGCTCACCGCCAGCGGAAACGCGTCCAGCGCGGCGGCGAGCTTCTCCCCACCCCGGCTGACAAACCGCGCGGCCTGCTTAACTTCCAGCGCTGCGTCGTCAGGCACGCGCATCCCCGGCTTATCGCGCAGTTCCCCCGCGACGCGCACCTCGCCTGCCATGATCATGCGCCGCGCTGCTTCTCGGCTGGGCGCCAAGCCCCGTTCCGCCAGCAGCACATCCAGCCGGACCTTCCGCCCCATGATCGCTCCTTTCATACCGTCACCCGCCCGAGTTTACCGCAACTTGCCGCGCCCCGTCCGCTCCGGCGCGGCCGCTGGTTGGTTCGCGCCGCCCGATTATCCTCGCTATAATGCCAGAGGTTCGTCCGTCCTGCCCGAGTGTTGACGTGATGGAAGCAGTGAAAGCCCCTTTCAAATCGCTGTGGGGTACGATTCCGGCGCCGGTGCGCGGCTTGATCCGCACCATGCGGCCCAAGCAGTGGGCGAAGAATGGTTTCGTCTACGCCGGGATTCTGTTCGACCAGCAGATGCTCGAAGTGGAGCCGTTCGCCCGCGTGACACTCGCGTTCGTGCTGTTGTGCCTGTCCGCCAGCGCGATCTACGTCATCAATGACCTGGTCGATATCGAGCGGGACCGGCTGCACCCGCGCAAGCGCGAGCGACCGCTGCCTTCCGGCCAGTTACCGGTGCCGTGGGCGGTCGGCGCGGCGATCGTGTTGCCGCTGCTGGCGCTCAGCATCGCGTTGCTGGTCAGTCCGCCGCTGGCGCTCGTCCTGCTGGCGTATCTCGCGCTGCACATCGCGTACTCGTTCTGGCTGAAGAACATCGTCCTGATCGACGTCTTTGCTATCGCCGCCGGGTTCATCCTGCGCGTGGTAGCCGGGATCGTCGTCATCGACGTGACACACTTTTCGCCCTGGCTGTACCTGTGCGCCGGGCTGCTCGCGCTCTTTCTGGCGGTTGGCAAGCGGCGGCAGGAGCTTCTGCTGCTGGCAGATGACGCCAGTGACCACCGCGCCGCGTACAAATCCTACAATATGGCGCTGCTAGACGATATGCTGCGCATGGTCACCACCGGCAGCGTGATCACCTACATGCTCTACACGATCGAGGCGCAGACCATCCGCAGCAACGAGTACAAGATGCTGCTAACGATCCCCTTCGTCGTGTATGGCATCTTCCGCTATCTGTACCTGATCCACGTCGAAGGCGAAGGCAGCGCGCCCGACGAGCTGCTGTTCAAAGACTGGCCGCTATTGCTGTCCGTCGTGGCCTGGGTGGCGTCGGTCGGCGTGATTCTTTACCTCTTGTGAGAAAGAGCTGCCCCGCATGCACCCGGCACGCGCGCACGCCCCTGGCAAGATCATCCTGTTCGGAGAGCACGCTGTTGTCCACGGCCAGCCCGCGATCGCGGTGCCGCTCGCGGCGGTGCAAGCACGGGTCGAAGCAATCCCGGATAACCTCGGGAGCGGCCTGACGGTCCGCGCGCCAGATGTTGATCGCACGCTCCACGTCGAGAGCGAGTTTGACGCGCTCGCTGACGAAACCGACCCGCTCTACAACGCGCTGTTGTTTCCGCTCCAGGTGGGGCTGGACGCGCTTAACGCGCCCGTGCCTGACCTGGCGATTACGGTGCGATCCAGCATTCCGATCGCCAGCGGCTTGGGCAGCGGCGCGGCCCTGGCAACCGCGCTGATCCGCGCGCTGGCATTGGCGCTGGGCCGCCCGCTGAGCGAGGAAGCGCTCAACGCCCTGGTCTACGAGGTCGAGAAGCGGCATCACGGCAACCCCAGCGGGATCGACAACACCGTGATTGTCTACGAGCGGCCTGTCTACTTCGTGCGCGGCACACCGCCCACCCCGTTCACGATCGGCGCTCCGTTCACGCTGGTCGTCGCGGATACCGGCGTCAATAGCCCGACACGCCTGACCGTGGCCGATGTCGGGCGGCTGCTTGAGGAAGCGCCGGAGCGCATCACCCCAATCTTCGAGCGCATCGGCGCGATCGCGTGTGAGGCGCGCGCCGCCATCGAGGCCGGACAGGCCAGCGCGCTCGGACCGCTGATGACGGAGAATCACACACTCCTGGACAAGCTCACTGTCTCGTCACCAGAGCTCAACGATCTCTGCGCTGCTGCGCGCGCGGCGGGCGCTCTCGGCGCCAAGCTCTCTGGCGGCGGGCGCGGCGGCAATATGATCGCGTTGGTCACGCCCGAGCGCGCTCCTGTGATCGCGCGGGCGCTGCAAGAGGCAGGCGCGACGTCCGTCTTCATTACCACTGTCATCTAAGCATCGCGACAACAGGCAAACGTTAGAGTTCCCTAAGACCCGCCCCGTACGCGGCCCTGAAGCCTTGCCCATCCCCCTCGCCGCCGCTATAATCGCGAGTGACAGATCAGGACAATCGCTGATGCTGAGCCGAGACCCGTTGACAGTTCAGGGGCGTCAGTTCGAGACGCTCTTTTTTGCTTGCGGCCCCGGCACGATCGGACACCATAAGGACGAACCATGACTGACTTTTTAATGGGAATCGCTTCCTTCGCGCTGGTGCTGATTCCGCTGGTGGTCATCCACGAGTTCGGACATTTCATCGCGGCCAAGCTCGTCGGGATCACTGTGCTGGAATTCGGGATCGGCTTTCCGCCGCGCGCCAAGATTCTATTCACGCGTGGAGACACGATCTACACGCTTAACTGGCTGCCGATCGGCGGCTTTGTCCGGCCTTATGGCGAGGACATGGTCAAGCCGAAGACCGAAGAAGAAATGACGGTCGATCAGCAGGAGATTCGCGAGCGCGGGATCAAGAACCCTAAAAGCGTCTTTCAGGCATCGCCCTGGGAGCGCATCGCGTTCATGGCGGCGGGTCCGGCGATCAACCTGGTCGCGGCGCTGGTAATCTTCGTCATCGTCGCGCTGATCGGGCAGCCTTTCGCTCGCGCCGACGTGACCGTCTACGACATCATGCCGGGGTCTCCGGCAGAGCGCGCCGGGCTGCAGCCGGGCGACGTGCTGCTGGAACTGAACGGTGCCAGCGTCGAGTCGGCAGACGAGTTCAATGACGCGATCTCGTCGCAGAGCAATGAGACGGTCACGCTGTTGATCGAACGCGACGGCGAGCAGCTTGAGCCGATCATGCTCAACGCTGAGGTCGTCGAAGCGGCCGATGTGACGCGCGCTTACGTCAACGCGGTTGAAGAGGATATGCCCGCGTACGAGGCGGGGATATTGCCTGAAGACGTGATCGTGCAGGTCGACGATGTTGAAATCACGAGCATTAAGCAGCTTCAGGACTACACCGCCGCACGCGAGGGTGAAGAGATCCTCGTTACCATCTTGCGCGACGACGAAACGCTTGTCATTCCCGTCACGCCCGTCGAGGACTCTGCCGGGACGCCGCGCATGGGAATCAGCATTTCGCCTCTGCAGCCCGCGATCATCGGCCTGACTGCGGTCAACCGTGACGTAACGACCTACACGCGCGCGCTGCCATTTGGCGAAGCGGTCGAGGTCGGTGTGGAGCAGTTTGTCGAGGTGCCGCGCCTGATGGTGCAGTTGATTGGTGATGTGATCCGGGGCGACATCGGCGCCGAAGCTGCGCGCCCGGTCAGCCCGGTCGGGATCGGTCAGCTCGGCGGCCCGGTGCTCGAACAGAGCATCGAGAACGAGCAGGCATATCCGATCCTGAACTTCGCGGCGATGATCAGCATCGCGCTGGCGTTCACCAACTTGCTGCCGATCCCTGGGCTGGACGGTGGCCGTATCCTGTTCGTGATCATCGAAATCATTCGCGGCAAGCCGATGGAACCGGAGCGCGAGGGGCTGATCCACTTCATCAGCCTGCTGTTCCTGCTGGGCCTGATCGCGGTGACCGTCATCAACGATATCATCAACCCGATCGATGTCAGCGGCCTGCGCTGAGGCGCGCCCTGACGGGTATACCATCGAGGGGCAATGGTGTATGAACCGCAGAACCAAAACCATCAACTTCACCGAGACGCTTGACCAGCTTCGCGCTGACGCTCCGATCACTGCCGATGCGATCTACAGCCTGTCCGACTTAATGGACGACAACTGGGCTGACTTTCAGCTTGTGTGGCCGAACCTGCCTGCCGAGCGGCGGCGGCACGTGATCGACCGGCTGGTGGATACCGCCGAGACAAACTTCGAGCTTGATTTCGGCCCGATCGTGCATCTGGCGCTGGCGGACCCCGACCTTGAAGTGCGCCTGCGCGCCATCGAGGGCGTGCTTGAAGAGAGCGACCTGCCGACTGTCCGCCGCCTGCTGACGCTCGCGCAGGAAGACACATTCTCCGAAGTGCGCGCTGCGGCGGTCAAGGCGCTGGGCGTGTTCGTTTTGCAGGGCGAGCTTGGTAAGCTGCCAGAGCGCTTCAGCCGGGAGCTTCAAGAGGCGATCCTGGAGATGTACAACAACCTCAGCGAAGACCTCGACGTGCGCCGCCGCGCGCTCGAAGCGATTGCCAACTGCGGGCACGGCAGCGTGCCAGAGCTGATCCGCGAAGCGTACTACGCCGACGACCTGTTGATGCGCGTCAGCGCGGTGTTTGCAATGGGTCGCTCGTGCGACGAGCGCTGGCAGCCACAGGTACTTGAGGAACTGGCGAGCGAGTATCCTGAGTTGCGTTATGAAGCCGCACGCGCCGCGGGCGAGCTGGAACTCTCGAAGGCGCTGCCGCAGTTAATCGAGCTGGCCTACGAAGGCGACCGCGAGATCCAGGAAGTCTCGATCTGGGCGATGGGCGAGATCGGCGGGCAGCTTGCGCAGCGCGCGCTGGATCAACTTGCGTCGCAGGCTGAGCAAATCGGCGACGACGCGCTGATCGAAGCGATTCAGGATGCGCAAGCCGCCGCGACGCTCGCCGGCGAGGGTATGCTGCCGTTGTTCGACTTCGGCAACCTCGAAGACCAGGAGCTGGACGACCTGACGCCGGTCGATCTCGATGACCTCAATCGCAACGGCTACGACGAAGACTATGAGGTCGATGAGTTCGAATTCGACGACGACTACGACGACTACAACTGATCTCCCCCAACCCGACCGACCAAAGTGGAGCCAAACGCTGACATGTCTGATCGCAACCCGATTGATCCGCGCCACGATGGCCCGGACCACGACGATCGCGATGCGCTGAACCGCCGCCTGCACGAAATGTCGCAGGAACAATTTCAGCGGCAGATGACGCAGGCGACCTACTTGCTGACGCAAGGAAAAGGCAAGGAAGCGATTCCATTGCTGGAGCGCTGCTTCGAGTTCCGCCCCGATGACATCGACGTGCTGATGAATCTCGGCGGCGCGTACGTCCTCGCTGGGCGGCACAAACAGGCGATCCCGGTGCTGGAGCGCGCGACGGAGCTCGCGCCAGACAACGCGGCAGTGTGGTCGAATCTCGCGGCGGCCTATCTCGGCAAGCTGGTCAC
>CAZVCM010000193.1:0-8467 GCA_964626105.1 uncultured Thermoflexus sp.
GCTGAAGTGCTGATCATGGACGAGCCGACCGCCGCCCTGACAGACGCCGAGATCGAGGAGTTGTTCCGCATCATCCGTGACCTGCGCAATGATGGCGTGGGCATCGTGTACATCAGCCATCGCCTCGAGGAGTTGTTCCAGATCTCCGATCGCGTGACCGTCATGCGCGACGGTCGCACCATCGACACGGTACGCATCCAGGACGTGACGATCGACCAGATCATCAGCATGATGGTCGGGCGCACGATCTATGAAGTGACGCCGGAAATCCCCGAAGGCAACAGCCAGGAGGTCGCGCTCGAAGTGCGCCACCTCAATCGCGGGCGGGCGCTGCGCGATATCTCGTTTCAGTTGAAGAAGGGCGAGATCGTGGGTTTCGCCGGGCTGATGGGCGCGGGACGGACCGAAGTCGCACGGGCGATTTTCGGCGCGGACCCGATCGACTCGGGTGAGATTTACATCGGCGGCAAGCGCGTGAACATCCACCACCCTAGCGACGCGGTGCGGCATGGCATCGGTTATCTGTCTGAGGACCGCAAGCGCTATGGCTTGACGCTCGATATGGATGTCGAGACGAATATCGTGCTGGCGGCTTTTCGCCGGTTCCTGAATTGGCTGGGCCTGGTGAACAAGGGGAAAGTCCGCCGGATTTCGCGCGATCTGGTCGAGACGCTGGCGATCAAGACCCCAAGCTTGCAGCAGAAGGTGAAGAATCTTTCCGGTGGCAACCAGCAGAAGCTGGTGATCGCCAAATGGCTGACCGCCGACACAGATATTTTAATCTTTGACGAGCCGACGCGTGGGATCGACGTGGGCGCAAAAAGCGAGATCTACAGGCTGTTGAATGATCTGGCGCAAGAAGGCAAGGCGATCATCATGATCTCGTCGGAGTTGCCGGAAATCCTACGCATGAGCCACCGCATCGTGGTGATGTGCGAGGGGCGCATCACGGGCGAGCTCACCAGCGCCGAAGCCACGCAAGAGCGGATCATGCAGTACGCGACGCAGCGCACCGCGGTCACGTCGGGCGACTGAGTTCCGATCGATTGTTTAGGCACGACTACCATTGTAGAACAGGAACAGCGTTCAATGGACGTTTCAATTGCCCCCAAGAAAGCTTCTACTCGCTCGGTGCTGCGCTCGGACGCGACGCGGAAATTCCTGGCGTTTGGCGCGCTGATTGTGCTGTTGGTCTACTTCTCGCTGGCGTCGCCGCACTTCATGACGTTCAACAACGTCGTGGGTATCTTGCTGCAGACCTCGGTCAACGGCGTACTGGCGCTGGGCGTAACCTTCGTCATTATCACCGGCGGCATCGACCTGTCGATCGGCACGGTGATGACCTTCTCCAGCGTGATGAGCGCGATCTTCTGCATTAACTGGGGGCTGCCTGTCTGGCTCGGCGTGCTCGGCGGCATGGGCGCTGGTGCGCTTGCCGGCTTCATCAACGGGACGATCATCTCGCGGATGAAGGTTCCGCCGTTTATCACGACGCTCGGCATTATGTATATTGCGAAAGGGCTGTCGCTGGTGCTGTCGGAACTGCGACCGATCTACTTCAACGCAGCGCCCGGCTTCCGCGAGATCGCCATGGGCTCCGTGATCGAAAAGATTATTCCGGGGGCGGAAATCCCAAACGCTGTGCTGATCATGTTCGGGGCGGCGATCTTCGCCGGGTTCCTGCTGAACCGCACCATCCTGGGACGCTACACGCTCGCGCTGGGCAGCAATGAAGAAGCGACGCGGCTTTCGGGCGTGAACGTCAACTTCTGGAAGACGATGGTTTACACCGTCTGTGGGTTCTTCGCCGGGATCGGCGGCGTGCTGATGGCGGCACGGCTCAATTCTGCGCAACCTGCGCTCGGCCAGGGCTACGAGCTGGACGCGATCGCAGCAGTTGTCATCGGCGGCACGTCGCTGAGTGGCGGCGAAGGGACGATCATGGGCACGATCATCGGCGCGTTCGTGATGAGTGTCCTGGTCAACGGTCTGCGGATCATGTCCATTGAACAGGAATGGCAGATCGTGATTACCGGCGGCATTCTGATCCTCGCCGTGTATATGGATGTCATCCGGCGCCGGGCGTGACGCTGTGCCGCCTGCGCAAGCGCGCCCCGCGAGCAAGCGATGGCTGTGATACGCGATTGGCACGTCGGGAAGGAGGCGTTTGGCACGAAGTTGCGACATCAGGAGGCCGAAAGACCCCATCGGGGCAAGCAGGGCCGCGCGCCCTAGGCAGGGGATACGCGGCTCGTCCGTGGCACTACACACCAAACCTGTTGTCTGGAGAGTCTAAGAGAGGGAGTTACGATGAAGCTCACGAAGTTATTCGCCTTGTTGTTTGTGCTCGTGTTCGCCTTGACTTTCTCAGTCGGTGTTGCCTATCCCCAGGGCGACGACGACGAGCCCACCGAAGAACCCACTGAGGAAATGGCCGAAGAGGGCGAGGAAGAAGAAGCGCCCGCGTGGGTCGAATATTGCACCGAGGAGAACCGTGACGAGATCGCAGCGCAGGAATTCTTCATCCCGCTGATCTCGAAGGGCTTCCAGCACCAGTTCTGGCAGGCTGTCCGGCTCGGCGCGGAGCAGGCCGCTGAGGCGTGTGGCGTAGAAATCACGTTCGAGGGGCCGGAGTCTGAGTCGCAGGTAGACCGGCAGATCGAAATGCTTCAGGCTGCGCTCGACCGCGATCCGGATGCGCTGGGCTTCGCCGCGCTGGACAGCCAGGCCGCGATCCCGCTGCTTGAGCGTGCCGATGAAGAGGGCATCCCGGTGATCGCCTTCGACTCTGGCGTGGAGAGCGACATCCCGCTGTCGACAGCGGCAACGGACAATGTTGCGGCTGCGGCGCTTGCGGCGGACATGATGGCCGAGCTGATTGGCGGCGAGGGCAAGGTTGCGGTGATCGCGCATGACCAGACCAGCCGTACGGGTATCGACCGCGTGGACGGCTTCGTCAATCGGATCGAAGAAGAATACCCCGACATCGAGATCGTGGACGTGCAGTACGGCGGTGGTGACCATCTCCGCTCGACCGACCTGGCGAAGACGATCATCCTGGGGAACCCGGATCTCAAGGGCTTCTTCGGCGCGAATGAAGGCTCTGCGATCGGCGTGCTGAACGCGGTGCTGGAGCTGGGTATGGAAGGCGATCTGGTTGTGATCGGCTACGACTCTGGCCAGGCGCAGTTGGACGCGGTCCGCGACGGCGTGATGGCTGGCGCGATCACGCAGAACCCGATCGGTATCGGCTATCGTACCGTCGAGGCGGCGGTGATGGCGCTGATGGGCGAAGAAGTGCCGGAAGTGATTGATACCGGCTTCTTCTACTTCGACGCCGAGAACATGGATGAGGAAGAGATCGCCGCGCTGCTGTACGAATAGCGGCAAATCGTCCGTCAGAAAACAAGCGCGCTCCCGGGGATTCGTCCCGGGAGCGTTTTGTTTGCGGAGAGAAAGCAATTAGCGATTAACGGTTAGCAAGTGCAATAGCCAGTCGCGCGGGCTGTCTCTTGCTTTCTTATGGCTGCTTCATCGCTGCTCTATTGCTGTTTTTGGCATACAATACAGCCAGCACATAAGACATTTTGCGCAGACTAGCTCCCTTTTCTTCTTACAGGATTTCGCTGATGCTCGATCTTGAAAGCAAACCGGATTTTGAAGAAGCCATGCAGCGGATCGAAGCGTGGTTCGAGGGTGAGATCCTCGATCGCGTGCCGGTGCGCTTTATGGCGCACAACGCGGCGTTCAACCTCGGCGAGACCGAGGGCAAGCGCTCGTCTGAGGAACAGCGCGCGCGCTGGTTGAATGTCGAACAGCGCGTGGATGATTTCGTGCGCTCGATTGAGAGCAAGCGCTATCTCGGCGAGACGTTTCCGGTCTTTGAGCCGAACCTGGGGCCGGACGTCTACGCGGCGTTCTACGGGGCGGAACTGGCGTTTGGGGAGGTCACGTCGTGGTCGCACCCGATCATCCGCGACTGGGAAGATATGCGGCGGTTGAAGCTCGACGTTGATGGCGTGTACTTTCGCACCATTGAGGCGCTGATGCGCTGTGCGATCGAACGCTGTGAGGGCAAGTTCCTGGTAGGCTATACGGATCTGCACCCCAGCGTGGATTGCGCGATGGCGTGGCGCGGGCCGGAGCAGTTGTGCATGGACCTGTATGACGCGCCAGAGCAGGCTCGCCAGTTGATCGAGATCGCGGTCGCGGACTTCCATACCATCTTTGACCGCTTTCACGCGCTCCTTGAGGCGGCTGGGCTGCCGTCTGTGTGCTGGATGGGCGTGCCGGTGTGGGGCAAGTTTCACGTGCCGAGCTGCGACTTCTCCGCGATGATCTCGACCGAGCACTTTGTCGAGTTCAGCCTGCCCGCGATGCGCCGCGAGGTGCAGCCGATGACGCGCAATATCTACCACGTCGACGGGCGCGGCGTGGCGCGCCACCTGGACGTCATTCTCGCCGAGCCGGAGATTCACGCGATCCAGTGGGTGCAGGAGATGGGGCTGTCGCGCCCGATCATGCAATGGGTCCCGCTGATCAAGCGCATCCAGGCGGCAGGCAAGGGCGTGATCGTGGACCTGCAGACGCACGAATTAGAAGCGTTCATGGAAGCGGTCGAGCCGCGCGGGATCTTCCTGTGGATCGGGGCCGAGGGCGAAGACGAGCAGCGCGCAATCCTCAAGCGTGTGGCGCAGTGGCGCTGACGAGCGCCGGACAAGGGGCAAGCGAGTGCGCGGGCCAGAGCGCGATCCCCGGCCCGCGCAGCGTTTCTACAGTGCGCTTACTGGTCGGTAGGGCAGACGGTGTCGATCCACAGTTCCTGCCCGCCGAGAGCGAATTCGTCAATCGCGCCGGAAAGCGCCAGCACACCCCGCTCTGGAGAAATCTCTGCGACCGCGATCTGCACGCCGCCGATGGTCGTCCCGTCGATATCGGCAAAATCGTCGAAGTTCTGAAACTCGCCATTGATGCGAATGTTCAGGTTGCCGCCATACTCGCCATACCACAGGGTTAGGCCACCGGGCGCGCTGGGGAAGTTGAACCGCAGATTCACGTTGTTCGTGTTGATGTCGTTACCGGCGCTCCCCGCGAGGTTATCAGCGTCGATCTCCGCCAGGCCGCTGCTGGTGGTCGTGCCGTTGCTCCAGGTGAACGGCTCGACCGTAATCGACACGCCCGCGTCGGTGAACGTATCACCAACGGTATATTGCGTGCCGGGCAGTTGTTCTTCGAACTCGACGCAGCAGACATCTCGCGGTGGCTCCATGCGCAGCGACAGCGCGTCCAGGCCCAGGAAGCTGGCCGCCGGTTGGAACGCCTGGATCAGGTCGTTGTTCTGGCGTACGACCGCGCCACCCACTGCCAACACGTCGCCATCGGTGAAGCTGACCTCGCCCCGATAGAGGATCTCGGTGGCGAAGCGCAGCGCGGCGCGCTCTGGCTCGCGCGGCCCGGCGAGCGCATCCAGCCCAAAGTCCACGCCGCGATCGATCAGCCCGGCGGGGATCGGTGGGTCGAGCAGAACTTCCTGCCACAGCACCTGCCCGCCATTGCGCACCGACAGCACATCACCGTCGAGGATCGGTCGCTGGCGCTCTGTGCGCCACCATGTCCCCTCGATCGAGAACCAGATGTCAATGTCCAATTCGGTCAGGACATCCTGCAGGCGGCCATTCAGCCAGTCGTCCGGCGCGGTGCCGCCCGCGACCTCGACAAACCGGCGGATGCTGTCCTCAGCCCCAACGAAGTGCACGCCATCCAGCCCCAAATCGAGCGGAATATCAAACAGAAACAGCAGCGCCGCGTTGGGGATGATCGCGCCGTTGGTGATCAGCAGGTCCCCGGCGGTGAAGCGCGCGCGCGGGCCATCCAGCTCGGTCGAGAAGGCGACCAGACGCTCATCAACGTGCAGAATGTCGAGCGCGTCCAGCCCCAGGTCTTCGCGCACGTCGAAGGGCGCCAGCAGGTCGCGGTTGCGCGCGCAGACCTGCCCGGACGGGCTGAGGATGTCGCCATCGGAGATGTACGGATCGCCATCATACGGCTCGCTCTCGCGCATCGTAAAGTCTTCCTCGGTGGAAAAACCCGCCGTGCGGCACTCGTCAAGCGGGTACGCATCCTGAGCGCGCGCATCCGGCGCAGAAAAGACGGCCAGCAGCATGGCCGCCACAATCATTCGTTTGATTCGCTTCGCCACCATTTCCCCGGCTCCTTGTGGGCTGTGCGATGTTTTTCTGCTCAGATGAATGCGGCACCAACCGGCTTTACACAGCGCACGGCGCGCGGTGGCTTGGTTGACGCGGGTGAAATGCTCGGCATACAATCTCGATCAAGTTGGGCCCGCGGGTTCGAACTTGCGCCGCCCGGAATGAAGCTTTTTGCCCCGCGCTGCGTGCACTGAATGGAGTTTGACGTGAAAAAACAGAATTTTGAGGTGAAGAATGATGCGATCCGCGCTGCTTTTGAAGACCTGAAACGCCAGCATCCTGAGCGGCTGGAACAGCGGCTGGCGCTTTCGTGGAGCAATTGGGGCTTCGGTCTCGAACCGCTGGCCGAGTCCGCTGCGCGCCTGCAGATGGCCGGGATTGAGTATGTCGAGCTATGTGGCAACCACTACGGCCCCGATCTCGGCTATGATGTGGACGAGACGCTGCGCATCCTGGGCGATCACGGCATCAAAGTCTCTGGCGTGTGCGGGATGTATTCGCCCGATAGCGAGCTAGCGAGCAACCGCGCAGTGCACCGCCAGGCCGTGATCGACTATCTCAAGCGCGAGATCCCATTCACGGCAGCGGTCGGTGGTAGCTACCTGATCCTGATACCGGGCGCGGTAGGCCGCCCGAACGCGTACGATGACACGGAGTTCGAGCGCAGCGTCGAGGGGATCCGGCGCGTGGCGGACCTGTTCGTGCAGCATAACGTCCGTGCCTCGGTCGAGCCGGTGCGCTCGGCAGAGGTCAGCCTGCTGCACACCGTCGCGGATGCAAAACGCTGGATCGAGGCGATCGATCATCCCGGCGTGCGGCACATCAACGGCGACGTGTATCACATGCAGGTCGAGGAAGAGCACATCGGCGCGGCGCTGCTCGATGCTGGTGACCAGCTTATCAACCTGCATATCGCCGATAGCAACCGGCGCGCGCCGGGGCTTGGCTCGCTCGATCTCGACACGATCATCCGGGCGCTGTACGTCCTGGGCTTTAACAGCGAGGGGCGCTATGTGACAGCGGAGCCGCTTGGACCGGGCGGCGATCCGTACCCGGCGATGTACGGCAAGCCGGACAAAGAGGCGCTCGACGCGATGGTGTTGCAGACTGCGCGGTACTTCCGCGAGCGCGAGGCCGAACTGCTCGCTTGATCACCGCACGACCGTTCGTATCGACCGGCTCGGAGAGCAAAGTGTGGAAACGGGATAAGCGAGGGAGGGCGCAATGGCAACCGAATTCACCGTCTTGATCGAGGACCGGCCAGGAGCGCTGGCGGATCTAGCGGAGACGCTGGCACGGAACGGTATCAACATCATGGCGATACACGCGACGGCTTGCCCTGGCGAGGGCGTGGTGCAGATGATCACCAATAACAACGACGCGACGGTGAACGCGCTGCGTGACGCGGGGGTCAAGTACACCGTGCGCGAGGTGCTGCTGATCAACCTGCTCGATCAGCCCGGCTCGCTGGCGCGCCTGACGCGCGCGCTCGGTGCGGCGGGGATCAACATCAACGCGGTGTACATCTCGATGCGCGGCCAGATCGTCCTGGCAGCGGATGATCTGGCCCGCGCGCAGCGGATCGCGCTCGAGATCGCGTCCGATCACGGCGCGCCACGCACCGGGGAATAAGCGGGTTATGCGGATCGGGCGCTGCTAACCGGCCAGGAGTTTGACCTGCACCCGGCGCTGGCGCGGCCCGTCGAACTCGTAGAAGAGGATGCTCTGCGAGCTGCCCAGCGTCAGCCTGCCATCGGCGATGATCAGCGTGACGCTGTGCCCGATCAGCGCGGCTTTGACGTGCCCGGCAGCGTCGGCAGGCGTGTCGTACTGGTGCGCGAAATCCACCCGCTTGGGCACCAGTCGCTGCAAGTCCGCGATGATGTCTGTGGCTGTTGCTTCGTCTAGCGCAGAGTTCAGCGTGATGGCGGCGGTGGTATGCGGCACGACCAGCACGCAGATGCCGTCACGTACGCCTGACCTTTTGACGATGTCCTGCACCTGCGTGGTGATGTTGGTCAACGACTCGCCGCGCGGCGTCGCCAGGGCAACCTCTTTCAACATGCGTGTTCTCTCCGGGGTGCGGTATGCGATCAGGCGCTCCATTATAGCGCCGGTCGCGCCGCCGCCCACGCTCCACGCAAAAACAGCGGCGAGGGGTTCATCCTCGCCGCTATTCATGTGCGTCCGAGCCGATCTCCTTAGCCCGCGAGCGGCTTGCGCGCCGTGATCCGCGCGCTGACGATGCGCGTCGCATC
>CAZVCM010000194.1:0-8434 GCA_964626105.1 uncultured Thermoflexus sp.
CGCTGCCGATCTCGGCAGCGGGAAAAATCCTCAAGCGGGAGCTGCGCGAGCGGCTTACGGGGGTGCGTTCAACAGACGATACAAGCCGGTCGGACGACTGATACGGAAGGAGGCGGCAGACGCGCGAAACGCACGGTTCTGACAGCAGAGTTCGGACGTTGGCTGTTGCACACGATTTGTCCCGAACGATTCAAGGATATGGTTATCTAAAGGAGCTTGTCTCATGCGTAAATGGACGGTTTTGACCCTTGCACTCGTGCTCGCGCTGGCGATGCCGCTGTTCGCGCAGCCCGCGCAGGCGCAGGATGACGGCGAGCCGCTGAAGATCGGCCTGATGACCGACCTGACCGGCGCGCTGCAAATCTATGGCGTGGAGCTGCAGAACGGCTTCATGCTGGGGCTGGAATACGCGACCGACGGCACGATGGAAGTCGCCGGGCGCCCGATCGAAGTGGTCGTCCGTGACTACGCCAACGACGCGGACCTCGCCGCCACCCAGGCGCGCGAGCTGCTGGAAGTCGAGGGCGTTGAAGTGCTGGCTGGCGCGCCAAGCTCGCTCGTGGCCCAGGGTCTGGTGAGCATCGCCGCTGAGTACGACGTGGTGCTGATGGCGGGCCCTGCTGCGGCCAAGAACCTGACCGGCGATCTGTTTGAGCCGACCACCTTCCGCGCCTGCCGTAACTCCTGGCACGATGCGAAGGTGCTGGCGCCATACTGGGCGGAAGCTGTGGGCGACACGTTCATCCAGCTTGCCGCCGACTACGCGTTTGGCCGTGAAGAGGCCGAGGCGTTCGAATACTATCTGATGCAGGAAGGCGTGATGCCCGCGAAGGACACGATCTACGCGCCGCTGGACACGACCGACTTTACCCCTTACCTGCAAGAAATCCTCGACTCTGGCGCGGACGGCGTGATCTACATCTGGGCGGGCGCGACGACGATCCCGCTGGTGCAGCAGATTCAGGAAATGGGCGTCACGGACGCGATGCCCGCGCTGGCGTTCTTCAACTCGAATGAGCTGCAGCTTGCCTTTGCCGACGCGACGATCATCCCCAGCGATGGGTTTATCGTCTATCACTACACCCTGCCGGACACCGAGATCAACGACTGGATGGTCGAGCGGCACCAGGAAGAATACAACGATGTGCCGGACCTGTTCACTGAGTGCGGTTTTGCCAACGCGCAGGCGCTGATCGCCGGGCTGGAAGCCGCTGAAGGCTCGACCTTCACCGAGGACCTGATCCCGGCGCTGGAGAACATCGGCTCGTGGGAAGGTCCGAAGGGCACCTATACCATGCGCCCCGAGGACCACTCGGCGCTGATGCCGATGTACGCCGTGCGTATCACCAACCTGACCGATCCGGAGTTCCGCTTCTATGAGCTGCTCGCCGAGATCGAGATCGACGAGATGCCGTGCGAGGCGGGCGCGGACCGCAGCAGCGACACGCTGGACTGCACGCCGCTGGCCGAGCGCGAGGCGGAGTAAGCTAGCCGGCTGACTACTACTGTTCGACACGATCCGAGGTGGGGGCGTGCCCCGGCGCGCCCCCCGGTCGAAATGAGCACGACGATGTCCCAAGAACGCATCATTCTCGAAGGGCGTGGCCTGCGCAAAGAGTTTGGCGGGCTGGTCGCGGTCAATGACGTCGATTTGCGCGTGCAAATCGGCGACCTGCACGCGATCATCGGGCCGAACGGCGCGGGTAAGACGACGCTCTTTAACCTGCTGACCGGCACGCTCAAGCCGACGCGCGGCACCGTGATCTTTAAGGGGCAGGATATCACGACCGTCCCGCTGCACCGGCGCGTGCACCTGGGGATCGGGCGCTCCTTCCAGATCACGAACATCTTCCCGAACCTGACGGTGCTCGAAAACGTGCGGCTCGCGGCGCAGGCGCTCGGCAATGACAGCTTCAAGTTCTGGATGAACTTCCGCCGCTATCGCCAGTACATCACGACCGCGATGGAAGCGCTGGGCGAGGTGGGCCTGGCGGAGAAAGCCGCCGCGCTCGCCGGGACGCTGCCGCATGGCGACCAGCGCAAGCTGGAGCTGGCGATCATGCTGGCGTCTGACGCGGAGTTGCTGCTGCTCGACGAGCCGACCGCGGGCATGGCGACCGAGCAAGTCCCCGCGCTGATGCAGACGATCCAGCGCGTCCAGCGCAGCACGCACAAGACGATCATGCTGGTCGAGCACAACATGAATGTGGTGATGAACGTCTCCGACCGCATCACGGTCATGCACCAGGGCGCGGTGCTGGCCGAGGGCACGCCCGCCGAGATTACGCACAACGAGACGGTACAGCGCGCGTACCTGGGCGAGCTTTACGGCGATTTCGCGGGGATCGTGCAGGGTGGCGCGCAGACCGGCCAGGAGAGCACCCCATGAGCAACGGCGCCAGCACGCCCCTGATCCTTGAGGTGGAGCAGATTCACACATTCATCGGCGAGTTCCATATTTTGCAGGGTGTTTCGGTCGAGGTCCCGCGTGGCAGCATCACCGTGCTGTTGGGGCGCAACGGCGCGGGCAAGACGACCACGCTGCGCAGCATCATGGGCCTGAACCCACCACGCTCTGGCAAAATCGCGTTCGACGGGCAGCCGCTGAGCGGTCTGCGCGCGCACCGGATCGCGCAGCGCGGGATTGGCTACGTGCCGGAGAAGCGCATCATTTTTCGCGACCTGACTGTGGCGCAGAACCTTGAGATCGCCGAGCGCCAGAAAGGCGACCTGGAACGCAAGGCCGATCTGATCTTCGGGCTGTTCCCGGACCTCAAGCGGTTGATCGACCTGCCGGGCGGGCATCTGTCTGGCGGGCAGCAGCAGATGTTGGCGATCGCGCGGGCGCTGGTGCCCGACAATACGCTGTTGCTGATTGACGAGCCTAGTGAAGGGCTGGCGCCGGTGCTGATCGAGCAGATGATGGACGCGATTCACCAGCTTTCGGCGCACACGACTGTGCTGCTGGTCGAGCAGAATTTTCAGGTCGCCAGCCGCCTGGCGGAGCGTTACGTCATCATCGAAGAGGGCGCGTCGGTGCACGCCGGGCGCATGGCGGACCTGATCCAGGATGATGCGCTGATCAAGACGTACCTGGGCGTGGCGTAGGAAGGGATACGATGCTCGCTTACTTTCAACGTCTGACGCCCCGCTATCGCCGTTCGTGGGCGCTGGTTGTGGCGTATCTGGCGTTTCTGCTGCTGATCAGCCTGCTCGACTTCGGCACGAACACCGCCGGGCAGACGATCTTTCGCGGCCTGCTGCTCTCGATGCTGATCTTCCTGGTGGCGTCGGGCCTGTCGCTGATCTTCGGCCTGCTCGACGTGCTGAACTTCGCGCAGGGCGCGTTTCTGTTGGTCGGCGCCTACGTGGGCTATGCCACATACAAATCTGTTGAACTGAGCAGCACGCTGAGCTTTTTAGCGGCGGTTGGCGCGGCAGTGGTCAGCGTTGGCGTGCTGGGCGCGATTGTCGAGGCGGGCCTGATACGCCCGCTGTACGAGCGGCCTGTGTTCCAGATCGTGCTGACGTTCGGGCTGGGCGCGGTGCTGCTGGACCTTGTCGAGCGCATCTGGGGTGTGCAGCCAAACCAGCCGCTCGCCCCGCCGGAATTGTTCAGCGGGACGTTCTACCTCTTCGGCCAGAGTCTCAGCGTCTACCGGCTGTTTATTATCGCGCTCGGCCTGATCATCATGATCGCGGTGGGGCTGCTGTTGAATCGCACGCGGCTGGGGATCATCATCCGTGCCGGGGTGCAGGACGCCGAGATGGTGCAAGCGCTGGGGATTAACGTCCGGCGTGTGTTCACGTTCGTGTTCGTGCTGGGCGCGGTGCTGGCCGGGCTGGGCGGGATCGCGCTGGTGCCGTATCAGGGCGCCACACTCGACATGGGCGGGCAGTTCCTGATCCTGGCGATTGTGGTGGTGGTCATCGGCGGGATGGGCAGCTATGAGGGGACGGCGATCGCCAGCTTCATCGTCGGGCTGACGCGCGCTGTGGCTGAGCAGATGTCGCTCAAGCATTTCGACGCGCCGGTGCTGGCCGAGACCTCGATTTTGCTGCTGATGATTGTGGTGCTGCTGGTCCAGCCAAGCGGTTTGTTCGGGCGGGAGGAATCATGATCGAGCGCGCCGTGTATCGCACTGTCGAGCGGATCGAGAACCCGGCTGCGCGCAAGCTGGCGGGCGGTCTGGCGCGTCTGGTGCTGGAAAACTGGTTCTACGCGCTGGTCTTGCTGGTGTTGTGGCGCTTCCCATATATCGTCGCGGACCTGTCCGGCACCGAGGTGATGCCGCGCCGTCCTGCCGGTGACTCAGTCTTCTGGCAGAGCGTCATGGCGCAGACGCTGTTGCTGGCGTGCCTCGCCATGAGCTACAACCTGCTGTTCGGCTTCGGCGGCGTAATCTCATTCGGGCATGCGCTGTTCTTCGGCCTGGGCGGCTATGTCACCTTCCTCCTGATGAATGAATACGAGCCGGGCGCGCGCTGGCCGGTCGTGATCGGGGTTGTGGCGGTGGTGCTGGTGGTCGGCGCGCTGGCGACGGTCCGGTGGCGCTGGCTGGTGACATTCGCGGTCGGGCTGGGCGCGCTGATGGTCGCGCTGCTGCCCGGCGGCGGGGGTGTGTCGGTCTACCAGGGGATCGGCGTCGCGGTGCTGGTCAGCGTCGCGCTGAGCGTGCTCTCTGGCGCGGTGACGCTGCGGCTGCGCGGCGTGTATTTCGCGATGTTCACGCTGGCGCTGGCCGAAGTCTTCTGGGTGCTGGCGAAAAGCGGCACGTTCCACTATCTGACCGGCGCGGAAGACGGGCTGCCGTTCCGTGACCTGATCCCGGACGCGCTCAATCCCACGCCGACCGCGACCGGCAACCGGCTCCAGATGTACCGTATCACGGTCATCTTCTTCGCGGTGGTGTTCCTGGCGATCCGGCGCTATGTCAACTCGCCAGTGGGCCGCGTGATCATCTCCACGCGAGAGAACGAGCAACGCGCGAGGGCGATCGGCTACAACGTGTTCCACTACAAGCTGCTGACGATGGTGTTCGCGGGCGCGCTGGCAACGCTGAGCGGGATCCTGTTCGTGCTGTGGGGGTCGGCCAAGCGTGTCGATCCGGGCCTGCTGAGCCTGAACTACACCGTCGAGCCGCTGCTGATGACGCTGATCGGCGGGTTGGGCACGCTCACCGGGCCGGTTATCGCTTCACTCGGGCTGGAGCTGGGGCGCACCTATTTGCGCGAAGAGACGTTCACGCTCGGCACGCGGCTGTTCGGCCTGCTGACGATCTGGCAGGTGCTGTGGATCACGGGCTTCGCGCTGTTCTTCTACGTCTTCCGGCGCGGGCTGCGAAAGGTGGTCGCGCAGGTCGTTAGGGAGCCGCGCCGCGTTTCGTTGGCGAGCGCCGCGCTGGTGATCGCTGTGCTGGTGAGCGTGGCGGTAGCGTCGCAGGCGATCTATGTGGAGACCGATCTCGATGCGACGGAGTACAAGGTCGCGGACCTCTGGCAGCTATTCGAAGGGCTGATGTTCATTGTGGTGGTGATGCTGTTGCCGCACGGCATCGTCGGGACGTGGAATCGCTGGTGGTACGGGCGCCGCTTGCGCCGCCAGGAGCGCGAGGCGGCGGCGCTGGCCGCACGCGCCGCGCCTGTTTCCGAGGTCGAGAGGGCGAGCGCGCCAGAGCATCCCTGAGACGCGGGCCGGGTGGGGCGCTTCCTCGCCCGGTTTTTGCCGCGTGCGGTTCTCTGCCGCTGACTTTTGAGCGCCATCGCGTCGGGCTAGCGTTGATCTTCGCTCGCGTTGTTCGCATATACTGGGGAGCACGCTAAGGAGGCGGATCACGATGAAAGCGAAATTGCTCGTGTTGGTGCTCATTCTAGCGCTGGGCGCGACGCCCGCGCTGGCGCAGGATGGCGGGACGCATACCGCCACATTCGATGGCTTTGGAATCAGTTGGGACGCGGCGCTGGCCGATGGAGCGACCGCGATCGCGTATGAAGGCGAGCCGGTGGACCTCGAAGCGCCCGGCAGCCCGCAACCGCCGCGCGTTGAGATCGCGCTGTTCGAGCAGATTCCGTGGGACCAGGTCCCGATCGACGAGATGGGCTACCCCGGCAGCGACCGGATACATCGCGGCGCGGTGACGGTTTACCGGCTGGCGGATGTCGACGCGTATGAGTGGTCTCAGCAGCAGGTCGACGCGCTGCAAGCGCTGCTCGCCGAGCGGCCAGACCTGAGCACCTATCTGCAGGTCTCCGACAATCTGAACGATTATGCGCTGCCGTTTCTGCCAGTTTACCCAGCAGGGCAGGTGATCCGCGCGCGAGCGCAGTATGTCGAGACGGGCGCGGTGACGGGCATCAGCTACGTGACCGTTTACCGGCAGGATGTCTCGCCGTTCCTCGCGTCGGACTTTATCTACACGTTCCAGGGCTTCAGCGCGGACGGCGCGCACTATGTCTCGATGGTATTCCCGATCACGATCGAGGGCTTCCTAGCAGACTATCCCACTGACTTCGATTACGACGCGTTCATCGAGCAGTTGGACGAGTACCTCGCCGGGAGCATCGCGCAGATCAACACGGCACCCGCCGAGAGCTTCAACCCGCGCCTGGACGTCTTCGACACGATCATCGAGTCGTTCGCGGTTGCGTCGGCGGGCGCTGCCTAGCAGCGGACCTCGTGGCTGCAGGATGGGGAACTTTAGCAGCCGATGTCGCGATGCAGGGGTGGAGCTTGCTCCGCCCGTTCAGTTGTTGAGTGCAGGTGCGGCAGCGGGCGATGCAAGCATCGCCCCTACGACAAACCCAGGTTCGTCTTACCATGTGATGCGCTCAATACAGAATGCGGTGTAGCAAACCAACTCCGCGCACATAAGGGCGCGTCCAGATCGGGCGCGCCCTGTTTTTGTGCAGTGGGCACGGGCGCCGCCCTTGTCGATAATTTTCGCATGGGGCTTTGCGAAAGGGACTCGTCTCATGCCTGACCCGCTGCTTCCGATCAACACGATTCTGTCCAGGCTCGCGGAATACCCGCAGCGCATCCACGCCGTGACCGCCGACCTGAGCGAAGCGAAATTGCACACTCACCCCGCGCCAGACGAGTGGTCCGCGAACGACGTGCTGGCGCACGTACGCGCGTGCGCGGACGTCTGGGGCAGCTACATCGCGCGCATCCTCTCGGAAGACAGACCGGCTATCAAGGCGGTCAGCCCGCGCAGATACATCGACCAGACCGATTATCTCGAACAGGAATTCAAGCCGTCGCTGCAAGCCTTCACAGCGCAGCGCGCCAAGCTGTTGGAGGTCCTGCAAGCCTTGGCGCCCGAAGGTTGGGAGCGGCAAGCGATCGTAACGGGAGTGGGGAAACCGATCGTGCGGACGGTACATACCTACTCGGACCGGCTGACACGGCACGAAAGGGAGCACGTCCACCAGATCGAGCAGATCGTCGAGGCGCTCCGAAGCTAGAGGCTGTTTTGGGCTATGCTCGCTGGTTCCCCATCCTTCCGACCAGCGGTCGGCCTTCCTTCGCCCAGAGCGAGGGAAGGAAAAGAACGGAGCCGACACCCCTACCCTCATTTTGGGGGCAAGGGCTTGGGGAATGGAGGAACCAGCGCAAGTGCATAACACGCTCTCGAGGGGGAACCGGTGCGCCTCGCTACATGATCGCCGTCACCAGCGCGAGCAGCACGCCACCCGCCATCACGCTCCCAAGCTGACCGGCGGTGTTCGCGCCCATCGCGTGCATCAAGATGAAATTCTCGAAATCTTCGTCCTGTGCAACCTGCGCCGCCAGCCGCCCCGCCATCGGGAACGCGCTGATCCCGGCGGCGCCGATCAGCGGGTTGATCTTGCCGCCGCTGATGCGCGCCATGAACTTGCCGAACAGCAGCCCTGCCGCGGTGTCGAGCACGAACGCCAGCAGCCCCAGGATCAGGATTTGCAGCGTGTCGATCTGCAGGAAGCTCTCGGCGGTCATGGTCGAGCCGACCGTCAGCCCGAGGAACAGCGTCGCGATATTGATGATCTCGTTCTCGGCGGCGTGCGTCAGACGCTCTACCACGCGGCTCTCGCGCAGCAGGTTACCGAGCATCAGCATGCTGATTAGCGGCGTGGCATCCGGCACGAGCAAGCCGATTACCAGCGTGACCACAATCGGGAACAGCACCAGCGCGCGGCGCGACACCGGGCGCGGCACGTATTCCATGCGGATCATGCGTTCCTCGCGCGTGGTGAGCAGCTTCATCACCGGCGGTTGGATGATCGGGACCAGCGACATATACGAGTACGCCGCTACCGCGATGGGAGCCAGCAGGTCTGGCGCGAGCGTGGTCGCCACATTGATCGAGGTCGGCCCATCGATCGCGCCGATCACACCGATGGACGCAGCCTCGTTGAGCGGGAATTTGAGCAGCGTCGCCAGGATCAGCGTGCCGAA
>CAZVCM010000195.1:0-8421 GCA_964626105.1 uncultured Thermoflexus sp.
GGCTAGACCCGCGCTCCAAGCTCGAAGTGCAGGCGGTGGTCAACGAGCTGCGTGACGATCACGACGCGACGATCCTGATCACGACGCATGACATGAACGAGGCGGACGCGCTGTGCGACCGTATCGCAATCATCGACGACGGAAAGATCGTGGCGCTGGATACACCTGAGAACCTGAAGAAGAGCATTCGGCGCAACGGCCACGAACCGACGCTGGAAGAGGTCTTTATGCAGCTCACCGGCAAGGAACTGGTCGAGAAGGAAGACGTGGAAGACTACCAGCCTGAGAAGATTCTCGCAGGCTGAGAGGAGGGACCGCGATGATAAAAGGCATGCAAATCGAGGCGCGTCAGTCCTACGCGTTTATGGCGCGCAACTTCAATCTCGTGAAACGCTACTGGGGGTGGGAAGTCGTCTGGCTCGCCTACTCGATCGCCAACGCGCTGTCGGTGACCTTCATCGGCGCGGGCGCGGGGGAGATCACCGGGCAGGACAACATCAACACCGACTTCCTGATTACCTATCTGCTGATCGGTACGCTGGTGTGGCACTTTCTGTCGGGAACGTTCAACGTCATCAGCGAGATGATCGCCTGGGAGCGCTGGGAGGGGACGATTGAGTATACCCTCATGGCGCCGGTCCGCCGCTACAACCAGATCTTCGGGCAAGCCGCCTTCGCCGTCGTCTACATCCTGCTCTTCACGGTGACGATCGGCCTGGTGGTCTCGAGCTTCTTCGATCTGGACCTTGGCGGCGCGGACCTACTGGGCGCGCTGGTCATCTTGCTGGCAGGCAGCCTGTCGTTCGTCGGAATCGGGGTAGTCGCCTCGATCCTGCCGCTGCTCTATCCGGAGCGCGGCGCCCAGATGACCAATATCGTGCAGGCGGTGTTCCTGCTGGTCTCGGGCGTGTACTACCCGGTGAGTGTGCTGCCCGAATGGCTGCAAGTGGTCTCGAAGATTTCGCCAGCGACGTACGTGCTGGCTGGGATGCGCGCGGCGCTGTTGCCCGGCACATCCGATCAGTCTCTTTGGAGCTACGTGGCGCCCCTTCTCTTAATGGGGGTAGTGATGCTCCCGCTGGGTATCCATCTTTTCCAGCGTGCGGAGCGGTATACCAAGCGCACAGGCAAGCTCAAGCGGAACGGTTAATCCGCAGCATGCCTGTCGCGCCTGGGGAAAGGGTCGAGCCGTGAATACGGTAACGGTCGACAATCAGGTCTGGGTTCGCCAGCAGGCGGCGAAATGGGTTCGCCGGATGCTGAAGGGCGAGACACCAGGCGCGTGGGCACACAATACCGAATCCGAAGTCCAGTTCGCGGTGGCGCAGCTTGGGCTGCGGCCCGGCGATCAGGTGCTCGATCTGGCGTGTGGCTGGGGACGGCATAGCCTTGAGCTGGCGTCCTACGGACTGCGCGTCACCGGACTGGACCTCTCGCACGAACTTCTGACGCTGGCGCGCTATCAGGCGCGGCGGCGAGGGTTGCAGGTCAACTGGGTCGAGGCGGACGTGGCGCGGCTGCCGCTGCGCGGTTCGTTCGACGCGGTGGCGCAGTTCTGCGGCAACCTGATCACATGGTTCGCTGATCGACAGGAAACGCTCGACGCGCTTGAGCGGCTGGCGAGCGTGCTCCGGCCCGGCGGGCGGATGCTCTTCGGGACGGACGACTGGCAGCCCGATCTGCCAGGGCGCTCTCAGCACTGGGACGAGTGGAACGGCGGCGCGGCGATCTATCGACAGCGGTTCGACGCCCGGCGGCGTATCGCTGAGATGCAGATGGTGGTCTTCGGACCCGGCCACGCGCGCGAGGAGTTCTGGCGCAAGACGTGGTGGCCGACCCATTGCGACATGGAAGCGCTGTTCCAGCAGGCAGGGCTGGCGGTCTGCGGGCGGTTCAACGCCTTCGCGGACGAGCCATACGACCCGGCGCAGCGCGGCCTGGTGTACGTTCTGGAGCGGTGCGAAGAATGACGCCCGATCACTCCATCCAACGGAAAGGGCGCACGTCATGCGGCGTGCGCCCTGTTTTTGCGCGCGGCGAATCCGCGTCTCCAAATCATTCGTGACTAACACGGGACGGATTGGGATACTGACTCATGAAGGCGCGGGTGCGATTTGCCGTTTTTCTTGTAGGGGCGCAGCTTGCTGCGCCCGCCACCCGCAAATAGTACAATCTCACGGACGGAGCAAGCTCCGCCCCTACACTCAGTGCAGGATCTTCCCTGTGGTCGGTGCGCGTAGGCCCTACGCCGGGGGCGCGGCCTCGCTGCCCACTTCAGGCGAGGGGACGCGTAGCTCCTGTACCGAGCGGCGCGTCATCCAGTCGTCGAGCGAGACGCAGATCTCCGCGCCGAGCAGCACGATCAGCCCGCTGACATAGCCCCAGAACATCAGCACGATCATCGTCGCGACCGAGCCGTACACGAGGCTGTACGATGCGAGGTTGTCGAGATACCACGTGAACAGCCGCTTCGCGATCTCCCACGCGCCGCCGCCGAGAAACGCCGCGACCCAGATCGCATCCCACCGCACGCGCTGGCGTGGGATGAAGCGGTACAGAAACGCGAAAATCGCCACGCTCAGGCTGAGCGGGATGATCAGCGCGCCGAGTGAAATCCACGATCCGCTGCGATAGAAGAACAGGAAATCGAGCAGCACGAAGATGATTGTCGCGGCAAGCGACGCCATCAACAGCACCGAGAGCGCGATCATCATCGACAGGCCAACCAGCCGCTGGTGCCAGGTGTTGCGCGGATTCTCGTCGCGGAAGGTGCGGCTCAGTGCCGACGACAGGCTGGAGAACAGCCCCAGCGACGACCACAATAACGACACACCTGCTACCAGCCCGAACGAGCCGCGCTGCTCCAGCGCCTGCGCGATGTTGTCTTGCAGAAAATTCGCCGTGTTGGGCGGCAGAAACAGCCGCAGCACCGTGTCGATCTGGTTGCGCGCCGCCGCCGGGCCGAGCGCCGTCCCGATCACAATAATGACCAGCAGCAACAGCGGAAAGAGCGAAAAGATCGCGTAGTAGGACAGCGCCGCCGCTTCGCGCGTGCCATGCTTCGAGAAGCGCACAATTGCCTGCCACATATGCGACAGCAGCCCATCTGACAGCGCGTTGAGGAGTATCCACCAGCGCTGGTAGAAGCGCAGCGAATGGGATGCTTGTTTCTTGGGGGACGACTTCACAGCATGCCTCTTACGACTCGACCCATGTGGTATGATTGTACACGATTTCCCGGCGGGCGTTGGAATACGCCGCCACAGAGGGAGCGAGCGTGGCACCATGCCTGTGATCGGAGCGAATGGCGCGACGATTGATTATGCGGACACCGGCGGCGAGGGCGCGCCGCTGGTCTTGATTCATGGGTGGCTTGGCTCGTGGGATGACCTGCTGCCCGAGTTTGACTGGCTCCGCGCGGGCGGCTATCGTGTGCTGGCGCCCTCGCGGCGCGGGTACGCTCGCTCTGGCCCGAAGCCGCGCGACTACCCGCGTGACTTCTACCGCCGCGATGCTGAAGACCTCGCCGCGTGGCTCGACGCGCTGGATGTGCGTGGCGCGCATATCGTCGGATACAGCGATGGCGGCGAGGTTGCGCTGCTCTTGCCAATCATCCGGCCCGATCTGGTGCGCTCAGTCGTGACGTGGGGCGCGGTCGGGCACTTCACGCCGGACCTGCGCGTCTTTGTGCAGCGCAAATATCCCCCGACATGGGTGGATGACCACACCCGCGCGCTGCATGGCCCCGAACACATTAACCGCATGGTGCTCGGCTGGGTGACGGCTATGAAGCAGATCATCGATAGCGGCGGTGATGTGAGCTATGGCGCAGCGGATCAGATCGCCTGCCCGCTGCTGTTGATGTTGGGCCGTTCGGACACGCACAACCCGATCGTGCTGGGACAGGCGTTTGTCGAGCGGGCGCCGCACGCCCGGCTGGCGCTGTTCGACTGCGGGCACGCGATCCACCGCGAACTGCCGGACGCGTTCCGCTCCACAGTCAGCGAGTTTCTGCGCGCGGTCGAGCGCGACACAGTATGAGCGCATCCGTCCCGGCGCTGCGCGACACCTTTGACGGGGAGATGCTGGCAGTGGCCTGGCAGCCGCGCACCTACGGAACCGGCGTGCTCCGTCAGGCGGATGGCGCGCTGCGCTGCATTATCCCGCCCGGCCCGGACCGTTACAGCGACGCGCAGATTACGGATTACGCGCAACCACGCGGCGATCAACTGCGCTGGCAGCCGCCGCTGCGCTTGCGCGTGCGGGCGTGGGCGTCTGCTCCGCAAGCCGAGCTGACCGGCACCGCCGGGTTCGGTTTCTGGAACGAGCCGTTCGTCCCGGTTGGGAATGTCCGGCTGCGGCTGCCGCGCGCGGTGTGGTTCTTCTTCGGCGCGCCGCCACACAACATGGCGCTGGCAAAGGACGTGCCTGGCCGGGGCTGGAAGGCAGCCACGCTCGACGCGCGCCGCCCGCTGGCGCTGGCGCTGCTGCCCTTTGCGCCGGTTGGCTTCCTGTTGATGCGCGTGCCCGCGCTCTACCAGCGGCTGTGGCCGGTGGCGCAGCGCGCAATCGGCGTGACCGAAGCGCTTGTCCCGGCGGACCTCGACGCGCCGCATACCTACGAGTTGGACTGGCGCGCGCAGAGCGTCATCTTTCGCGTGGATGGGCAGACGTTTTGCGAGGCGCGCACAGCCCCACGCGGGCCGCTGGGCTTCATCGCGTGGATGGATAACCAGTACGCGATCGTTACGCCGCAGGGACGCATCAAGTTCGGCGTGCAACCGGTCATCCGCGAGCAGTGGCTGGCGCTGGACGAAATCGCGATCGAACCGCTGGACGAGACGGACTAAGGAGCGAGCATGGAGACGCAGCGATTCGCCGGAAAAGTCGCGTTGGTGACGGGCAGCGGGCGCGGGATCGGGCGCGCGATCGCGCTGCGCTTCGCACAAGAGGGCGCGGATGTGGTCGTGAACTACTTCCGCAACCGCGAGCCTGCCGAGCAGACTGCGACTGAGATCGAGGCGCTGGGCCAGCGCGCGATCGTCGTCAAGGCGGACGTGGGCGAGCCCGACCAGATCGAGCGGCTGGTCGAGGTGGCGCGGGACTTCGGCGGGCCGGACTTCCTGATTCATAACGCGGCGTCTGGCTACAACCGCCCGGTGATGGAACAGCGCGTCAAAGGGTGGGACTGGACGCTCAACATCAATGCGCGGGCGGCGCTCTTTTTGGCGCAGCACGCCGCCCCGCTGATGCAGGCGCGCGGCGGCGGCGCGATTGTCAACCTGTCCAGCCTGGGCGCGCAGCGCGTTTTGCCAGATTATGTGGTCGTGGGCGCGTCGAAGGCGGCGCTCGAAGCCGTCACGCGCTATCTCGCGGTCGAGCTAGCGCCGCTGGGAATTGTCGTTAATGCGGTGTCGGCGGGGATGGTGCGCACCGATGCCTTGCAGCACTTCCCCGGCATGCGAGAGCAGTTCGAAGAGCGCTTCGCCTATGCCCTGTCGCGCACGCCTGCCGGGCGCGTGCTGGAGTCAGAAGATGTGGCGGCGGTGGTGGCGTTTCTGTGCTCGCCCGAGGCGGCGATGATTTGTGGGCAGACGCTTCTGATTGACGGCGGAGCGTCGCTTGGGTTCTGACGGGGGTTATTCCATCTCTGTGGTGAACGGCAGCGACACCGTGACGCGCGTGCCTTCGCCCACGGCGCTCCATAGTTCGATGGTGCCGCCATGCGCCTCGACCAGCCCGCGCGCAATCGGCATCCCCATGCCAACGCCCTGCTGTTCGTTGCGATCCCGGTCGGATTGCGTCATCACATTCCAGATATCCGCCTGATCGTCCTCGTTGATGCCAATCCCACGGTCAATCACCTCGACGACCGCGTGATCGCCGCGCGCACGCATGAGAATATCCACCTCACCGCCTGCGGGTGAGTATTGCACCGCGTTGCGGACGATTTCGGTGAACGCGTTCATCAACAGCTCTTTGATACCTGTGACGACCAGCAGCTCGCCGTGTGCGCTGGCATTCGTGACCTGAAAAGTGATCTGGCGGCTCCTGGCATACTTTTCGATCATCGAGAGCGCGTCTCCAACGACGTACTCAAGCTCCAGCGGCTCGCTCATCTCGCGAATGTTCTGCTCGGCGCTGCCGCTGACGATTTGCGAGTACAGCACCATTTGCTCCGCCAGCCGGTTGAGTCGCTGCGTCCCGTTCTGGATCAGTTCCAGGCTGACGCGGATATCGTCGCTTGGGCCGGTAATTTCCTGCATCTCAAGCTCCTCGGCCAGCAGCGCGAACCCGCCAGTGACGTAGGTGAGGGGCGTGCGCAGTTCGTGCGAGAGGAGCTGGATCAACAGGCGGCGCGCATCGTTCAGCCCTTCGACCGCCTGCGCGCGGATATCTGCGGTGCGCTGGAGCTTGTTTTGCACCGCGATCAAAAAATCCTCGGGATCGAATGGCTTGACGAGGTAGTCGTCGGCGCCCATCTGGCGCCCCGCCGAGATGTCACGCCGCGAGCCGCGCGCCGTCAAGAAGATGAACGGAACCGCTTTTAGATAGGGGATCTGCCGCACGGCGTCGAAAAATGCGTAGCCATCCATGCGCGGCATCATGATGTCACTGACGATCAGATCCGGGACAAGCCCGCCTTCGAGGTAGTCCAGCGCTTCACGCCCGTCCTGCGCGACCTGCACCTTGTACCCTTCAAGCTCCAGCACAAGCGCGGCGTTCTTGCGCAGATCGCGATTATCCTCAACAAAAAGTATTGTCGTCTCCATGCTGATCCTTGCGAGACGAGTCGTCTCCCGCGCTGGCGCACAATTACCGGGATAGGTGATGGTGATGTTCCCTCATTGTAGCATGCCATGCGCGGGCTACGCGCCTGCAGGCTTGAAATTTCTGTGAAAAATGCATTAAGGGCGCTCAGCGCGCGCTGCCATCCGAGAGCTTGTCGGACAGCTTGAATTCTTCGTAGATGCGATCCAGCCCAGACTTAATCCGGCGCTGCACGCGCTCGATCTCATGCGTTTGATACGGGAACATCGGCAGCAACTCTGGCACAAGGCTGCTGGTATCCGCACGCGGGCGGCCCGCCCGGTAAAGACTGTGCACGCGCCGCCGCGCCAGCCGCAGATAGTTCGAGATCGGCTCGGTGGCGCTCTTGTCGGTCACAGGGCCGCGCCCTGGCACAATCACGTCGGCGGCAAAGCGCGACCGCCGCAGGTTCGTCATGTTTTCGAGCCAGTCTTTGGTCGAGGCGCTCGAAATATACAGATGCCGGTCGACGATGATGCTGTCGCCGGTGAACAGGATGCCGTGTTCTGGCAGATGCACCCACAGACTGCCCGTAGTCGGCCCCGGCATGGCGAGCAGGGGGATTTCCAGCCCGCCATAGCGAAGCTGCATCCGCCGCGTGAAACCAATCGTCGGCAGGCGCAACCGCACGTTGGCGAACTGGTGCCGGTCGGTGGCGTCTTGCGCCAGGGACTCGATCGCGCCTTCCAGAAACGCGGCAGGCAGGCTGCGAATATGCCCGATCGTCTCGCTGTGGGCCACGATCACGCGCGGCTCGAACCAGGAGTTGCCGAGGAAACGGTCGCGGTGGCAGTCGGTCGTCACGATCGCGCAGATCGGCGCATCGCTGACGCTCAACAGCATCTCGTGCCAGCGCCGCGCGTCTTCAGGATAAGGCGGCGTGTCAATCAGAACCCAGCCATCGCCGGTCAAAATTGCGCCCACGTTGATCCGGCGAAAGCCAGTTTCGGCGAAGATTCCAGGGGCTAGCTCGTGCACGGTTAATCCTTCTTCGCGTGGTAAGTCAATATCACTCTGCTCGCAGCGCAGCAGCCGCCGCGTCCAGCGCCGCGCGCAGCGTGTCCGCCGTGGCCGATGCGCCGCCACCCTGCGCGAACGAGGGACGCCCGCCACCACGCTCCACACCCAGCGCTGCCAATCCAGCGCGCAGCACCGGGACCATATCGTGCGGCACGTCGTCAGAGCGCGCCGCGATGATCTGCGCCTTATTGCCCGGCATGCCGCACAACACAACCGTCTGCGGATGCGCGATCAGCTTCTGGACGAGTTCCCGCGCCGCCTGTGGATCGCCCTCTTCCGCGACGTGCGTGATCAGCGCGTACGCGCCGTTGTGTGGCGCCTCAGCGCGCAGGCGTTCCGCTTCGTAATCCAGCAGCGCCGAGCGCGCCGCGCGCAGTTCGCGGCGCAGCGCCTGATTCTCGTCGCGCAGCTTCTCCAGCGCTGCCGGGACCTCAGTGTACGCCGTCGTCAGCGCGGCAGATAGCTCGCTGAGTAGCGCGTGTTTGGCGCGATAATCCGCCAGGGCGCGCCCGCCGCACCGGAACTCGACGCGCAGCGTGTCGCCGCGCCGCTCGGTCCGCAATAGCTTGATCATCCCGATCGCGCCGGTCC
>CAZVCM010000196.1:0-1730 GCA_964626105.1 uncultured Thermoflexus sp.
TGCGCCCATCGCAGCCCGATTAGAGCCTTCAATCATCAGACACAGGAAGTAGTGCAACCCTAGCGACAGCGCGTAGAGGTCTATGCGCTCACCGTCGAAATACTGCATCGACCACGCGCGACCCCCGACCAGGTCCGCCACTTCACCCGTCCGCCCGAACGAGGCGCCCAGTAGCGCCGCGAGCCGCTCGCGGTCGAGGTAGCCAGTCGCGCCTTCATCAATCAGCACGCGGCCTAGCCGGTCCGCCAAAATGACGCCCATCGCACCGACATCACGCATCAGCGGCAGCATCACCGCCCGCAACGCTTTGAGATCGACGGGCGGGACATCGGCGAGCGCGTTCGCTGGCACGGTATCGGGCGCAGCATCGCTCACTGCTGGCAGCCCGTCGAGCGCGGCCCGCACACCGCGCAAGAACGGCTCGGCAACTGGGCGCACAAAGAACTGACAGCGTGCTTCAGCCAGCCGGGCGGCGTCCGGGCGCGGTTCGCCCTGCTCTGCCAGCACAATAACCGCTGTCCCTAGCGAGAGGTGGTTGACCTGCTCCGCAAGGTCGATCCCGTCCAGGTCGCCAGGGAGCGTCGACGCGGCGACCAGCAGATCCACTTCGACGCGATCGATTTCCGCGAGCGCTTCAGCGGCGTCTGGCACCTCGACCAGTACAACCTGCCGCGCCAGGAGCGCCATCGCGCCCCGCACGATCCGCGCGATTTCGGACCGCGGATCGACCACTACCACACGGGGAATCGAAGCCATTGTCTCACTATCCATTTCACAACTCAGCCTTAAGTCACCATCAATACAGCTTGCATTATAGCCGTATTGGGCGCGCAGCGTAAACTGGCAATGCGCGCACACACCCCTAATCCTAATCCCAAAGCAGGGCCACGCACAAGCGGCGCGCCGTGTTGACGAGCCTGGGGCCATATGCTATCATGCAGGCGATTTGCAGCAGGCGGACTCTGTGTTCCACCGACCAGAGCGCGCACCACGAAGGAGCATACGGCATGGCGAAATCGCGGACCGAGTTAATGGTCGATCGCCTGCGCGAATTGCAGAGCGGCGCGCCGGATATCACCGCATCTGCAGTGGTGAGCGTGGACGGGCTAATCATGGCGTCGGCGCTGCCCTCGGGCGCTGAGGAAGACCGCGTCTCGGCCATGTCGGCGGCGATGCTCTCGCTCGGAGAGCGGATCGCAACCGAGCTCGGACGCGGGACGCTCGATCAGGTCTACATCCGCGGCGGCGACGGGTTTGTCATTCTTATGTCGATCGGCGAAGAAGCCGTGCTGACGACACTAGTCCGCGAGAGCGCAAAGCTCGGGCTGGTGTTCCTTGATATGCGACGAGCAGCAGACGATCTTGAAAAACTGGTCTGACCACAAGAGCGGCCCACATGGCCGCCCAATCCCATTATTGCAGTAGGTGGCGGGGAGACGACGCTTCGGTCGCATCCCCGTCGCTCTTTTTTGGCGCACAGCATCGCAAGAGCAAGCACAACAGGTAGGAGCGCATGCCCAAGTACATCTTCTGCACCGGTGGAGTTGTGAGTTCAGTCGGCAAGGGGGTCACCGCCGCGGCGATTGGGCGCATCCTCAAAGCGCGCGGGCTAAAAGTCGTCATCCAGAAACTGGATCCGTATCTCAATGTCGACCCGGGCACGATGAGCCCGTACCAGCACGGCGAGGTCTTCGTCACAGCGGACGGCGCCGAGACCGATCTCGACCTCG
>CAZVCM010000196.1:1740-8407 GCA_964626105.1 uncultured Thermoflexus sp.
CACTACGAGCGGTTCATCGACGAGAATCTGGACCGCACGTGCAACCTCACTTCTGGGCAGATTTATGCGGAAGTTATCGGCAAAGAGCGGCGCGGGGACTACCTCGGCGGCACAATTCAGGTCATCCCGCACATCACCAACGAGATCAAGCGTCGCATCGCGCTGGTCGGCCAGAAATCAGAGCCGGACATCATTATCGTCGAGGTCGGCGGCACGGTCGGGGATATCGAGGGACAGCCGTTCCTCGAGGCGATTCGCCAGCTTCGCGCCGACGTTGGGCGCGATCAGACGCTCTACATCCATGTGACCTTCCTGCCGTACATCGGCGCCACGCGCGAACTGAAGACCAAGCCGACCCAGCACAGCGTCCGCGAGCTTCGCAGCCTCGGCATTCAACCCCAGGTGATTCTCGCGCGGACCGATCATCCGGTCACCGATGACCTGGTCCGCAAGATAGCGCTGTTCTGCGACGTGGAGGAGCGCGCCGTAATCCCGCTGATCACCGCTGACAATATCTACGAAGTGCCGCTGATGCTCGAAGACGCCGGACTGGGCGACTACATCATCGAGCAGTTCAAGCTCGACGCTTCGGCGCCGGACCTTGCAAGCTGGCGCGAGCTGATTACCCGGATGCGCGAGGTGCAAGCGCCGGTGCGCATCGCAATCGTCGGTAAGTACGTCGAACTGCGCGACGCCTACATGAGCGTCAAAGAAGCGCTTTATCACGCCGCTGTCCAGCATAACCGTCAGCTCGAAGTCGAGTGGATTCACTCCGGCGAGCTCGAAAAGGGCAAAGGCGCGGAGTTATTGGAACGTGTGGACGGAATCGTCGTGCCGGGCGGTTTTGGCTATAGAGGCATCGAGGGCAAGATTGACGCGGCCACCTACGCGCGCGCACACCAGACGCCGTATCTCGGGCTGTGCCTCGGGATGCAGGTGATGTGCGTTGAGTTCGCGCGCAACGTGCTCGGGTTAGACGACGCCAACAGCACCGAGTTTGACGCGACGACCGAGCATCCGGTAATTGACCTGATGCCCGACCAGCATGACGTCGCCAGCCTGGGCGGGACGATGCGGCTCGGCGTCTACCAGTGCGTCTTGCAGCCCAGCTCAGTCGCCGCGGCGGCGTACGGACAAGACGAGGTCGAAGAGCGGCATCGCCACCGCTTCGAGTTCAATAATCAATATCGCAACCGGTTCACCGAGGCAGGCGCGCGGTTCAGCGGCCTCAGCCCAGACGGGCGTCTTGTTGAAATCATGGAGATCGCCGATCATCCGTTCATGGTGGGTAGCCAGTTCCACCCGGAGTTTCTCAGCCGTCCGAACAGGCCGCACCCCCTCTTCAGCGCTTTGATCAAGGCGGCGATCGCGCACCGCGAAGCGCGTGAAGTTGCCGCGTCCGCCCGCCAGGAGTCTGACGCGTGAGCCTTTATGAATTGGTCCGCCAGATGCCGAAAGCCGAGCTGCACGTCCATCTTGAGGGGACCGTGCGCCCCGAAACGCTGCTCGAGCTAGCGCAGACGCACGGAGTTGATCTGCCTGCCAGGGATGCCGAGGCGCTGCGCCGCTGGTATACCTTCCGTGACTTTGATCACTTCCTCGATGTCTACATCAAGATCTGTAGCTGCCTGCGCACAGCAGAGGACTTTGAGCGAGTTACGTTCGAGTATGGGCGCAGCATGGCGGCGCAGAATATCCGCTACGCCGAGGTGACGTTCTCGCCCAGTACGCACGTGTTAGCCCCAGATGGCATCGGCTGGAATGCGCTGCTCGACGCAGTGAACGCGGGCCGAGCGCGCGCGCAGGACGCGTTCGGCGTCGAAATGCGCTGGATTCCGGACATCGTCCGCTGCCATCCCGAGACCTCGATGACCGTCGCCGGGTGGCTGACGTCGGACAAAGCGGCCAGCGGAGGAGTCGTCGCGCTCGGCCTCGGCGGGCCAGAGGTTGGCTATCCGCCAGAGCTGTTCGCCGAAGCGTTTGCGTACGCGCGGCGCTATGGGCTGCATAGCAACCCCCACGCAGGCGAAACCGTCGGTCCGGAGAGCGTGTGGGGTGCCCTGCGCGCGCTCGGCGCCGAGCGGATCGGGCATGGGGTCCGTGCAATCGAAGACGCGGCGCTAGTCGATCACCTCGTCGCACAGGCCACGCCGCTCGAGGTGAACCTTACCAGCAATCTCTGCCTCGGGGTCTATCCATCGTACGCGGCGCATCCACTCAAAGCGCTGTATGAAGCGGGCGTGCCAGTGACGCTCAATTCAGACGATCCGGCGCTGTTCAACACCACGCTGATAGATGAGTATCTGCATGCCGTCGCAGACTGCGGCCTGACGCTGGAACAACTCGAAGACGTGGCGCTGAACGCGGTACGCGTCGCGTATCTGCCCCCTACCCAAAAAGCCGTTTTGTTGGACGAGTTCGAGGAAGCCTACGCGGCGCTGCACAGAACTCTGAACATGTAGGAATGTGGAGCCATGAGCGAGGAATTTGATCTCGAAGCGATCTGGGGAATGCTGCTTAGCCGCGACCCGGAACGTATCCGCGCGGCGTGGACGACGCTGGCGCCTGCCGAGCGCGCTGCGGTCCGCGACCATCTGGCGCGCATGGCGACCGAAGGCGGCTGGCTGGAAGGTCAGCGCGCGTCGGCGCAGGCCGCACTCGACGCGCTTAGCTCAGACGCAGACAGCGCCTAGCTGTTCCCCTGCTTAAAGTCCGTAAACCGATAGCCAACGCCGCGTTCGGTGAGGATATACTTCGGGTTGGACGGGTCCTCTTCGATCTTCTCGCGCAGGTAGTTGACGTAAAGGCGCACGTAATGCGTCTCGTCGCGATACTCGTAACCCCACACCTTCGCGAGAAGCTGCTCATGCGGAACGGTCCAGCCCGCGTTCTCGATTAGATGATATAGCAGGCGATATTCGGTCGGACGCAGCTTGATATGCTCGCCCGCGACGATCACCTCGCGGCGGTTGAAATCCACGCTGAGCCGGTCGTCGACCTGCAGCACGGCGTTTTCCGGTGACGCGGCAGGCGTCTCTGCGCGGCGAAGCACGGCGCGCACGCGGCTGGACAGCTCCCGCGATCCGAACGGCTTGGTGACATAATCGTCCGCGCCAAGCTCCAGCCCGTACACCTTATCGTCCTCTTCACCCTTCGCGGTCAGCATGATCACCGGGATGCTCGAGAATTCACGCAGCATCCGCAGCGTCTCGAAACCGTCAAGCTGCGGCATCATCACGTCCAGCAGCACGAGGTCAGGAAGCTGCGTCCGGATCGCTTCCAGCGCTTCCAGCCCATTATGCGCTTCGATCACCTGATAGCCTTCTAGCTCGAGGTTCATACGGATGAATCCGATCATCCGCGGTTCGTCATCGACCACCAAGATACGTTTTGCGTCGCGCGGCACGGCGCGCGGCGGTTTTCCTGTCGCCATACCCATTCCTTCCGAAGGCCGCTAATCGCGGTAAAACGCGACGATTTCCTCTTCCTGGCCGCTCGGCATCACTTCGATGAAATTGATGCGCCACCACGGCACAATGATCTGTTGCACTTCAGGCAGAACATAGTGCAGGTCTTTGCCATCGCGCTTGCGCGGGTTAATGCAAAGAATCGCTTGATCAGTCGGCGATGGCAAATTCTCGACCTCTGCCATGAAGGGCTCTTCGTTAGAAAGATGAACAAATATCGTGTGCATTGCGTCGCTGCCTCTTGAGAAACCGATCGCGCAAGCGCGATCCAGAAATGCCAAAACGTGCTGGCTACTCTTTGAAGAATATATGAAAGACGAGCTTCCCCATGCGAATTTCGTCGCCATCACGCAACACTCGTGGCTGGTGCGGGATCAAGCGTTGCCCGTTCAGATGCGTGCCGTTTGTGCTCCCGAGATCGACCAACGTCAGCGTGTCCTCACCACGCCGAATCACAGCGTGCCGGCGCGAAACGCCCTGCTCTGCCGCGCCAAAGGATGCCATATCAACATCCGGCACGATCCGTGAATGAGCGTCAGACCGCCCCAGCACGATCTCGTCTTTCGGAATCAGGGTCAGCGGTTCCTCAGCGCCGCGCACATGCACCACAACCGACGCGCGCCGGTCGAAGCGCGCCGTCCCCCAGGTCACGCGCCCGCGCATAGTCGAGCGCTCCTCATTGGCCAGTTGGCTGGTTGCCAGCAGCGCCTGCGAGCCAACAAATGGCTGCCCACATTCCTCGCAAAACAGAATGCCCTCGCGGTTGACAAACGCGCAATAGGGGCACGTTCTCATTGGCCGTTTTCCTTCGGATCCGGCTGCGAGAGCAATTTTCGCGTTCCGAATTTCAAGGTTTTACGCCCCTCTTCAGACAGCAGGTTCGTGCTGGCGACCCGGCGCGCCTCGATGATCGCCATCTGCGCCAGTTCGTCCTGCCCCGACGCCAGCAACCGCGTCGCCAGGTTCTCAAGGCGGCGTGTCGCTTCGACAACGTTCCCTTGCTGCAACGACTGCTGCGCTTTCTCCTGGATGCGATACAGCGTCAGCTTGCCCAGCGCATCGAGAATCGGCAGGGGCGGGTCTTCGGGAGGTGGATTCTCTGCGATCTCAACCGAGATATCGCTCAGCACCTTATACGACCGGTGCTCGGCGATCAGCACGCGCCCGGTCACGTCGATCCGCGCGACCGTGCGAAACCCACTGCGCTTGCTCGGCGGCATCTGGAGCTGCACCAGCACCGACAGCGTCCGGTTGAACTCGAGCGAGCCAAGCGGAACTGGCTGCGGCGCGACATCGAGTGGTTGCGGGTTCGGTTGCAGCTTGAACAATGACTCAATCTCAATATCGGCATCCGGCGCGACGCAAAGCTGCAACCGCTCAACCAGCGTGTCGCCCAGGCTGCGCACTCGATCATTCAAAAACCGCACGACCGCATTGGGCGAGTTGATATAGGTGGATGTGCCGCCTGTGCGCGACGCCAGCGCGTCGAGGAATTCGTCGTTCCATTCCTCGCCAATCCCCATCGCGCTGATGCCAATGCCTTCCACCGCCATCTTTTCCGCCAGTTCGAGCGCGCGCTCCTCGTCACCGAACGTGCGCCCGTCGGTCAGCAGAATGACGTGATTTACGAAATGATCGCTCAGGTTCTTGCGGCACTCGTCAACACCCGCTTGCAAGCCATGAAAGATCTCGGTCCCGCCATCCGCACGCATCAAGTTCACCTGCGCGCGCAACGCCGTCTTATCGGTCACTGGTCCCGCAGGAATCATCACCTCGGCACGGTCGCTGAAACTGACCATCGCCAGACGATCGGCGTCAGAAAGGCTTTCGATGATCTGGTGCGCGGCGATCTTCAGCTTGTCCAGCCGAAGCCCCTTCATCGACTTACTGCGATCGAGCACCAGCGTCAGGTTAAGGGGAACCTCGCGCTTCTGAAGCTGTTTCGCGACTTCGCGCACAGGCGTGATTTCCAGCAAGAGGTAGAGCACCTGAGGCTCTTCAAGCGCATTCAGCACCCGCTTGCTAGGCGTGACTCGCAGCGAAAAGTAGTTCGATTCCTCACCGCGCGCGCGCCTCTCCTCATCGTAACTGCGGCGTCGCTGCGGATTGCCGAGCACTTCATAGGCGGCGGCGATGTCACGAAATTGAATATCTGCGCCTTCGTTAGAGTTGGCGTCGGGATGAAAACGGCGGGCTGCAATGCGATAGGCTTCCCGGATGTCATCCTGGGTTGCCTCAGCCGGAACACCAAGAATCGCGTACAAGTTGCGCGAAAGCTCACTGGTCATCGATACCGCCTTTCGCGCTTAGCCGGGCACTTGCACCACAATCACGCTGATATTGTCTGGGCCGCCTCGCTCGTTCGCAAGGTCGACCAATCGCTCGCACAGTTCCTGCGGGCTGCTGTGCGCGCCGGAGATCTCGCGGATTGTCTCCTCAGGGACCAGATTCCACAGCCCGTCGCTGCACAGCAACAAACGCGAGCGTGGCGGTAACCGCCGCGTGATCGCATCTACGTCGAGCGTCTCGTTCTGACCGATCGCGCGATATAACACGTTGCGCTGCGGGTGCTCGGCGGCCTCTTCCGGGGTCAACTGGTCCAACTCAATCAAGCGCTGCACCAGCGAGTGGTCGCGCGTGATCTGCTCGATCCCGGACTCGCCAATCTGGTACACGCGACTGTCCCCCACGTGCGCGATATACGCGAGATCGCCAATCACCACGACCATTGAAGCGGTCGTCCCGCCTTCCGGAATCTGCATCGAGACAGCTCGGTTCGCAAGCTGAAACGCCTCGCGCAGAATCTCGGTAATCGCCGGGCGCTCGGGATCATCCATCTGCTGGTCGAGCATTGCCCCCAAAATTTCTTTGACGACGTGCTGCGCCACCATGCGCGTGGTGATGGACGCGGCCTTTTCGCCATCGTGATGCCCGCCCATGCCATCCGCCACGATGAACACGCCAAAATCGGGCATGCCATCGCTGCTGGCGCTCGATGCCAGCATGGTAAGGATCGCATCCTGGTTGTTGCCACGCACCATGCCGACATCGCTAAACTGACCAAAGACCAGGCGCTGGCCCGGCTTGCGAGGCGGAATCTCCAGGCGCGGCAGCGGGCGCGTGCCTAACATCGCCGCGAGGTTTTCCTCAAGCAGCGGGTCGGTGTCGTCATCGGCCTGGCTGAGCCGTTCTTGATCGCC
>CAZVCM010000197.1:0-8381 GCA_964626105.1 uncultured Thermoflexus sp.
GTGTGGGCAGCGCTCTGTTCGGCTACATCAACCTCAGCAACCTGATCGCCTATGCCAGTGAAGGCAGCCTGATCGTAGTCGTGCTGATGATGGTCTGGTTTCTGGCGGGTATTGTCTGGTTGGGGATTCTGCTGTTTACATGGCCGATCTACTATGAGATGGCCGAGCCGAGCGTCTGGGGCGCGACGCGCAACGCGGTGGTGATGGTGCTGCGCAACCCGCTGATGACGCTCACGCTGCTGGTCATCCTCGCAGCGCTGGCGGTGGTGAGCACGGTGCTGATCGCCGCCTGGCTGTTGCTTACCTTTGGCGTCGTCGTGGCGATCGGGAATGCCGCCGTGCTGGATCGTCTCGCGATCTATTACGAGCGGCGCCGCATCGCCCCGTGACCGGGCATCCCGCTTGACAGGCGGGGTGGCAGCCGGTATTGTTTGCGCTGGTGGCGCGTTCTGCGCGCCACTGCCGCGCTGTGCAAGACGCTAGACTCCACTGAGTGACTTCGATGGCGACCATTAAGGATGTTGCGCGCGAGGCGGGGGTTACATCCGCTACCGTCTCTTACGTATTGAACAATACGGGCCGGGTGAGTGAGGCGACGCGCCAGCGCGTGCTGGAGGCTGCGCGCCAGCTCAACTATCGCCCCAGCATCACCGCGCAGAACCTGCGCAGCGGTGAGAGCCGGATCATCGGCTACGCATGGCATACTGAGCGTCCTGGCGAGTGGACGCCGGTGATGCAGCAGTTTCTCTACAACATGTCCGAGGCGGCGGAAGCGGCAGGCTATCACGTGCTGACCTTCATCTCGGACCCGCGCGATCCGGTTGCGCCGTACATCCAACTGGCCGAGATGCAGCGCGTCGACGGGTTCATCCTGGCAAATACCGATGTAGATGACCCGCGCATCCGTCGCTTGTTGGAGCTAGAAATCCCGTTTGTGTCGTTTGGGCGGGCCAATGATAGCTGGGATTTCTCGTACATTGATGTGGATGGCGCGGACGGGATGCGGCAGGTGATCGAGCATCTCGCGGCGCGCGGCCACCAGCGGATCGCGTTCATTCGCTGGCCAACGCTGTCGCTGGCGGGGAGCTATCGCGCGCAGGGGTGCCGCGAAGCGCTCGTCTCGCTGGGGCTGCCGTCCGACGAGCACTGGCTGGTCGAGGCGGAGAACACGCCCTTGCATGGCTACCGCGCCGCACAGGCCCTGATGACTCGCTCGGCAGGTAAGCGCCCAACGGCGATCGCCTGTGTGAGCGATGTGATCGCGATCGGCGTGCTGAAGTATCTACACGAGCACGGAATCGTCGTGGGGCGGGATGTGGCGGTGACGGGCTTTGACGACATCCCCGCCGCCGAGCACGTTACCCCGCCGCTGACGTCCGTTCACCAGCCGCTCGAAACGATCGGCCAGCGCCTGATGGAGATGCTGCTCGAAATGCTGCATAATCCGCCGGTCGAAACCAAGCAGGTGCTGATCAAGCCGCGCCTCGTGATCCGGGAGAGCAGCGGCGGCTAACCATAGCCGAACGAGCGAGAACGCAAACGGGGCGCCCATCTGGCGCCCCTGTTGCTTGTCGGCTAGCGATCACGCCCGGCTTACGGGCAGGCGCCCTTCTGCAGCACGTAGTCGATCACGCGCACGTTATCCTGCTCGTTGGACTCGGGGATGACGTTGCTGGAGTCCACCGTGATAGTCAGGCGATGCACTTCATTGTAGTAGGTGGTGATCGTCAGCGGGATGTTGACGCGCGTGGTTTGCCCCGGCAGCAGCGGCGGGAAGCCGCCGATCGCGGTCTGTTGCACGGTGCTGTCTGAGGCGCGTGCGTCGCTCACCGTCACCACGCCTGGCGCGAAGGTTTGTTCCGAGCCGAGATTCGCCACATCCACGGCGACGATGAACGTCTGCGCGCAGGTGGGGGTTGGCGGATCGAAGACCACGATCCCCGCGACGAGATTCGCCTGGCTGAACGGCGTGGGCGATGGCGTGGCAGTGGGCAGCGGTGTGGGCGTGGGTGGCAGCGGCGGCGGCGTGACGAACGGCAGCAACCCCAGGTTGCCGCTGGCGGTGATCACGCTCGGCGCCATCCAGCCGATGCGCCCGTCCTGCAGGCGAACCTGATACCAGCCGGTGCCCCGGTTGCTGACGCCGATCAATTGCACCACCTGGCCCTGCCGCAGCGTCGTGATCACCGGGAACTCGGTGCTGTCACCGGTGCGAACGTTTGCCGCTGAGCCGCTGACGGTGCCGCGCGGTGTGGGATCGGGTGTTGCCGTAGGCGTGGCGGTGGGCGGCGGTGGTAGCGGTGTGATCGTGGGTGTAGGCGTCGCGAACAAGTCTTCCACGAATGGTGGCAGGTTATTCTCGATGCGCAGCGGGCTGACGATATGCACTAACGGCGCCGCGCCGCGCACGTTGACGGTCAGTCGCAGCTCATAGAGGCCGTCGTCGGTCATGGTGGTGTCCCACCGCCCCAGCACATCATCCTCGACGCTGAAGGGGCGCGGCAGAATCGCCGGGACAAACTCGCTGCCCTCTTCCGGCTCCAGGTCGTCACCCAGCGGGCGATAGCTGATGAAATAGCTCCGCATGTTGGGCAGGTTCGCCGACCCTAAGATCTCGACCTCGCCGCGCAGGACGTACACCGGCGGCGGCCAGACGATCTCTGCCCTCGGCTCGGCGTCATCCTGCGCTTGCGCGATGCGCGCGGGCCACACCGACCCTATCACCAGAAGCACGGCCAGCGCCAGCATCACAACACGCATTCCTGGTCGGTTCATGCCTCGATCCTTTCGTTGGTTCCGTCCGCCCGCAGGCAGATGTCTCAGGCGCGAAAGAGTCAATGAGTTCGATCAGATTATAGTCACACCCGGGCCATTTCAGGCCAGCCCGCGCTCGCCAGGGCTGGCAGCAGCGCGCTCATTTGGCGCCCCCATTTGCGGCGCGCCCGGCCTCTCGCAGCTCGTGCTCAAGCTGCTCCAACTCTTCGCCGCCGGACATCATGCGGATCATCTCTTCGAGGGGCAACTCGTTCTTGGTGAACGTTCCCAGCGTGCGACCGCGCTTCAGCATGGTAAAGCGATCCCCAATCGGGTAAGCGTGGTGCGGATTGTGCGTGATCAGGATCACGGCGATGCCTCGCGCGCGCGCCTGCGCGATGTAGCGCAGCACTGTGCCTGCCTGCTTCACACCGAGCGCGGACGTCGGCTCGTCCAGGATCAGCACCTGCGCGCCAAAATGCACCGCCCGCGCGATCGCGACCGATTGCCGCTCGCCGCCGGACAGCGTGCCGACCGGCTGATCGGGGTCGCGGATGTCGATCCCGATCTTCGCCATCTCGTCGCGCACGATTGTATTTGCGCGGCCAACATCAAAGCGCTGGAAGGGGCCCCAGCCAACGGTCGGCTCCGAGCCGAGGAAGAAGTTCCGCGTGATGCTCATCAGCGGGATCATCGCGAGGTCCTGGTAGACGGTTGCGATCCCGTGGTCGAGCGCGTCGCGAGGGGAGTTGAAGCGCACGGGCTGCCCATGCACCAGGTAGTCGCCCTCGTCCGCCTGGTGCACGCCAGAGAGAATCTTGATCAGCGTGGACTTGCCCGCGCCGTTATCGCCCAACAGGCACATGACCTCGCCGGGCATCAGGTCCATCGACACATCCTTGAGCGCGATGACCGTCCCGAAGTACTTCGAAACTTGGCGAACCTCTACAATCGGCGTCGCTGCGCTCATAGTCAGCGGGCCTCCGCCGCCCGTTTGCGGATAAAGTTGTTCACCAGGACAGCCACGATCAGCATTGCGCCCAGGAAGACCTGGAACCAGTCCGAGTCGATGCCGGTGTAGACGATCCCCTGCTGAACCATGCCCACCGTCAGCGCGCCGAAGACCGCGCCAATTGCGGAGCCGTAGCCGCCGGTGAGCAGCGTGCCGCCGATCACGACGGCGATAATAGCGTAGAACTCGCGTTGCTCCCCGCGCAAGGTGTCCGCGCCGCTTGCTGACAACACCTGAATGGTTGCCACCAGCCAGGCCGAGGCCGCGGTCGCCATGAACAGGATGATCTTCATGCGGTTGACCGGCACGCCGACGTTTCGCGCGGCGTTGGCGTCGCCGCCCATGCCAAATATCCAGTTGCCGGGGCGCGTGCGCAGCAGAATGTATGTCGCGATCAGCGCGATCGCCAGCCACCAGATGATCGAGATGGAGAATTCCGCGCTCAGCCCGCGCGCTGAGGCGGGGTCTTTGATACCGATGCTGCTGGCGAAGACCGACGCGGCAGAGTCGTAACCGATCGCGTCTTTCAGCCCGCCGACCTGCGTGCGCCCGGTGATCAGGCGTGTCAGGCCGATGGTCGCGCCACGAATGATGAACAGGCTGCCCAGCGTGATAATGAAGGAGGGCAGGCGTGTGCGGATCACGAGGATGCCGTTGAACGCGCCGATCAGCAGCGCGAGCAGCAGCGAGAAGCCGATCGCCGCCCAGAGGTGCCAGCCGTACTCGACGCTGAGGATCGCGATCGTCATCCCGCAGCCCCCGATGATCGAGCCGATGGAGAGATCGAACTCACCACCGATCATCAGTAGCGCCACCGCGACGGCCAGGATGCCCAGCTCCGAGGCGACTTCTAGATAATTCGCGGTCCCGCGCAGGGTGAGGAACCCCCGGTCGCCCGCGAAGATCGCGAAGATGATCCATACCAAGACCGCGCCACCCACTGCGCCAAGCTCCGGGCGGCGCATCAATCGTCGTACAAAAGTCTCTCGTAGAACGCGCTCGTCGCGTGGCGCTTCGGCCATTGTCTGCGTTGACATGGTGTTACCTTCCATTGGCCCGAACGTCGAAAGCAGAGCAGAGGGTGGGTGGATGCCCACCCTCTGGCAACGTAAGTTAGCGCGTACCGCGCGCTGCGAATTCGATCACCTGTTCGGCGGTTTCTTGCGTCACGAAGCCGGGGCCGGTGGGGACGAAGATGTTGCCGGGTGTGTTGAGGTTTTCGAGGTAGAGCGTCAGATACACGACTGGCAGATAGCCCTGGAGATACTGCTGTTGATCGATCGCGAAGAGCATGTTGCCATCACGGATCGCTTCCAACACTTCCGGCGACAGGTCGAAGGTCGCCAGCATCACTTCGCCAAGCAGCCCTTCGTCTCCCAGCGCCTGGAGCGCGGGCAGGGCGCTGCCCGGACCGAGCGTCAGCAGCGCGTCGTAGGTCTCGTCGGCGGTCAGCGCAGCGGCGATGCGATTGGCGCTACCGGTCGGGTCCGCCAGATCGACCGCCAGCACGTCGACCGTTCCGCCTGCCTCGGCCATCGCGTCGGCGAAGCCCTGGCAGCGCTGGTCGAGCCCGATGTTGCCCACTTCATGATTGACGCAATAGGCTTTGGCCGCGCCGGCTGCCGCGAGCCGCTGCCCGCCGCCATAGCCTGCTTCGTACTCTGTCTGGCCGATGTGCGCCAGCACACCGTACTCTTCCGCCACGTCGCTACCAGAGTTGATCGAAATCACCGGGATACCCGCGGCGATGGCCGCCTGCACTGCGGGGCCGAGCGCGTCCGGGTCGGGGATCGAGACGACGAGCCCATCCGGGTCGGACGCGACCACGCCGTCAATCAACTGTCCCATCGCGACCATGTCAAACGTGCCGGGCGCCTGATACTCAACTGTCACGCCGAGGTCAGCGGCGGCCTGGTCCACGCCGTTCTTCACGACCGACCAGAACGGGTCTGACGCCTGACCGTGTGTGACGACGGCGATGCGGTACGGGCGCCCTTCATCCTGCGCCGCGACGGTCCCGAACGCGGCGGTGACAAGTAGAACGACCAACAGTAGTCCGATTAATCGCTTCATTGTGAAGGCTCTCCTGCACTCCATGATGCTTTATCATGCGGATGAATGCAAAGCGTTGGGTTGGCTAAGGGCGCGAGCCACCTCCTTTCCTTCCCAATTGCCGGGAAAACGCCAGTCGCTAGGCCACTTCGCTCACGTTCACGACGCGCCCCTCGCGCTGCGAAAGCGTCGCCGCCAGGCAAGCTTGCAGCGCAGCGCGCGCGTCGGCGGGTGTGACGACAGGCGTCCGGTCGTGCAGCAAACAGTCGACGAAGTGCTCGATCTGCGCGGTGTAGGCCGGGCCGAAGCGTTGGGGGAAGTGCGGGACGACATCGTGCGTCACGCCCGCGCGCGTCAGCATTGTGATCGGCGTCTCGCGCAGATAGCCGATCTCGATCGTGCCCTCCGTGCCGACCACCTCACAGCGGATGTCGTAGCCGTAGATCGCGGTGCGGCTGACCTCAATGTTGCCCAGCCCGCCACGCACGAAGCGCGCCACGATCATCGCGTTATCCACGTCGCCCACGTCCAGCAGCTCCGGATAGACCAGGGACGCGGTCTCAGCGTAGACGCGCTGGATGTCGTCAGCCATCAGCCAGCGGACGCAGTCAAAATCGTGGATCGCCATGTCGACGATCAGCCCGCCACTGACAGCCGGGTTGGCGAATTCGAGACTGGTGCGGTGCGGATCGCGCCCGATGGAACGGATGGTCACCGGTTCGCCGATCTCCCCGGCGTCGAGCTTGCGCTTGGCCGCGGCGTAAGCGCGATCGAAACGGCGCATGAAACCAACCTGGAACAACACGCCCGCCTGCTCTGCCGCCGCGATCACCTCGTCGGTCGCATCGAGCGTGAGCGCGACCGGCTTTTCGCAGAAGATCGCTTTTCCGGCGCGCGCCGCTTCGATGGCGACCTCGCGGTGCGTGCTGGTCGGGCTGGCGATCAGCACCCCCTGCACGTGCGGGTTAACGAGCAGATCGTGATAGTTGGCGTACGCCTGCACGCCCGGAAGCTGCGCGGCGAATGACCTGAGCACGTCGGGGTTGGGGTCTGCGACGGCCACGAGCGCCGCGCCATCCATCTGCCGCGCCGTGTGCAACGCGTAGACGCGCCCCATGCGGCCCAGCCCGATGACACCGATTCCGATTTGAGTCACACACGCCTCCGGAGGTGGAAGCACAACAGCGCTCAGCCCTGGGCTGAGGTTATAACAAAAGTGAAAAACGTTCTTAGCCTTCCTATAAAGCGCCAAACTAAGACTATAATGATCGAATCTGGTTGTCAATATGACCTCAGCATGGCCTCGTGCCGCGTGTTTTCGCCTGCCGTTTCTGCCTTTCGGCAGGGTTTTCGCGCCCTCTGTCACGTTCCCCTCGCCTGAATCCGTGTTAGGATCGTCTCAATCAACTGACAAGATTGACCCATCCCCGTCCGAATTCTCTCAACCGTTCAAATGTTCGACCGATTCGGAAAGGACCGAAATGATTAACCTAACTGCTCTGACGGAACGCATGAGCCGCCTGCAATACTTCAAGGGGCTGTCTCTTAGCGATCTCACGACGATCGTTCGATCAGGGCACATTCGGTCGATTGGGAAGGGGAGCGTGATCGTCTCGGAAGATACACCCTGCGCCGGGCTTTATGTGCTGCTCTCAGGCATGGTCTACTGCTATCGGACCAGCCCGGAAGGGCAGGCTGTCCTGGTGGACGAGCTGACGCCGGTTACGATGTTCAATGAGGTCGCGATTCTGGATGGCGGACCGAACCCGATGACCGTGATCGCGGCGCGCGACAGCCTTGTATGGCACGCGGATTATACCGCGCTGCTGGCGCTCTCCGAACAGTACCCACAGGTTGCGCTGGGCTTCCTGCCAATTCTCGCCCAACGGACGCGCGTGTTGATCACGATGGTGACGGATATCTGCTTCCGGTCGGTGCGGTCGCGCACGGCCAAGCTGCTCCTTGACCTGAGCGATTGGGGGCAGCATCCGATCTCGCGGCAAGACCACTCGATCCAAAAGATGGCCACCCAGATCTCCACCGCGCCCGAAGCGATCAGTCGCGCGCTCAGCTACCTCCGCAACGAGAAATGCATTCGCACATCACGCGCAACGATCGAAGTCTGCGCGCCTGCCGCTCTGGCGGAGCTGGCGCAGATCGATTGCCTGCCCGAGCCGGAGTACCATCTGCCGTCTTCAAACTGAGCGCGGCGCGCCCCGGTTTCGCTTCCCTTCACGCCGTTTGTCTGCCGCACCATCAGGGCGAACCCGCCCTGATCCGTTCTCTGATTTGACGAAAGTCAAGGACCAACCGCCTTCAGCCTGTTACGATCATCATAGAACACCTATGCACGCAAAGCGTTCCGCGGCGCCGCGCCGCGCGGGGGGGACCTCTAGACGCAGCGTGTTTCAATCGCGTTAGTGAGGAGCACAGATTTAATGCAGTCCATTCAGGCGCGTTTCAAATTCCTGTTCCAGTCAACCAAAGGGCTGATCCTGGTTGCCATCGCGGTGCTCGCGCTGGTGACCGCGATCTGGGGGATGCTGTCTGGCCCGATGGCTGA
>CAZVCM010000198.1:0-8366 GCA_964626105.1 uncultured Thermoflexus sp.
AGCCCGCGAGCGGCTTGCGCGCCGTGATCCGCGCGCTGACGATGCGCGTCGCATCTGCCAGACCGGTGATCTCGGCGGCGGACATCTTATCGACCGCGCGGGCGTCCTCAAATCCGGCGGCGCGCAGCAGGTCGAGGTACGCGTTCACGTCGATCGCGCCCGCAACGCACGCGGCCCACTCGCTGAGGTCAATGCCCTCGTGGCGCGGCAGCGCGCCTTCGGTGACGATGTCGCTGACGGCGAGCCGCCCACCTGGTTTAAGCACGCGGAATGCCTCGCGGAAGACCGCTGCTTTGTCTGGCGCGAGGTTGATCACGCAGTTGGACAGGATCACGTCGATACTGTTGTCGTCGACCGGCAGCGCCTCGATCTGCCCCTGGCGGAACTCGACGTTCGTCACGCCCATGCGCGCCTTGCTGGCGTTGGCCTTGGCGAGCATTTCGGGCGTCATATCCACGCCGATGACGCTGCCGCTCGGGCCGACTTGCCGCGCCGCCAGGAAGCAGTCGATCCCGCCGCCGCTGCCGAGGTCGAGCACCGTCTCACCTGGGTTCAGGCTGGCGATGCTGACCGGGTCACCACAGCCAAGCGACAGCCCGGTGACATCGACCGGCAGATCGGCGAGCAGATCGGGATTGTAGAGGGCCGACTGGTCGCCACAGCAGTCGCTGGCGTCCGCGCTGGGGCTGCAGCAGCTTGTCGCGCGGCTGGCGGCGATGGCGGCGTAGTGATCGCGCACGGCGCGGTGAATCGGGTCAGGGCTGGCGGGGTGGTCGGCAAACGTGACGTTCGGTTGCTGGCTGTCCATATTCTATTTTCTCTCCTGACTTATCGACAGTTGTCGATGGATACTTCGAAAAAAAGAGCGTGCCACCGCTGCGGGCTATTTGGCGCGCCGGGTTTCGATCTTCTCTGGCAAGATGACCTGCGTCGCGTAGTCGGGCGCAAAGGCGCGGATTAGCGTGCCGCAGCAGGCGGTGAGCTGTTCCTGATCCAGCGTGTAGAAGCGATTGCGCCCCTCCTGAACCATCCGCACCAGGCCCGCCTCTTCAAGCTTTTTGAGGTGGTGGCTGACGGTTGGCTGGTTCACACGCCCGCCAAGCCGCTCGACCACGTCTCCCACGCTCAACCACACGCAGCACAGGTGCTTCATGATCTCCTGGCGCGTGTCGTCGGCGAGCGCTTTCGCAAACAGAACCGGATCCGTGTTCATGCCTCTATTCTATCGATATTCGTCGATATGTCAAGCAATGCACGGCTGCTCCGATAGGAGCGTGCCCCATTGCGTGTCAAGCCCCCGCGTAGAAGCGCAGATAATCGGCGGCGTGCGCGGTCCAATACGCCCAGTTGTGCGCGCCCGGCCACACATGCCCCTGAAATTCCGCGATCGGGTTTTGCTGTTCGAGCAGCGCGCCGAACAAGTCGTAGACGCCCGGGATCAGGAAGCCATCGCCGAAGCCGATATCCACGAACAGACGCATATCCGCCGGCCACCCGTCGCGCCGGATAATCGCTTGTGGGGCGCGCTCGTCAAAGCGGCCCCAATCCGCGCCATAGACGCCGATCGGCGCCCCTTGCGCGCCTTGCGGAAACAGCGCCGGGCTGTGCGCGCCGATCGCGCTGAAGTGGTCGGGATATTTCAGGCCGAGGTACAGCGCGCCATAGCCGCCCATGCTCAACCCGCCGATGAAACGCCGCTCGCGCGCTGTGGCGACCGGAAACTCAGCCTCGACCGCGCTGGGGAGTTCTTCGACGATGTACGTCTCGAAATCTCCCTGCGGCCCGCTGATGAAGAAGCTCTTTTCGCCATCCGGCATCAGGATAATCAGTGGCTCAATCTCTCTGGCGAGGATCAGCGCATCAGCGGTTTCGTCCAGCTTCCCCGCGCTCGTCCAATCGGTGTGATCCCCGCCCAGCCCGTGCAGCATGATCAGCAGCGGCAGGTCTTCGTGCGAGCACCAGTCCGGCGGCAGATAGAGACGATACGCCTTCCCACGTCCGAGCGCCGCGCTGTCGATCTGGTGCGTGATGACCGTGCCCTGGTTGGGCGAGCAGTCCGGCTCGTCCTGCGCGGCGGCAGGTGACAGCCCGGCGAGACTTGACACCACGAGCGTGATAAGAACGAGGAACCTGCGAGGATGTTTCATGGCAGACCTCACTTCGCTATGCGCCAGCGCGCAACCCATCGAACAGATCGGTCTCGACCGGGGTGGACACCGGCACGCGGCTGAACACCCGGTAATAGCGCTCAACCTGCCACAGCATGCTCCGCTGCTCATCCGGCAGCGCGAGGAGTTTCTCGTATTCAGGAAGCTGCGTCCGGTGGCAGTAGACCGCGTCCCAGACCTGCGCGGCGTAGACGCTGGTGTCGATGTGCGTGGTGATCGACCAGCGCGGCCAGGGGACGCTCCAGCGCGGCGTCCCATTGATTTCCATGACCAGCTCGCCAAACGCCTGCTCATAAATCTCGAAATCCGCTTGCGTCAGGACGTTGTAATACAGCTTGCTGACGCTATGCGGGGCGCGCTCCGCGCCGTCCTGGTAGGCTGGATCAGCGGCGGCGAAGACCGCACCGGTCGCTAACTGGCAGATCGCGATGTGATCGGGATGCCCGTACACGCCGAACGGGTCGAACGTGAGCACCACGTCCGGGCGGACCGTGCGGATGATGTCCACCAGCCGGGCGGTGATCGCCGGTGCGGGCGCCTGATCAAGCTCGCCATCGATCGCGTCGAGCAGCCAGTGTTCTTTCACGCCGAGGACGCGGGCGGCAGCGGCCAGCTCTCGCTCGCGCATCTGGCCGAGCGCGGTCAATCCGGGGTCTTCCTCAGGCGGGCCAAACCAGCCACGCTCTCCCCGCGTGGCCGTGACCAGGTATGTCTCGACGCCCTCGCTGGCGTAACGGGCCAGCGTCCCACCGGTGCCGAGTGTTTCATCATCGGGGTGGGCGAAGATACCGAGCAGTCGCAACGAAGCAGCCATGCGAGTCTCCTTATAGCGGGTTGCACGCTCAGAATACCACAGCTTTCCGGCAGCGTCGTCCGGCTTTTGGCGGAGCCTGCACGCTGGGAATGAGGTCACTTGCTTGACAAGCTTAAACGTTTAACCTATAGTATGAACATGGCACAAACGAACCCGCATGTGCTAAGAAATTTACTATACAGAATTCGCTCGACGATGGTTTGTGGAACGCTTGAGAGGGCCGAACGGCCGGCTTAGAGGACCATATGACCTCCCCTTCAATCGTGCGCGAAGACCTCACCTGCCCAGAGCAGACGCTCCAGTACGAAACGCTGTTTACCATCGGCAACGGATACGTCGGCGTGCGCGGCCTGCACGAAGAACTGGACATCCACCCAAACTTCGATTCGACACGCGTGCACGGGCTGTTCAATTTCGTCGAAGGCGATCTGAGCCCAGACCTGATCCCCGCGCCACACTGGCTAGGGCTGCTGTTGGAGTTCGATGGACACCGTTTTGGGCTGGAGACCGGGCGCGTGCTGGGCTACGAGCGAGAACTCGATCCGGCGAAGGCGACGCTGAGGCGGCGCGTGCTGTGGCAGTCTCCTGCGGACGATGTCGTGCGCTTGGAGTTCGAGCGCTTCGCCAGCAGCGCGGATGAGCACGTGATGGGATTGCGGGTGACGGTGCACGTCCTGCATGGCGCGCCGCGCTTGACGGTGCGCGGCGGGATCGAGACCCGCGTCACGCTGCCGAGCGGCTTGAACCATTGGGAGCCATGGGAGACGGGCAGCGCCGCGCCAGACAGCGTGTGGGCGCGCAGCCAGACCAACCAGACCGGCTATGAACTGGCGATGGCCGCCGCGCTGCTGACCGACCTCGACACGACACCCACTGCGGACGCGGCCTTGCCGCACCCGATGATTGAATTCGACGCGCCGCTGTCGACCGGGCAGCAATTCACTATCACAAAGCTGGTCACGCTTTACACCAGCCGGGACAGCGCCGATCCGCTGGCCGAGGCGCAGGCCGCGCTGGAGCGCGCGCGCCGGGCAGGCTATGACGCGCTTTACGACGCGCATCTGGTGCACTGGTCGCGCCTGTGGGCTGACACTGACGTGGAACTGGACGGCGATCCGTTCTTGCAGCAGGCGATCCGCTTCTGTCTGTATCACGTGTTGATCGCCGCGCCGCAGCATGACGACGACGTGAGCATCGGCGCCAAGACGCTGAGCGGGGCGGGCTATCGCGGACACGTCTTCTGGGATACCGAGTTGTTCATGGTTCCCCCGCTGACGCTGACGCAGCCACACTTGGCGCGCAACTTGCTGATGTATCGCTATCACCGGCTGGCCGGGGCGCGGGCCAAAGCGCGCGAGAACGGCTATGAAGGTGCGATGTTCCCCTGGGAGAGCGCGGACACGGGCAGCGAGGTCACGCCCAAGTGGACGCATCCTGACGCCGAGGGCAAGCGTATCCGCATTTGGACCGGCGAACTGGAGCAGCACGTCACCAGCGATATCGCCTACGCCATTATGCAATACTGGCGCTGGACGGGCGACGATGACTTCATGCGTGACTATGGCGCGGAGATCGTGCTTGACGGCGCGCGCTTCTGGGCGTCGCGCGCCGAGTGGAAGCCGGAGAACGACCGCTACGAGATTCATCACGTCATCGGTCCGGACGAGTATCACGAAGACGTCAACAACAGCGTATTCACGAACCGGATGGCGCGCTGGCACCTCGAAACGGCCCAGCAGGTATGGGACTGGCTGACGGAACAACATCCCGACCGGGCCGAGATGCTCGCCGGGGCGCTGGCGCTGGATGACGCCGCGCTCGAGCGCTGGCAGCATGTGATCGATTACCTCTATATCCCATTCGACCCCGAGCGCCAGATTCACATCCAATACGACAACTTCTTCGATCTCAAGCCGGTCGACGTACTGGCGTTTGAACCGCGCGTCGCTAGCCTGCAGAGCGTCTTCGGCTATGAGGCGCTGCAGAAGCTGCGCATCATCAAGCAGGCGGATGTTGTGATGATGATGGCGCTGCTTGGCCAGCAGGTCGGCGGACCGGCGGTGTTGCGGAATAACTGGGATACCTACTATCCGATGTGCGATCACGGCTCGTCGCTTAGCCCGGCGGTGCACGCCTGGGTGGCGGCGCGACTGGGCCTGATCGATCTGGCGCATGACCTGTTCGGGCACGCCGCGTCGATTGACCTGCACGACAACAAGGGCAACGCGCGCGATGGCATCCACGGCGCGTCGTGCGGTGGGGTATGGCAGGCGGTGGCGTTCGGCTTCGCCGGGCTGCACCTGACGCCGGACGGCCCCGCGCTTGATCCCCATCTGCCGCCGGGATGGGATCGGCTGCGGTTTTCCGTTCGCTATCACGGCGAGCGATACATCATAACCATTGAAGGAGGTGAGGCGCGGATCGATCGAGCATGAGCTTGAACAACCGGTTGAGTATCGCGGGTTTCAGAGTGTTTAGGAGAGGACCCATGCGTAAGGTTCATGTTTTAACTCTGGTTGTGTTGGCAGCCCTCGTCGTGTCCGGCGCGGGCGCGGCATTGGCTCGCCAGGAGACCACGCTCACGCTGATGGGCTGGTCGTCTTCCACGGCTGAGGATGCGGCGCTGGCTGCTCAGGTCGCCGGGTTCGAGGAAGCCTATCCTGACATCAGTGTTGATGTCAATCTCGTGCCAGACTATGACACCACGCTGCAGACTACATTTGCGAGCGGCGATCCGCCGGATGTGTTCTACATCGACAGCTCGCGCCTGGCTGATCTGGTCGAGGCGGGCGTGGTCGATATCGGTGGCGACAAGATCGAGAACCCCGATGGCTTCTACGAGTCGCTGGTGAACGTGTTCACCTACAACGACGAGTTCGTCTGTCCGCCGAAGGACTTCTCGACGCTGACCCTGCAGTACAACAAGGATATGTTCGACGCGGCAGGCCTGGAGTATCCGACCGATGACTGGACCTGGGACGATCTGCGGGCGGCGGCGGAAGCGCTGACCGGCACGAACGAAGAGGGCCAGGAAGTGCTCGGCCTGATCCTCAACCCCAACCTCGAGCGCTGGCTGCCTTTCCTGTATCAGGCGGGCGGCTCGGTGCTGAGCGAGGACTGGAGCGAGGTCACGCTGGATAGCGACGAAGCGCGTGAGGCGCTGGACTTCTACGCGGGCCTGGCGCAGGATGGCTATGGTGGAACCGCAAGCGCCGTTGACGCCGGGTGGGCCGGTGAGGCGTTCGGCCTGGGCCGCGCCGCGATGACCATGGAAGGTAACTGGGTGATCCAGGCGCTGGTCGAACAGTTCCCGGACATCAACTGGGGCGCTGTGCAGCTCCCCGCACATCCCGATGGCGGCGAGGCGACGATGACGTTCACCGTCTGCTTCGCTGTCGCGGCGAACAGCGACAATCAGGAAGAGGCCTGGATGCTGGCGAACTACCTGACCGGCGAAGAGGGTGGCCGCTTGGTGGCGGAAGAGGGCTTCGGCCCGATGCCGCCGCGCACCGCGCTGGCCGATGTTTGGCTGGAAGCGCGCGGTGAAGAGATCGGCCAGCCGTTCGTGGATGCCGCCGAAACGGCGTATCCGTGGCGGTTCCCGGTCGGCTTCGGTGATGCGACCGATACGTTCAACGCAGCCATCCAACTGGCTTTCGAAGGCCAGGCTATGGCTGACGACGTGATCTTCGAAACAGCGGCGGCGGCGGAAGAAGTGCTCGCCCGCTAAGCTGATACGATCGTGTGTGCGCTCCCTGCGCCATGCGGGGAGCGCCACGCATATCCCCAGGGCGAAAGGACCACGCCATGGCGACTGCTGCACCTGCGAAACAGCCGGGCCTGATGACGATGGCAGCCAAGCGCAGGCAAGAGACGCTGGCTGGTATGACGTTCATGGCGCCCGCGCTGATCATCTTCCTGATCTTCCTCATCATTCCCATTGGCGCGGCTCTCTTTATCAGCTTCACCGACTGGAACGGTATCTCTCCGGTGTTGGAAGAGGGCGCTTTTAACTATGTGGGCACGGCAAATTACAGTGACTTGCTGCGGGGCGAGCATACCGAAGAAGGCCGCGTTGTGTCTGCGGCCATTCGCCAGCGAGACTTTTTTATCGCGCTGAAGAATACGGTTTACTATGTGATTGGCGTCGTTCCGGTGCAGACGATCATTGCGCTGGTCCTGGCAGTCATAGTCAACCAGCGCTGGCTCAAAGCGAAGGGTTTTTTCCGCACAGCGTTTTACTTCCCCTCGATCACGTCTTCGGTCGTGATCTCGCTGATTTTTATGTTCATGTTCTCGCGCGGCGGATTGGTCAACCAGGCGATCGGCAGTGTGATCTCCGGATATAGCGGCAACTATATCAACTGGCTGGATGACCCGAGCGGCGTGTTTCACCTGATCCTGGAGCCTTTTGGCATTACGCGCCAGAGCGCTGGGGCCTGGGCGGGCGAGCGCACGCTCGGCCTGACCGGCTGGGAGTGGATCAGCGGGCCGAGCATCACGCTGCTGACGATCATGCTTCTCAATATCTGGACCACGATCGGCTCTATGATGATCATCTTCCTGGCCGCGCTGCAGGATATCCCGGGGCACGTGTATGAGGCCGCCGCAATCGACGGCGCGAACGCCTGGAATGTCTTCCGACGCATCACAGTGCCGCTGCTTCGACCGACGATCTTCTTTGTTGTCACGCTGGGATTGATCGGCACGTTTCAGGTCTTCGACCAGGTCTACGTGATTTCGAGCGGCGGCCCGGCCAAGACGACCCTGACGGTCGCCTACATGGTCTTCCAGAACGGCTTCGACCGCTCTGCGATGGGCCTGGCATCGGCGACCGCGATCGTGCTGTTCATCATCATCTTCTCGTTCAGCATCTTGCAGCGGGTTGTTGTCCGCGAGCGCGCGGATACGTAGCGGCGGCGGAGAGAACATCATGTCATCTACAATCGAATCGCAGCCAGCCGTCGTAGGCACAACCCAGCGCCGGCCCGTCCTGCGCACCGCGCTGGCGACGGTCGGCTGGGCGGTGCTGATTATCTTCGCGCTGATGGAGATTCTGCCGTTTGTCTTCACTGTGGCGAACTCGTTCAAGTGCTTGCCGGCGGTGCAGCGGTTCCCGGCTGCGCTGATCCCGACAACCACAACGACCTCGTGCGAAACGGAAGAAGGAGCGCCGCTGGCGGCGCGCGATGTCGCCACCGAGACGACATTCAATCCTACGCTTCAGGGTTATGAGGAAATCTTCGACGCGAAGCTGCCGCGCTGGTTCGTCAACACGGCCTTTTTCGCGGTGATGATCACAATCTTGCGGCTGGGAATCGATTCGTTGGCCGGATATGCCCTGGCGCGCATCAAGTTTCCGGGGAACCGTCTGTTTTTCTTCA
>CAZVCM010000199.1:0-8359 GCA_964626105.1 uncultured Thermoflexus sp.
AAGCGTTCTTCCACAATCGAGCGCAGGGGAACGTTGTGCCAGCCGGGAAGGTTGGGCGGCGCGACGATGATCCCGGTGCGCGGGTTGATTGGCCCCGGCCCGGACACGCCTACGCCCAGCACAACGCTCGGATCATTAGGCATCGCGCGGGCTATCAGGTCGAGCAGGCGCGGGATAACGCGGTCTGGCCCTTCGTGCGCGAGCGTTGGCTCTGCCCAGCGATCCAGCAGGTCGAGCGCCGGGTTGAAGCGCGCGACGCGCATCTGCGTGCCGCCCAAATCGACGCCGATGATGATTCGGTCCATAGTGGATGTCTACTCCCTCGCGAATAGATGCGTGTAGCCCAGGCGAGCGCGGGCGGAGCGGCGTTTGGCGGGGCTGTGTCGCCCTGTTAGAATACACCGCACGGCGCCGGGCCGGGGCAGAACCGGCGCGCTCGCATTGCGCCCCATTATAGCGTTTATCCCGCAGTGGGACCGAACAGACGGCGGCTATGGCCAAGCTCACCCCTTCTCGCAAGCAATACCTGGATTTTAAGAAGCAGTTCCCCGACGCGATCGTCATGTTCCGCCTGGGCGACTTTTATGAAATGTTCGACCACGACGCCGAGGTGGCGGCGCGCGAGTTGGACCTCGTGCTGACGGGCCGCCCGGTCTCCAAAGGGGAGCGCGTGCCAATGTGCGGCGTGCCGCATCACGCCGTCGAGGGGTATATCGCCAAGCTGGTCGAAAAAGGCTATCACGTCGCGGTGATCGAGCAGGTCGGCAGCGAGCCGATTAACGGCCTGACGCCGCGCGAGGTTTCGCGCGTGATCACGCCCGGAACGGTGATCGACCCGTCGATGCTGTCCGAAGACCGGCACAGCTATCTGATGGCGCTCGCACCGGAGCCGGACGCGTCCGGCGCAAGCTGGGCGGCGGTCGGGCTGGCGTATGTGGACATCAGCACCGGCGAATTTGCCGCGACCGAGTTGGTGGGCGATGGCGCGACGTTGAGCGTCGTCGAGGAGCTGGCCCGGCTGGAGCCGCGTGAGGTGTTGTTGCCCGCGCGCTGGGCCGAGCGAGGCGTGCGGCTGCCGGAAGGCGCGCACGTTACCCCGCTGCCGGATTACCGTTTTGAGCAGAGCTTCGCACGGCAGGCGTTGCTCGATCATTTCGAGACGGCGACACTCGACGGATTCGGCGTGCAGGACAAACCGCTCGCGGTGCGCGCTGCCGGGGCGATCCTGGTCTATTTGCAGGAGACGCAGCGCGGAACGCTGGAGCATCTGGCGACGCTGCGCAGTTATTCGACCGCCAGCTTCATGACGCTCGACGCGGCGACGCGCCGCAATCTGGAACTGACCGAGACGATCCGCGAGGGGCGCAAGCGTGGCTCGCTGCTAGACGTGCTGGATCGGACGGTCACGCCCATGGGCGGGCGCTTGCTGCGGACGTGGATCGGGCAACCGCTGCTGGACCGCGCCAAGCTCGAAAGGCGGCTGGATGCGGTCGAGGCGCTGTACGAGTCGTCGGCGGCGCGGGCGGCAGTGCGATCGGCGCTGCGCTCGGTGAGCGACCTGGAACGGCTGGCCAACCGGCTCTTGGTCGGGCGCGCAGGCCCGCGCGAGCTCATCGCGCTGGCGGAAGGGCTGAGCGCGGTGCCGGAGTTGCGCGAGACTATCGTCGAGGCCGAGGCGCTGGCGTCGCTGCATGGCGCGCTCGATCCGTGCGCGGACGTGCGCGATCTGATTGCGCAGGCGCTGACCGACGATCCGCCTGCCACGTTGAACACGACCGGGGTGATCCGCCCTGGCTTTTCGCCGGAACTCGATCAGGTCGTCCACGCGACACGCGGCGCGCGTGACTGGGTCGCCGGGCTGGAAGAGGTCGAGCGCGAGCGCACTGGCATCAAGACGCTCAAGGTCGGCTATAACAAGGTCTTCGGCTATTACCTCGAAGTCACCCGCGCCAACGCCGACCGCGTGCCCGAGGACTACATCCGCAAGCAGACGCTGGTCAACGCGGAGCGCTACATCACGCCGGAGCTCAAAGAGTATGAGGCGCGTATTCTCAACGCCGAGGAGCAGCTTCTGGACATTGAAGCGCGGCTGTTCCGCGAGGTTTGCGCGCGGATCGCGGAGCGCGGCGAGGCGCTGCTGGCGACCGCACGCGCGATTGCACACCTGGACGCATTCGCTTCGCTGGCGGAAGTCGCCGCGCGCGAGAACTACGTCCGACCGACGCTGACCGACGACGACGTGCTGGCCATCCGTGAGGGGCGGCATCCGGTCGTCGAGCGGATGCTGACGGGCGAGCGGTTCGTCCCGAACGACACGCAGTTCAGCGCGGACGAGCGCCTGCACATCATCACCGGGCCGAACATGGCGGGCAAGAGCACAATCATCCGGCAGGTGGCGCTGATCGTGCTGATGGCGCAAATCGGCAGCTTCGTCCCGGCGCGTGAGGCGCACATTGGGCTGGCGGACCGCATCTTCACACGGATCGGCGCTCAGGACGAGATCCACGCCGGGCAATCGACCTTCATGGTGGAGATGGTCGAGTTGGCGCTGATCCTGACACACGCCACGCGCCGCAGCCTGCTTATTCTGGACGAGATTGGGCGCGGAACCAGCACATATGACGGCATGGCGATCGCGCGGGCGGTGGTGGAGTATCTGCACAACAACCCGCGACTGGGCGCGCGGACGCTGTTCGCGACGCACTATCACGAGCTGACCGAGCTGGCGAACATCCTGCCGGGCGTGGCGAATTACAACGTCGCGGTGGCGGAAGAGGGCGACCAGGTCGTGTTTCTTCACCGGCTGATGCCCGGTGGCGCCAATCGCTCATATGGGATTCACGTCGCGCAACTGGCCGGGATTCCGAAAGCAGTCATCAACCGCGCCAACGAAATCCTCGAAGAGTTGGAAGAAGCGGGCAGCGATTTCCGGCTGGAGAAACGCGAGCAGCAGGACGGAACCGTGCAGCTTTCGTTCTTCCAGACTGACCCGGACCCGGTCGTGAAGGCATTGAAAGCGCTGAAGATTGACGAGATGACGCCGCTCGACGCGCTGACCAAGCTCTATGAATTGAAGCGGCTGATAGATGAGGAGTAAGCCCGCGCGAAGGGAGCGCACCATGCGGATCGCCTTTGTGGCAACGCGGCTGGCGGGGGTGGACGGCGTCAGCCTGGAAGTGGCGAAAATTGCGGACGTCCTGACGCGATTGGGGCACGAGGTCTTCTATTGCGCAGGCGAGCTGGAGCCGGGCGGCCCGCCGGGACGGTTGATCCCGGAGATGCACTTCCACCATCCGTCGATCCAGGACGTGCAGCGCGACGCGTTCAGCGGAACGGAGCCAAGCGCCGCGCTCGACGCCGAGATTCAGCGGCTGGCGGACGATCTGCGGCCTGCGCTGCGCGCCTTTGTGGACGACTTCGCGATCGACGTGCTGTGTGTGCACAACGCCTTCTGTATCCCGATGCATTTGCCGCTGGGCGTGGCGCTGGCCGATCTGGTCGAGGAAATGAGCATCCCCACGCTGGCGCACAACCACGATTTCTACTGGGAGCGCGAGCGCTTCCTGGTCAACCGGGTGCCGCATATCCTCAAGCGCGCTTTTCCACCGGTGCTGCCCTCGGTGCGTCAGATCGCGATCAACACCGTCATGCAGCGCGAATTGTGGGCGCGCTCCGGCGTTGAGGTGACCGTTATCCCCAACGTGTTCGACTTTGAGACTCTACCACCGCCGCCGGATGGCTATAGCAACGGGTTTCGCGCCGATATGGGGTTCGCGCCGGATGACGTGATCCTGCTGCAACCGACGCGCTTGATCGCCCGCAAGGGGATGGAGCGCGCGATCGACCTGGTCGCCATGCTCGGCGATGACCGCGTGTATCGCTACGTCGTCACCGGCGAGCCGAGCGACGAGCCGGGGCCGTACGCGGATTGGCTGCGCGAGTACGCCGAGCGCGCGGGGATTCATGTACACTGGATCGGCGACCGCATCGCAGCGCAGCGCGGCGAGCGCGACGGACAGCGGATATACGCGCTGTGGGACGTGTATCCCCAGGCGGATATCATCACCTACCTCAGTCGCTATGAGGGTTTCGGCAACGCGCTGTTGGAGACGCTTTACTTTCGCAAGCCGCTGATCGTCAACCGTTACCTGCCGTATCGCTCTGACATTGGCCCGGCGGGCGTGCAAGCGATTGAGATCGACGAGTACGTCACGCAGGACACGGCGCGCGCGGTTAAGGCGTTGCTTGCCGAACCGGCAGCGGTCGAGCGGATGGTCGAGCACAACTATCGCGTCGGGCTGGAACATTTTTCGTATCGCGCGCTGGAACGCGGCTATGGCGGGCTGCTAGGCGCGATCGAAGCGGAGCGCGCCGCCGGGACTTGAGTTGCCAGAACGCTTGTCCGCATGGTACTATCGCGCATTCTTAGCCGTTAGCAGGCAAAAAGGCTTATGTCGCACGACCTGGGTGATCAATCAGAGACCGCCAAGCGTTGGAACGTCGCCGCGACGATTCCTGACCTTGTTCTAAACCGCTTGAGCGGCTATCACCCGGTCATGGCGCAGGTGCTGTACAATCGCGGCCAGGACACGCCCGACAAAGCGCGCGCCTTCCTCGATGGAAACGGCGAGTTGCACGACCCCTTCGCGCTGTCGGGGATGCCGCAGGCCGTTGGACGGGTCCGGCAGGCCATCAAGCGCGGCGAGCAGATCATTATCTATGGCGACTTTGACGCGGACGGCGTGACCAGCACCGCGCTGTTGGTCCAGGCGTTGCAGGCGTTCCGCGCGCGTGTTGCGGCGTACATCCCCCACCGCATTGACGAAGGATACGGCCTGAACGTCGAGGCGCTGCAAACGCTCCACCGTCAGGGCGCGGGGCTGGTGATCACGGTGGACTGCGGGATCCGCTCGGTGCAGGAAGCGCGCTATGCGCGGAGCATCGGCCTCGACTTGATTGTGACCGATCATCACTCCGTGGGGGACGAGCGCCCGGACGATGCAGTGGCGCTGATCAATCCGAAACTCGACGCGCGGCTGCGGCTTGAAGAAGGACGCGAGAACGGGTATCCGGAGGATATGCTCGCGGGCGTGGGCGTGGCGTACAAGCTGGCCGAGGCGCTGTTCCGCGCCGCCGAGGGGAATGATCGGCGCACGCCGTCGTTTCAGCCTGAAGACCTGCTCGATCTCGTCGCGCTGGGCACTGTGGCGGACCTCGCGCCGCTGGACCGTCTCGAAAACCGCGAGCTGGTCCGGCGCGGGCTGGATGCGCTGAATGGGGCCAAGCGGCCTGGCGTTTACCAACTGATGGATGTGGCGGGCGTCAAGCCGGGGCAGTGCAGCGCGATGAGCATCGGCTTTATGCTCGGGCCGCGCATTAACGCTGCTGGGCGGCTGGATAGCGCGATGATCGCGTACGAGCTACTCACCACGCAGGATATCGTGCGCGCAGCCGATTTGGCGCAGCAGCTTCAGGCGTTGAACGTGCAGCGGCAGGAACTCACCAGTCAGGCGCTTGAGGTGGCGCGCGATCTGGCGTTTGACGCGGGCGATGATGTGCCGCTGATCTTCGCCGCAAGCCCGGATTTCCGGCCCGGTATCGTGGGGCTGGTTGCCGGACGGCTGTCTGAAGCCTACTATCGCCCCGCGGTTGTGGTGCATGAGGGCGAGGTAGAGTCTCGCGGGTCGTGCCGCAGCATCAACGAGTTCGATATCACCGCCGCGCTCGATGAGTGCGCTGATTTACTGGTGCGACATGGCGGCCACGCGCAAGCGGCGGGCTTCACGGTGCTCAACGAGAATTTGCCGAGGCTGCGCGAGCGGCTGGTGGAGATCGCTGCGGACAAGCTCGCCGGGCGTGACCTGCGTCCGACGCTTCCGATTGACGCGGTGGTGCGCTCCGAGCATCTGAGCGAATTGCTCGCGTATGAGCTGCGCCGCCTGGAACCCACCGGCGCCGGGAACGATGCGCCTGTGTTTGCCGCACGCGGGTTGCGCGTGGTCGAAGCGCGGCGCGTGGGGCAGGACGGCAAGCACCTCAAGCTGCGCTTTGCGAACGGCGGCACGTACGGGATCGATGCGATTGCGTTCCGGCTGGGCGACTGGGCGGACCGGCTGGAGCCGATGATGGATGTTGCGTTCCACCTGGAGCTCAACGAGTGGAACGGGCGCATTAAGCCGCAGCTTAACGTGCAGGACTTGCGCCCGTCCGGCCAGTTTGACTGAGCCGGGACTCTTCCACCTGATAGGCGCGATACAGATACAAGGGGGGATGGATGAGCACGCTCAGCCAGACGCTGATGCGTGGGGTTTTGCTGTTTACCTTGCTGGCGATGACGCTCGCAGCCGCGGCGGGCGCTGTTCCAACCACCGCGCAGCAGTGGGATGCGCCTGCGCCGTCACCGTTCGGCGTGGTCGAGGCGTATTACCGGCCCGGCGACGCGCGCGACCTGCGCGCCGGATGGGAGCGTATCATCTTCGAGTGGCCGCGCTTCCAGCCGGACGGGCCGCACCAGTACAATCTGGACGCCGTATCCGAAAGTTGGCTGCGGGACGCCCGTGATGCTGGGCGCGAGGTCGTCGGCCTGCTGAAGAACACGCCTCTGTGGGCCTCGGATATCAAGATGCTTGGCGCGGCGCCGCATGGCCTGGATCTTCCTATCGACGATCCGGCCAACGTCTGGGCCGCGTTTGTGCGCAAGACGGTCGCCCACTACAGCGCCAACTGGGGTATCCACCGCTGGATCATTTACAACGAGCCGGACATTCGCCCTGGCGAGATGCCCTGGTACGAGTTCGATGGGACCGAAGCCGACTATTACCAGATGCTCAAGGTGGCCTATCTGGCGGCGCGCTCGGTCGATCCGCAGGCGAAAATTCATCTGGCCGGGATGGCGTGGTGGGGCGATGCGGTCAATGGGCGCGAGCCATACCTGAAGCGGGTGCTCGACATCGCCGCGCAGGACCCAGCCGCGCGCGCCAACGGCTATTTCTTCGACGTGGCGACGGTGCACATCTATTTCGGCACGCGCAACGTGTGGCGGCTGATCGTCGAGACGCGCGGTATTCTGGAGCATTACGGGTTGGGCGACAAGCCGATCTGGGTGGGCGAGACGAACGCGCGGCCTTCGGTCGATCCGCTGGCGGCGCTGCCCGCGTCGCCGTACAACGTCTCGCTGGCGCAACAGGCCGCATTCATCGTGCAGGCGGCGACGCTGACACTGGCCGCTGGCGGAGAGCGCTTCGCGGTCTATCGGCTGTATGACGACAACTACCGGCCCGGCGTCACGGAACCGTGGGGGCTGGTGCGCGCCGACGGCACGCGCCGCCCGGCTTTCAACGCCTACCAGATGGTCATCTCGTCGTTCACGCAGACGACAGCCGCCCAACGTTACCTCAGCGAGCGCTCGACGCTGGTGACGCTGCGCCAGCCGGGTCGAACGGCTTACGTCGTTTGGGCGCGGAAGGACGAGCCGGTGCGTTTTCACGTTTATTCGCACTTCTCAGGCGAAACCGGGCTGGTGTATCTGCCCACCGGCGAGGTGAGCGCGATCCACTCTGAGACGCTGCCCAGTCGCGAGGCGGCGTGGTACGTCGTCGAGACGCCCGGCGCGGTTGCCCAACCAGACGGCGAGTTTCTGATTGAAGGCATGCCGGCGGTGCTGGTGATCGGCGGGCCGCCGCGCGCAGTGTGGATCGAGGTCGGCGGCACGACGTGGCAGCTCAGCGTGGGCGAAACGTGGTGACCAGGCGCACCGCCCCGGCGTGGGCGGTGTTCGTATGCTGCGCGTGCCTGTACGCGCTCAGTTGGGGGCGCGGGTTTTATGCCAGCGATGGCGAGGTGATGTTCCAGACGACCGCCGCGCTGGTTCGTGAAGGGACGCTCGCGCTGCCGCCCGATCCGGGTTTGCCGCAGATCGTCGCGGGGCAGGGCGGGCGCTATTTCTCGAAGTACGATCCGGGGCTGCCGCTGTTGGCAGTCCCGTTTTTCGTAGCAGGGGACCAACTCGCCGCGCTAAACCACGCACACCGCACGCAGGTCGCGGCGACGATGGTGCTGCTCCTGCCGACGCTGACGGGCGCAGGCGCGGTGGCGGCGGGCTACGCGCTGGCGCGGCGCTGGTTCGGTGCAAAGCGCGGGCTGGTGGTCGCGCTCGCCGCCGGGCTGGCGACTCCGCTATGGCCGTACGGGCGGATGCTGTTTGCGGAGTCCGTGCTGGCGTGCGCGCTGACCGTGACCGTGGCGCTGATCGTGCGCGCGCCCACTCGCCTCCGGACGCAGATCGCAGCGGGCGCGATGTTCGGTGTGGGCGTGCTGGCGCGGGCGGCGCTGGCGATCTACGCGCTGCCGCTGGCGTGGC
>CAZVCM010000200.1:0-8351 GCA_964626105.1 uncultured Thermoflexus sp.
GTAAACTTGTTCAGGGGGTTGGTTATGATACGAGCCGGGATGAAAGACGATATCACGCGCGCCCGCGCGCCAGCCCTTACGCGCCGCGGCCAGCAACCGCTCGTCGCTTTTTGCCATTAATTCAGCCGTCTGGCTGTTGAGGTTGATATAATACGGCGCGTGAATGCTCAGGCTGATGCCGTGCTGGATGCCGCAGGCAGCGATGTCGTCGCAGCTTTGATCGCTCACTCGGACGCTGCGCACCCAGGCGATTTCGAGGTGCTGCAGGCCGAGGATGCGGATATGCTCGATCGCGGCGGTCGTGCCGCTGACAGGTGTCGTCTGCGGGCTGCCCACGGTGCCAAAGCGGATCGGATCCTGGCTTGAGGAAGCCATACGGTTCAATGTCCTTTCATTGTTCGCTGTTCAGTTGTTTGCTGCGCGGGCCGATTGTGCCCAGGAGCGCTTCATGACGGTTATCGACCCCACCCACCCCCGCGAGCGCGATCTGATGCTCGCGTTCGCCGCGTTCGCAGTCGCCGTGCTGCTCTGGCAACTCGACGGCCTCTCGGCGCTGACCTACCCGCTGCGCCTGTTCGTAACCATGATCCACGAGCTGGGGCACGGGCTGGCAGCGATCCTCACGGGCGGCTCGTTTCTCCACTTTGAGGTCAGCCGTCATGGCGCCGGGCTGGCGTACACGCGAGGCGGCTCACCATTCGTGATTCTACAAGCGGGCTATCTCGGAACCGCGCTATTTGGCGCTGGATTGCTGCTGCTCACCCACGCGACGCGCCGCCCCGGCCCGATTGCGATGGTGCTCGGCGGGCTGATCGCGCTGCTGAGCGTGCTCTATTCGGACCTGCACTTCGACCATCTCGCGCCCTTGGAGATCGTTGTGACCGGCGGTGTGCTGCTGGCGGCCATCCTGCTGATTTTAACACGGGACTCCGGGATTGGGCGGGCGATCGGCTTTGGATTGGCGGCGCTCGGCGCGCTGATGCTGGTGAACTTCGCGGGGACCGACAGCAGCCTGCGGACGCTCGGCGTCGGCGTGATCAGCGGGCTGGCGCTAAGCCTGCTCGGCTGGCGCGGGCGGCGGGATGTCGTGCTGGTTGTCCTGTACTTCCTGGCGTTTCTGACCGGTTTGCAGGCGCTGACTGACGCCTGGGCGCTGCTGAAGATCGTCTCGGCGCCGCGCGGGCTGATGCCGATGAACGACGCGCAGTTGATGGCGGATGCGTATTGGGGCTCGGCGACGTTTTGGGCGCTGGTGTGGGTCGCGCTGGACGTGGTGCTGTTCGGCGGAGCAATCTACCTTGCGTTTCTGCGCAAGCGCGAGCGGCGGTTAACCGCTGGTAATTAGGACGAGCAGGGTTATTCAGCTTCTCTGACTAACGACAAACCACTAGACGCCGTCTTCTTCCTCGTCTGCATCCTCATCCGGCTCGGCGCGCGGGCCGAACAGCGCGTAGAACACCACGCCCGACGATGCCACCAAAAAACCGCCCACGAACACCGTCGCTTGCAGCGCCCCAAGCAAGGGACGCGTGTCCGGCGTGGGCGGGTGGCTCCCAAAGCCAAGCACATCCGCCAGCCCCCCCGCCGCCGCGATCACCAACCCGGTCATCGTCAGGCGGATGCCGACGTCTTGCGCCAGCGTGCGTCGCGTGCCGCGATAGAATGACTGGTGCACAAAGATATAGGCGCCGAGAAAGAGCAAGCTGAATCCGCCGAGGATCACGATCACCTGCAGCACGCCGATCCCCGGCACCGTTTCGAGACCGACAAGCCCTGGGAACAGGCCGATCATCGTGATGACCACGCCCAGCACGCCGATCGTAATACTTGTCTCGTTCGAGCGTTCCATGGGCTGCTTACTCTCCGGGCAGGCCCGCCCGCAGCACGCGCAGCATATTCCCCCCCAGAATCGCGGCGATATCGTCTGACGCGTAGCCCCGCGCCGCCAGCGCCGGGCCGATCTCTAGCAAGTCTGTCACCGTCTCGAACCCGACCGGCACAGACGCGCTGCCAAAACCCCCATCAGCGTCGCTGCCGATCCCCACGTGGCGCGCGCTACCAGTCACTTGGCAAACATGGTCAATCGCCGCAATCACATGATCCATTGTCGCCGCGTCGCGCCGGTCACCGGGCCGCCAGCCCTCTATTAAGAACAAATTGTACGGCAGGATACCCACCGCGCCATCGTGCTCGGCGATACCGCGAATGATGTCGTCGCTCAGATTGCGATCGGGCCGGTCCGGGCGGAAGCGCAGCGGATTCGCGTGCCCGGCAAAGATCGGGCCATCATAGCGATCTAGCGCCTCGCGCGCGGCTTCGGGCGCCATATGCGACAGGTCGAGCACCATCCCCTGCCCGGCCATCACATCCAGCAGCTCGCGCCCCAGGTCCGTCAGCGGGCCGACCGCTTTCGTCCCGCCGCTATAGCGCGTTTGGGTCCACGCCGGGCCAATCACGCGCAGCCCGCGCGCGTACCACTCCTCGACGTGCTGCGGCGTCAGGATCGGGTCCGCACCTTCCATCAGCAGGACAATCCCCAACCGGTGATCGGCCAGCCCGTTGCCGTCTGCCCACGTTGCCAGCACCGCATCGAGATCGCGCTGCGTGGTGATCAGTCGAATGCGATCGGTTTCCTGCGCGAGCCGCTCGTAATATTCTAGCTGGCGGATGCCAAGCCGGTACGCTTCGTCCGGCGTCTCGTAGAGGATTTTCTCGTCCGGATACATCTTCGTCCACGCCGGGGAGACGAAGATCGTGCCGCAAACCACCGCGATCCGGCCCAGGATCGCCTCGGGCAGCCCGCTCATGCAGCGCCCATAGCGGCTGACGAAAACCGGATCGACCATCTCGCGGCGGCGCTTGCGCCACGCGCTCTGCAAAAAATCGCGCCCATTGTTGACATAGTTCCAGGCGATATCCTGGTGCGCGTCAACGACAATCGGATTCATGGAGTCTCTGCGCTTTCAGCGTTTGCCAAAGTCACTAATTCATCATAGTTGCGGACGCGCTCGCCGTTGGCGAACAGCGATGGCGTGCCGCGGAGCCCGCGCCGGTCGAACTCGTTGCGCGCGCGCTCGATCACCTGCTGGACGGCATCGCCATCCATGCACGTCTCATACGCGTCCATATCCAGCCCGAGCGCTTCCGCGCCCATGTTCACGCGCCGCGCGTGATAGGTCGAGCCGACGAAGCGCCCGTGCCACGAATACAGCGTGTCGTTCATCTCCCAGAAGCGCCCCTGTTCTCCGGCGCACAGCGCGGCGCGCGCAGCAGTCGGCGCGCCGCGACCGAACGGCAGGGGGATCAGCACAAACCGCACGCGCCCGGCCTCGATCGCATCGATCAGGTGAGGTAGTTCGTCCTCGAAGAACCCTGCGCAGTGCGTGCACGCGTAACTCGAAAAATCTTCGATCAGCACCGGCGCGTCCGCGTGTCCCAGGCGCGGGAAGCCCTGCTCGGTGACACCGCGCTCCAGCCCGGCGTAGCGCGCGCCGACATCGTCCGGCACCGGCGCGTCGAGCGGCAGCATCAGGTACGCCGCGCCCGCGCCGAGGATGATCACCAGCGCGCCGACCAGAATGAGCAGCCACAGCGGAACGCGCCGCCGCCGGGCTGGCCCGCGTTGCGCCCCATAGCCGGGCAGCCCTGCGAGCGGATCTGAGGAAGGGGCAGGCGGAGTCATGCGCGCTCTGACGCCCCATCCTGCCAGCGATCCACCAGCGCGATCAGTTCGGGAAGCTGGCGGATCGTCGCGTCCGGCGTGACGTCCAGCCCATCCGGCAGATCACTGCGCTCCTGCTCGATCCACACGCCGCGCAGGCCCGCCTGCTGCGCTCCGTACACATCGTAGTACAGGCTGTCGCCCACATACACCGCTTCGTCGGGCGACAGCTCAAGCGCTTCGAGCGCGTGCTGGAAGACCGCGCCAAACGGTTTCCACGCCTCGACATCAGCGGAGAAAATGAGCACTTCGAGATAGGGTGTCAGCCCCCAGCGGTCGAGATCGCCCCGGTGAAAACGCCCTTCCCAGAGCGTATTCGAGATTAGACCGATCCGCAGGTTGCGCTCGCGCAGGGCCTCAAGCGTTTCCGCCGCGCCTTCGAGCGGGGAGACAATCGCCTGAATGCCTTTCATGTACGCCTCAGCCAGCGCTTCAAGCTGCTCTGGCTCCAGATCGGTCACGCCCCAGCGCCGCGCCAGTTCATTGACCTGATACCCAAGTTTGAGGTGCGACACATCGTCGGCGTTGATCGACTGCCAAAGATCATGCGCGACCGGCCACGCTTCGCGGAGCGCGTCTTCCTCTGGCGGCAGCTCGTAGTCCAGCGCGCGCAGGTAGTAGTACACCCCCTGCGCACCGAGCCGCTCCATCGATTCCCAGTCCTGGCCCGGCGGCGAATAATGCAACAGCGTGCCGCCCATGTCGAAGATGACTCCGCGCAACCCCATGCCGTACTCTCTCCCGTTCGATGCCGTCTGAGTTACCAATCAAAATGATCTGACACATGCGGCGCGCTCCGGCGAAACCTCACCCCTTAATCCCCTGGTCCCTCTCCTCTCTCGGTAACACAAAAAGGAGCCAGGGGCGAGGTTCTGCGCGCCGATGCAACCGCTCATTGCGTTCGATAGATCGCTTGATACTCAATCATGAAAGCAAATAGCGCGCCAGCAGGTGTGTGGTGTGCATCAGGCTGTCGGTGTGCGTGCGCTCGTAGGCGTGCGACGCGTCCACACCCGGCCCGACCAGCGCAACCTGCGCCGCGCCGCCCGCGTGCCAGTACGCCTCGCCGTCCGATCCATAGTAGGGGTAAATATCCAACTTGTAGGGAATCGACGCGCCCTCAGCCAGCGCGCGCAGCCGCTCCGTCAGCTCGACGTGATACGGCCCGCCGCCATCCGCCACACAGATCCCCGCGCTGAACTCGTCGCTGTTTTGCCCCTCACCGACTGCCGCCATATCAACCGCGACCAGCTCGTGCAGCCCTGGCGGGAACCCCGCTGCCGCGCCGTGTCCGACCTCTTCGTAATTCGCGATCACGGTTGTCACCGTCTGCGCCGGGCGCAGGCCCGCCTCATGCAGCGTGCGGAACGCGCCGAAGATGCACGCGACGCTCGCTTTGTCGTCGAGATGCCGCGAGCGGATGAAGCCGGTGTCCGTCACTTCCACGCGCGGATCGAGGAACACAAAGTCGCCCACCTCAATCCCCAGGGCGCGTGTCTCGGCGGCGCTGCTGGTCCGCGCGTCGATGCGCGCTTCCATCGTGTCCTGCTTGCGTTTCTCGTCGCCCGCGCCGCGATGGATGTGCACGCTCGCTTTAACTGGCACGATCGTTCCGCGATAGCGCCGCCCGTCGCGCGTCTGGATCGTCACACCCTCGAACTCGACCGCGTTCCACATATAGCCGCCGAGCATGTGCAGTTTCAGCCGCCCGTTGGACTTGATCTCGCGTACCATCAGCCCGAGGGTGTCAGTGTGCGCGGTCAGGCCGCGCGGCGCGTCATCGCGCTCGCCGGGCCAGGTAATCACCAGCGCGCCTTTCGGGCTGCGCTCAAGCCGCAGATCAGCGATCGCCAGCCCGCGAAACGCCTGCTCGACCACTTCAATCGCTTCCTGGTGATAACCAGTAGGGCTGGGAGTATTTAGCAATCTGACCAAAAAATCAATTATACTATCTGGATGAACAGTTAATTCCGCCATGCGCGTCTCCTTAACGCGGAAATGGACGCTGCGAGAAGCCGCGACGCACCGGTCGGAGTATATCCCGCTTCGATATGTCTGACGAAACGTCCCGCACCATTGCCAGTTATGACCGCCACTGGGCGCAGTTTGCCAACAGGCTCGGCGGCGTCTCCCTCAGCCACGAACTGGACACGTTCGCCTGCATGCTGCCCAACGGCGCGCGCGTCGTCGATGTTGGCGCGGGGCCCGGGCATTACACCATGGCGCTGGCCGCACGCGGCCTGCTGGCGATCCCGGTCGACCTCTCGATCGAACTGCTGCGCGTCGCGCGCGACAATGGCCTCGACTGCTCGACGCTGGCCGATCTGCGGCGGCTCCCGTTCGCGCGCGGCAACCTCGACGGCATTTGGGCCAGCGCCTCGCTGCTGCACCTGCCAAAATCTGCGCTACACGGCGCGCTGCACGAACTGCGGCGCGTCGTTCGTTTGAGCGGCGTGCTCTACTGCTCGATGAAGCTCGGCGAGGGCGAGGGCTGGGAGCAATCATCGCAGGGCGCCGAGCGCTTCTTCGCCTATTACTTCGAGGACGAGATCGACCGCGCGCTGACCGAAACCGGGTGGGCGATCACCGGCGGCCACATTAACCCCGGCCACACGCATCCCTGGATCAATCGCTTCTGCCAGGCGGTGTAGCGAAAAGCAGTGGTTAGCGATTAGCTCAGCGAAAGGCAGGAACAGTGGCGTGTTGTTCTTGCTAACCGCCTCTATTCCACCGTAATTTCCCCCAGCAGTGCGTGATCGGATGTTTCACCGTCCAGGCTGGTGACGGTCAGACGCTCACCCGGCGCGCGCCAATCGTAAACGACCACCCACAACGCATAGGTGCTCGGCGGGGCGTCCGGCGCGACCGCGATCGCGTGATTGTCGCGGCGCAGCGACCCGGCGCGCCAGGTCGAGGTCGGTTCGAACGCATTCGCCGGGAAGGAATCGCGCTGCGCGACGACCGTCCCATCCGGCGCGATCAGCAGCAGCGCGACGGTCAAATCCTGCTCGATTGGCGCGGCGGCTTCCCATAACAACGACACAGGCACACTCGCGCCGCGCGAGACCACGCGCCCTGCCGGGAAGTCCGCGCCCACCAACGTCAGACGGTCACCGAAGCGCGCGCCAACACGTTCCTGGGGCCACAACGGGGCGCTCGGCGGCGGCGCATTCGTCAGGTCAAACAGCACCGCCCGCGCCAGATCGCCGCCTGCCACCTCGCGCACCGGGAAGTAGTGCCGCGCCAGATACTGCTCGACCGGGCGATTGGCCCACGCCACAAAGGGGCTGCTGTCCGTAATCAGCCACAGCCGGTCGTGCCGCTGCGCAAGATCGGCCAGGATCAGCGTGTTTGACGGGTGGATCAGCGCGTCCGGGTCGTTCGAGACGACCGGCGGCACAGCTTCGGGGCTGGTCTGCTTGCCGGGGGAATACGGCAGTGTGAGAATCATCGGCGTGCGCTGCTTGTAGTAGTTCATGAAGAAGCGGCGATACGCGTTATCGCTCAACACGATCGCGTCATCGTCACGAACCTGTGGCGCAAGCTGCGCCAGCAGGTCCCGCAGTGGCATGAAATCGCCCCAATAGCGCGGATCGTGGCGTGCGGCAGCCAGCCCGCCGCCGAGCACCAGCGCAGTCGCCAGTACCAGCCCCAGCGCCGTAACCAGCACTGCGCGCGGCGTGCCACTCCGGCGGCGCAGCCACCACGCCAGCGCCACCAGCGCCAGCAGCATCAGCAAGATAGCGAGCACCGGCAGCAGCCACGCCTGCCCCAACGCCCGCGCCGCCAGCAGATCGGGCGTTTGCTCGCCCAGCAGATCGATCGACATCCACAGGGGGGACCATCGCACGCTCCACGCGCCTTCCTGCCAGGGAATCACGGGAGGTGACTGCTGTGCAAGCAATTCGTAATAGCTGTGAACCGGGACGAGCACCGCGACCGCCTGCACACCCGCGCTGATCGCCGCCAGCGCAGCCAGCGCCGCACGCCCCAGGCGGGACGCGCCCGGCTCCAACAGCCGCTCGACGACTGGCAGCAGCCACAGCGCCAAAAACGGCGTCGCCGGGACCAGATAGCGCGGTCCCCAGCCGGTCCCGCCATACCACTCCGGGCCGCGCACCAGCGCGTAGCCGACCACGAACGTTACCAGCATCACCAGCGGCACGGCGATCTCGCGTAATCGCCTCTGGCGCACCAGCCACGGCCAGCCGAGAAAGCCCGCCAGCAGCACCGGCGAATAGACCCAGATGCTGCGCCCTGGGCTGACCAGGTAACCGAGCGCGCCCTCGCCCGCCTGTTCGACGTTCGCGCGCACCTGCTCTAGCCGCCGCATGACCGACCAGCGTCCAGTCTCCACGCCAAACAGCGAATCCGCCGAGGCCGCGATCACCAGCAGCGCCACAATGATCGTGCTGACTGCCAGCAGCGTCAGGGCAGTTCGCCGCGCGACGAGCCCGCTCGCCAGCCGGTGCGGGATCGCCTGCACAACCAGCGCCGGAAGCAATAGAAACGCGGACTCTTTCGAGAACAGCGCGCCGCCGAACGTCACCGCCAGCGCAATCACTGCGCCCCAGGGCCGCTCGCCCGCTCCCAGCGCCTCGCGCAAGCGGAGCATCAGCAATACGCTGAG
>CAZVCM010000201.1:0-8313 GCA_964626105.1 uncultured Thermoflexus sp.
GTTGCGCCAATAAGTCGTCGACATTGCGCGCCACCAGGTCGATCACGTCGAGCTCGAGCGCTTCTGTCTCGCTAACGGAGACGCTCTCGCGCACTGCTTCCTCGGCCCAGGTTGCGTTTCGCCCGCGCTCCGTCGCCATTGCGCGGATTGTCGCCGCCGCGTCGTTCACAGCTTTCGCGGAAGACACATCGTCCATTTCACTGCCCAGGCCGACCGGGTGCGCAGCGCCGGTGTTTGTGCTGGGCGCCATCGCCGCAATATGCCCCGCCATCAGAATGAACAGCCCTGCGGACGCAGCACGCGCGCCCGGCGGTGTGACATACACCGCGACCGGGACCGGCGAGGCCAGGATTCCCTGCGTGATCTCGCGCATAGAATCCGTCAGCCCACCCGGGGTATCCAGCTCAAGAATAATCAGGGCGGCATCGTTGTCGGCGGCATCATCTAGCACGCCGAGGACGTAGTTGGTCATGGGGGGATTGATGATGCCGCGCACTTCCGCCAGGTAGACGGCGCCCGCTTCCTGCTGCGCGCTGACTGCTGGCGCCAGCCCGAGCAAACAGAACCCGATAAACCAAATCCGCAGGGCGAATAACCTGGTACGTGTCATGTCGTTTTCGAACCGGTAACTATTTTGGACGGCAGTATGACGATCGCCACGCTGGTGATCGTTGCTAGTCTAATTCTAACACAGGGGGGAGAGGTGACTATACGGGCGGCAATCCCTGAAATGAGGGCAACTTCTCAGGCGAAGACCTATGCACATCGCACAAAAATTCGCAGCAAGATTCCTAACTGATTGTACCGTGCATGAGCATCACTAATCCATAAAATGAGATTATTCGCGTTTTCATCATCATCTATTGGGCGATATGCTCAAAAAGGGAGCCGACACAATGAGATCACATCGCATTCTAAGGTCGCTGTTCATCTTTGCCCTTGCTATCGTCCTGGCAAACGCCTTCGTAAGTGTTACTTTTGCACAAGATGATAGCGATCCCAATGCAACGCTCACGCGCAACCTCGACACGGTCTGGATGCTGATCGCCGCCTTCCTCGTGTTCTGGATGCAGATCGGGTTTGCGCTGGTGGAAGCAGGCTTTACCCGCGCCAAGAACGCCACCAACATCCTGATGAAGAACCTGTTCGACTTCGTCATTGGAACGCTGACCTTCCTGGCAATCGGGTTTGCGCTGATGTATGGTGGCGACGGTCGCTTCATTGGCGGCGAAGAGTGGTTCTTGCTCAGCAACGCGCCCGAAATCTTCCCTGGGCTGACGGTCACCTTCTACGCATTCGCGTTCTTCCAGCTTGTGTTCGCCGCCACCGCTGCCACAATCGTCTCTGGCGCAATGGCGGAGCGCACTCAGTTCCGAGGCTATCTCGTCTTTAGCGCCGTGATCTCGATGTTCATCTACCCGATCGTGGGCCACTGGATTTGGGGCGGCGGCTGGCTCGCCCAGCGCAGCACTCCGTTCCATGACTTCGCCGGATCGACCGTCGTGCACTCGACGGGCGGCTGGCTCGCGCTGGTGGGCGCGATCCTTCTCGGCCCGCGCATCGGGCGTTTCGGCAAAAAAGCGACGCCCATGCCCGGCCACAACATGACGCTCGCGATGCTCGGCACGTTTGTGCTCTGGCTCGGCTGGTTCGGGTTCAATCCGGGCAGCCAGCTCAACGCTGACGCGTACAGCATCGCCCTGGTCACGCTCAACACCAACATGGCGGCGGCGGCTGGCGCTTTCACCGCGATCACGCTCGCCTGGTATTTCTCTGGCAAGCCGCAGCTCAGTTGGGGGCTGAACGGCGCGCTGGCAGGGCTTGTCGCGGTCACAGCCCCGTGCGCCGTCATCACGCCGACCGAAGCGATCATCATCGGCGCAATCGGCGCGGCGGTGATGTATGGTGTGGTCGCCCTGCTCGAACGGCTGAAGATTGACGATCCAGTCGGCGCGGTGGGCGTGCACGCGGGCGCTGGCATCTGGGGAACGCTCGCGGTCGGCATCTTCGCCAACACCGATGCGGTCACCGGCCTGCTGCACGGGGGCGGCACTGCGCAACTGCTCACCCAGATCGTGGGGGTCGCGACGGTCGGCGTCTACGTCGTCGGCTCGGGCGTGGTGCTGTTCGGCGCGCTGAAGGCGATCAACTGGCTGCGCGTCAGCGCCGAAGCCGAACACCTGGGGCTGGATATCCACGAGCACGGCATGCCCGCGTATCCTGACGCCCTGGCAGGCGCAATTGACCACGAAGGGCGCCAGCGCGAGCCCGCGCTCCGGCCCACATCAGGCGACTGATAAAACACAAATTGCCAGCAACTATGAAGCGACCAGGGATGCGCTGCGCCGGGGGTTTGGCAGCGCGTCCCGCTTTTTCGTTGGCCGAACTGTAAGCATCCGCCGCTCCCTCTCACCCTGATATACTCGTATCAGGGTAGTTTGTCCGGCGCTTGGTCCAGTTCGAGGGGAGCCATCATGCGCTCGCTGTGGGGCATTGGCCTGTTTTCAGCGACCGTCCTGATGTTCCAGGTGACGCTGACGCGCCTGTTTTCGGTCGCGCAGTTCTACCATTTCGCGTTCCTGGTCGTCAGCCTGGCGCTGCTCGGCTTCGGCGCGAGCGGGTCGCTGCTGGCGGCGTGGCCTCGCCTGCGCGGCGCGTCGTGGCGTCCGGTCTACGCGCTGGCGTTCGGCCCGGCAACCGTCCTCGCCTACTTTGTCCTCAACCGCTGGTCGTTCGACTCGTACGCGATCGCATGGGATCGCACGCAGGTGTGGCGCTTGCTGGCGAACCTGGTCTTCCTCGCGATCCCGTTCACGTTTGCAGGGGCCGCGATCGGCGCGTTCCTCTCCGACGAGCGGCTGTCAGCGGGAGCGGTCTATGGCGCGAACATGATCGGCTCGGCGCTGGGTGCAGCGCTGACGCCTTTGCTGCTGGCGGAGATCGGCGACGCGCGGATCATCCTGCTGTGCAGCGGGCTGGCGGCGGGTGCGGCGTTGCTGCTGGCGCCGCTTGTTGATCGCGCGCACGCGCGCGCCGTCGTGGTGATGAGCGCGCTCTTGCTGCTAGCAAGCGCTGCCGGGCTGCTGTTTCCGCCAGACGCGCTGCAAATCGAGCCGTCGCCCTACAAAGCGCTCGCCTTTTATCAGCGCAACCCGGACGCCACGCTCGAAGCGCCGCGCACCAACGCGTACTCCCGGCTAGACATCGTCCACAGCGACACGATTCACTCTGCGCCCGGCCTGAGCATGGCGTATCTCAGCGCGCCGCCACCGGAGATCGGCCTGCTGATTGATGGCGACAATCTGCTGCCGGTTTTGCAGGATGCTGCCACGCCTACCGCGTTCGCTGAGGCAATGCCCGCGTCGATCGCCTTAGCGCTGCGCGACCAGCCAGAAATGCTGGTCCTTGGCGCGGGCGGTGGCATGGACGTGTGGATTGCGCGGGCGCTCGGCGCGGCGTCAGTGGTCGCCGTCGAGCCGAACAGCCTGGTGACTGATGCGCTCCGCCACGACCTGCGCGCGTGGAGCGGGCTGGCGGACGATCCGCGGATCACACTCGAGCATGCCGAAGTCCGCACCTATGCGCGCAACACAGGCCGGCGCTTTGACATCGTGCAACTCGCGCTAACCGACGCGTACCGCCCGGTCACGTCTGGCGCGTTCACCCTGACGGAGAACTACACCTACACCGTCGAAGGCTTCCAGGCGTATCTCGACTTACTGGCAGAGGACGGGTTGCTGGTCGTCACGCGCTGGCTGCAAACGCCGCCCAGCGAGGAGCTACGCACGCTTGGCCTGATCCTCGCCGCACTGGACGCAAGCGGCGCGGGCCATCCCGCCGAGCATATTCTCGCATTCCGCACGTTCCAGACGGTGACGTTCGTGATCAAAGCGTCACCGCTGACACAAGACGAGGTGGAACTCGCGCTGGCCGAAGCGGAGCGTCTGCGCGCCGATATGGTGCTGGCGCCGGATCTGCCGCCCGAGGCAATCAACCGCTACGCGCGCTTGCCAGAGCCGGTCTATCACACCACGTTCTCCGCACTGCTGGCCTCCGAGGACCGCGACGAATTCTACGCGGCGTACGACTTCGACGTGCGCCCGCCCACCGACAATCGCCCGTTCTTCTTCCACTTCTTCAAATGGCGCCAAACGCCCGCCATCCTCGAAAACCTGGGGCGCACCTGGCAGCCGTTCGGTGGCAGCGGCTACTTCATGTTGATCGCGCTGCTGATCTTCACCTCAGCGGCGGCGCTAGTGTTCGTGTTGCTGCCGGTCGGGCTGCGACCGCGCTTCCGGGCGGCGCTCGGCGCCTCAGGCGCGGGACGCAGCGCTCGCGTGATGGCGTACTTCGGCGCGCTAGGGCTGGCATACTTGCTGATCGAGGTCGCGACAATCCAGCAATTCGTCCTGCTTCTCGGCCAGCCGACGCTGGCGATCGCAACCGTGCTCGGCACGCTGCTGCTGTTTTCGGGGATTGGCAGCGCCGTGTCGGACCGGCTGCCCTGGGGCGCAGCGCTGATGCTGCTGGCTGCGCTGGCGAGTGTCTGGCCGTGGCTGAGTGACCTGGCGGGGCGCGCGTTGCTGCCGCTACCGCTCGCCGCACGCTGGCCGCTGAGCGTCGCGCTGCTCGCGCCGCTGGGCTTCCTGATGGGCGTCCCCTTCGCGCGGGGAATCACCGCCATTCGCCACGCGCCGGACCTGGTTCCCTGGGCGTGGGCGATCAATGGCAGCGCTTCCGTTATCAGCGCGGTGGTCGCGGCGCTGCTGGCGCTCTCGCTGGGTTTCGGCTGGGTGGTCGGGATCGGCGGCGCGCTCTACGGCGTGGCGTGGCTTACTCGCCCTCGCGCGTGAGCGGCACAAACGCCACGTCAAACACTTGCGCCATCTCGACTTCGTCCCCGTTGCGCACCACCAGCCATAGGCTCTGGTAACCACCGGGCGGACCAATCGGAATCACCAGCCGACCACCGTCCGGATCGAGCTGTGCGACCAGCGGCGCGGGCAGGTGATCGGGCGCTGCCGTGACGATGATCGCGTCGAACGGCGCGTGCTCCCACCAGCCAAAGTATCCATCAGCCCGCTGAGTATGGATATCGCCGTACCCCAGTTCGTCAAACACCGACCGCGCGATCCCCGCCAGTTCTGGCACGATTTCGACGGTGTACACCGTGTCCACGATTTCGCGCAGGATCGCAGCCTGGTAGCCGGAGCCGGTGCCGATCTCCAGCACTGTGTCGCCAGGCTCAAGGTCTAGCATCTCCGTCATGATCGCAACCAGCGACGGCTGCGAGATCGTCTGCCCGTAGCCGATCGGCAGTGGGTGATCGTTGTACGCCTGGCTGAGATACTGCGTGGGCACAAAGGCGTGCCGGGGAACGGCGACCATCGCCGCCTGCACGGCGTCGTCTTCCACCACCGGCTCAATATGCGTCTGGAACAACTCGGCGCGCCGCCGCTGCATGTCCTCGGGATCAGCGAACTCGCGATCCAGTTCGGCGGGGGTCGGCGCCAGCTCAGTGGGGCGAAAGGTCGGCGTAGGCGTGTTCGCCTGTGGCTCGCCGGGCGGCCCGGTCGCCGTCGCCGCTAGCTCAACCCCGGCGGTTGCGGTCGGTACGGAGTCCTCGCGCCCGTCGCCACACGCCGCCAGCACGAGCGCCGCGCTCAGCGCAACGGCCAGCATCCGCGCACAATTGGGAGAGGGAGTCCGCTTCATCGCCCTTAGCTCCTCACATGCTCCTGCTTGTAGCATAGCATGGTTCGTGCAGGAGATGGCGCGGGAGCGCTCATCTAGCTACCGGAATCGCGTGCAAATTACCGCGCGCGCACGTCTCCCGTTTAATTGGACGTGGAAAGATTTTTTCGCACCTCTGTTATACTTGACCGTGCCGCGCGTTCTCGGACCTGCCCGATCACATCGACCGGGGCGCCATCTTCGCGAAGCCGAGCTTGTCACTGGCGCCCGATTTCGTGGTTTCCGTGCGTTTCCAGCAACATCGCAGCCAGAGAACCGCGCTCGCTCGCATCAATGGCTGAGCAAGCCACGCAGCCGGATCCGACCAGCGCCGCGGCAAGTGCAGTTCCAACCTTCCGAATGGTGATTGCTTATGCGAATGCCCACTGCCCTCTACGAGCCGGGATCGTGGTTTGACCGGGCCATGACGTTTGTGCTGTCGAACCTGGTCTGGTTTGTCCTGTCGGTGATCATCCTGCCGATGCCTGCCGCGACTGCGGGTTTGTTCGCTGTCCTGGCGCCCTGGGTGCGCGGGCGTGATGTCGAGTTCTTCTCGACGTTCTTCGGCACGATGCGCCGCAAATGGCTCAAGAGCACGGTGATCGTGCTGGTCGATGTCGTGATTGTGGTGCTGTTGGTGGTCAATTTCCGCATCCTTAACTTCATGGGGCTGCCCGACCCCTTACTCTGGTTGTTTCGGGGCGTATACCTGGCAATGACGGTCGTCGCGCTGCTGACGAATCTGTACCTTTGGCCGTTGCTAGTGCTGTTCGATCTGGGTTTCCGTCGCTTGTTGAACGTGTCGGTGCGGCTGGCGTTCGCGTTTCCCCTATGGTCCGCGCTAACGTTGTTCCTGGCAGCGTTGCCCCTCTCGCTGCTGCTATTTGCGCCGCTCTGGTTGGGCGTGATGGGGCTTGTCTCCTTGGGCGTGCTGATTATCAACTGGGGCACGTGGCGCGTCATCCAGCGAGTCGCCACACCGGAAGAACTCGCCGAATTAGACCATCCTTAGACGAGCCGGTCCTCGCAGCGGTAGCGGTAGCCGCACGCTGCGCAGATCGCGACGTTGTCGTGGCTGCGGCGTACTTCGGGCTGTTGCAGGCGCTGCCGCATAGTGTGCAGCGTTTCGATGAGGGTGCGCTCGGCAGCGGGTGTGAAATCGATGGTAAACTGCTTGCCAGATTGCTCGAACAGGATAATGCCATAAGGTGGCCGCACGCCAAAGTGTTCCTCGACAAGCGCGCAGTACGCGACGCACTGCATCACCTGGCCGGGATACGGATAATTTGGCGTTCGCCCCGTCTTCACCTCGACCGGGATCAACCATTCGCCATCACGCAACAGATAGTCGGGCCGCCCGGCCAGCCGGTGGCGGCGCGAGAACAATGTCTCGTCGAGCCGTGCCAGCGTATCCTGGTAGATTACCTCGCCGGGAGGCAACCCCAGCCCCGCGCGACGCCGCCGCGCCTGAATGAGCAGCGCAATTCCGCTGGCAAGCAAGATCAGCAGTGCGATAAGCGCCAGGTCCATCGGCGTCACCCCCACAGCATCTGAAACGCCAGCACGGCGAGCAGCAGCGCGAGCGAGATCCAGATGAGCAGGCGCGCCACGGCTGCCATACGATCGGCGAGCCGGACGTTGCGCGCGAGCGCCTCGTGCTGTTCGGTGCCGCGCGCCAGGTCGGCGGTCCGGCTGCTGTCCTCCCCCTGCATGCGATACCACCACGACCGCTCGCAGTAGAGAAAACTGTCAAGATCGCTGGCGTACAGGACGATATCATCCGGAGACCGTTGGGGGCGATCGGGGTAATCAGCCACGGCGGATCCTCAGCCACAAACGGCACTGCACGACGGGCGTGCAGATCATAGCAACCGCCGCGCTGAACTCCCACGCGGGCGAGCAGTGGGGCCACACAAGGCGCGCAAGGTGTGTATAAGGACCTTCACAGAGTGGCGTTTCCCACAGTGAACCGCTACAATTTGCCAGGGTTGTGACCCTTGCCCCTGCACTGTTAGGCTTACCTATCACAATGAAAGTAAAAAAGAGGCATGCGATCACTCTTTGTTCCCCAATTCATTCTTACCAGCGTGCTCCTTCTGCTCACGCTGCTCGGAACTGAAGCACCGCTACTCTTCCTGATCCTGACCTCTGCGCTTATCGGAACGTGGCTACTTGGCGCAATCATAGCGCCCTTCTCACTGTTGCTAAGCGCACTCACCTTCGCTGGAACCGTTGGCGTTATGGGTCTGGTGCATATATACAGTATCCCTTTTTCGGTCAATGGATTGCTAACTGTGGGGCTGGGTGCAGCGTGCGGCCTGGCAATTGCGATCCACTATCGGGAGCAGTTCCGCACCGTATCGCAACTTCGGCGATGGCTGGTTGAGAGTCTTCCGTTCTCGCTGCTGCTGGCGATGGGCCTTGTGCGAACGCTATCCGCGCCAGTGTTGAGTGATGCTATCTCGGACATCCTGATTTGGTCGGCAGTCTTATTGGTGTACGTTTTGGCACGCGCTTACTGGACGAAGCATCCTGAGATGCTTCCAACTGGGGAAAAGGCGTTTGTCTATATTGCGTTTC
>CAZVCM010000202.1:0-8190 GCA_964626105.1 uncultured Thermoflexus sp.
TGCGTGCAGCACGAAGCTGTTGGCGGCGGTGGCGCCCGGCAGGCGCAAATCGCGCACTTCCAGCAGTGGCGCGCCGACCGTGCTGCCTTTCGCCGGATACATATTGCCGAGCTCGCGCCCGACCATCATGCGGATCACGTCGTCGGTCGTCGTCTCAGCAGTGTTGACCGTCCCGATATATTGCCCGTCGCGCAGCACGGTGATGCGATCTGACAGGCGGAAAATCTCGTCCAGCTTGTGGCTGATGTAGAGGATGCCCACACCTTGCGCAGCCAACCGGCGGAGCAGGGAGAACAGCGTCTCGACCTCGCGCTCGGTTAGCGCTGAGGTCGGCTCGTCGAGGATTAATACCTTGCAGTCTTGCGACAGCGCTTTGGCGATCTCGACCAGTTGCTGGTTGGCAATGGAGATGTCGCTGACGAGCGCGCGCGGATCGACCGCCACATCAAGATCGTCCAGCGCGTGGCGTGCGTCGCGGAACAATTGCCCGTACTTCACCATGCCGAGCGCGTTCGTCGGCAGGCGGCCCGGGAAGATATTCTCCGCGACAGTCAGCGGTGGAACGAGGCTTAGCTCCTGGTGGACGATCGCGATGCCCAGCGCACGCGCCTCACGTGGCGAGGCGGGCGTGACGCGGCGTCCCTCGAACAGGATCTCACCCGCATCGGCGTCGTATACGCCGGACAGGATTTTCATCAGCGTGCTCTTGCCCGCGCCGTTCTCGCCGACAACCGCGTGGATCTCGCCGGGACGCAGGTCAAGCTCGACCTGATTAAGCGCGAGCGTGCCGGGGAACTGCTTTACAATGCCGGTGGCGTGCAGTAGGGATGGCATAGCTTATCTCGTGAAAAGCTTAAGAACGATAATTTACGAAACGAGCGCGCTAGTGTAAGGTGATGACAAAACAGCTTATGTTAGCGCAAACAGACAATCACAGTATATACCAGCTTTTCCTGGCGCGTCAAGTACCCTGCTGGCGGGTATATTACAAGGTGAACGCGCTTATGCTTTTGCGCGGCGGTTGCTTGACTGTCTGTTAAACTGTATGTTATGATGTTAGCGTTATCATTATTCATCACAGATTCTTCGCAGTCCCTAGGCCATCTGGCGCGCGACACGCATGGAAAAACCAAACTCCAAACGGATCACATTGAGCGACGTGGCGCTGCTGGCAGGGGTTTCCTCTCAGACTGTGTCGCGCGTGGTCAACAATCACCCGTACGTCTCCGAAGACACCCGGCGGCGTGTCCTGACCGCTATCCGCAAGCTGAACTATTCGCCCAACCGCGCCGCGCGTAGCCTGGCGACGCGCCGCTCGTGTACGCTGGGCGTCGTGAGCTACGATATCGCGTTTTACGGCCCGGCGCAGATGGTGATGAATATCGAGCAGACCGCCAAGCGGCGCGGCTACACCGTCAGCCTGGCGACGACCGCCAGCATGACGCTTGACGAGGTGCGACAGGCACTGATCGACGTTGGCGGCGACGCGCTGGACGGGTTGCTGCTGATTGCGCCGGTGGTGGGCGTCAGTTACGACGATCTGGTGCGTGTCTGCGGGTCGGTCCCGTTTGTGCAGATCGATATTGAGCTATCCGCTAAGGTGCCGTCCGTCGTGATCGATCAGCGTTATGGCACGCAACTGCTCACCGAGCACCTGATCGGATTAGGCCACCACCAGATCGCGGCGATCAGCGGCCCGCTAAGCTGGTATGGCGCGCAGGCGCGGCACACCAGTTGGCAGCATACGATGCGCGCCGCCGGTCTGGAGCCGGGTTCATCAGCCGAAGGGGACTGGACGCCGCGCAGCGGTTATGAGGCGGCGCACGCACTGCTGGATGATGGCACGCAGTTCACCGCGCTGGTCGTTGCGAACGATCAGATGGCGCTTGGCGCGATGGCGGCGCTGCGCGAGCGCGGGCTGTCCGTGCCGGAGGATGTGTCGATTGTGGGGTTTGATGACATACCCGAGGCGGCCTACTTCGCCCCGCCCTTGACGACCGTTCGCCAGAATTTCGCGGCGTTGGGCGAGCAGAGCGTCGAATACCTGATGGCGTTAATCGAAAACCCTGGCACGCCAGTCCATCAGCGCGTGCTATATCCGCAGTTTGTTGAACGGCAAAGCACCCAACCCCCAAAGTAATCGGCAGGGGATGGAGATGAACGCGAAGGCCAAGTAGTCTTCTGTCGCCTTTTCCTAAGGAGAATATCCTCATCATGTCTCAAGAAAAGTACACAGTAGGCGTTGATTTCGGGACTGAATCGGGGCGCGCGGTGGTGGTGCGCGTCAGCGACGGTGCGGAGCTGGGCAGCGCCGTCCACGAGTACGCTGACGGCGTGATCGATGAGCGCCTGCCAGGGAGCAGCACGCCGCTGCCGCCGGAATGGGCGCTGCAAAACCCGGACGACTACATCGCCGTCTTCCAGAACGCCGTGCCCGAGGCTCTGCGCCAGAGCGGGATCGACCCGGCGGATGTGATCGGCATCGGCGTGGACTTCACCGCTTGCACGATGATGCCGGCGCTGGCGGACGGCACGCCGCTGATGCGCCTGCCAGAGTGGCGCGACAACCCGCACGCCTGGGTCAAGCTGTGGAAGCACCACGCCGCGCAGCCGGAAGCCGATAAGATCAACGCGACCGCGCGCGAGATGGGCGAGGGCTGGCTTGACCGCTATGGCGGCAAGATTTCGTCGGAGTGGTTCTTCAGCAAGGTGCTGCAAATCCTCGACGAAGCGCCCGAAGTCTACCGCGCCGCCGACCGCCTGCTCGAAGCGGCGGACTGGGTGATCTGGCAGCTCAGCGGCGTAGAGACGCGCAACACCTGCACTGCGGGCTACAAGGCGATTTACCAGGATGGCACGTTCCCCGCGCGTGAGTATCTGGCTTCGCTGCATCCCGATCTGGCGGATGTGGTCGATACGAAGATGAAGCGCGATCTCGCGCCGCTCGGCGACAAGGCGGGCGATCTGACTGAGGAGGCCGCGCGCTGGACCGGCCTGCGCCCGGGGATTGCAGTCGCGGTGGCGAACGTGGACGCGCATGTGACCGTCCCGGCGGCGCGAGTGACCGATACCGGCGTGATGGTGATGATTATGGGCACCAGCACCTGCCACATGGTCATGGACGACAAGCTGGCTGAAGTGCCGGGTATGTGCGGCGTGGTTGATGGCGGCATCATCCCCGGCTACTACGGCTACGAGGCCGGGCAGAGCGGGGTGGGCGATATCTTTGCGTGGTTCGTGGATCACGCCGTCCCGTCGGAGTATCACGCTGCGGCAGAGCGCGCCGGGATGAACCTGCACGCCTACCTCGAAGCCGAAGCCGCCAAGCAGAAACCCGGCGAGCACGGGCTGCTGGCGCTCGACTGGTGGAACGGTAACCGCTCGGTGCTGGTCGACGTGGACCTCAGCGGTCTGCTGATCGGCGCGACGCTGGCAACCCGCGCACCGGACATCTACCGCGCGCTGATCGAGTCGACCGCCTTTGGCACGCGCGTGATCATCGAAGCGTTTGAGAACAGCGGTGTGCCGATCCACACGATCGTCGCGGCGGGCGGCCTGCCCGAAAAGAACGCGCTGCTGATGCAGATTTACGCCGACGTGACCAACCGCGAGTTCCGCGTGATTGGCAGCACACAGGGTCCGGCGCTGGGTAGCGCGATGCATGCAGCGGTCGCTGCTGGCGCGTATCCGGATATTCAAGCCGCTGCAGACAAGATGGGCAAGCTCAAGGACGAAGTCTTCCGCCCGATTGAGGCGCATGTGCCCGTTTACGACGAGCTGTACGCCGAGTATGTCACGCTGCACGACTACTTCGGGCGGGGCGAGAACGATGTGATGAAACGCCTTCGCGCGATCCGCAACGAAGCACGGGGGATCAGCTAATGCACGAAGAACTGCGCCGCATTGTCAGCGACCTGCACGCGGAGCTGCCGAAGAACAACCTGGTCGCGTGGACCTCTGGGAACATCAGCGGGCGCGATCCCGAGACGGGGCGCGTGGTCATCAAGCCGAGCGGCCTGCGCTTCGAGGAGCTTGCGCCAGAGCATATGGTTGTCGTGGATGCGGACGGCGCTCAAATCGAGGGCGAACTCAAGCCGTCGTCCGACACGGCGACCCACTGTTACATCTACCGCGAGATGCCAGAAGTGGGCGGCATCGTCCACACGCACAGCGCCTACGCAACCGCCTGGGCCACGCTCGGGCGCGACATCCCGTGCATCCTCACGGCGATGGCGGACGAGTTCGGCGGGGTGATCCCGTGCGGCGGCTTCGCCCTAATCGGCGGTGAGGAGATCGGGCGCGAGGTGGTGCGCGTGCTCCGCGAGGGGCCGAACCCGCACTCGCCCGCGGTAATCATGCAGAACCACGGTGTGTTTACAGTGGGGCCGACGCCGCTCGCCGCAGTGAAGGCGGCGGTGATGTGCGAGGATGTGGCGCGCACGGTGTATCTGGCGGTCCAGTTGGGCGAGCCGATCCCGATTTCGCCGGACGATATAGCCAAGCTGCATCATCGCTACACCACGGTTTACGGCCAATAACCCAGCCGCCAAGCATTAGACCGGCTGTGGGCAAGAGAATCTGTCGAGCAGAATAGAGTCATTTTTCACAAAGGATATCACCATGAAGAAACAAGTCACCCTGGGTTTGATCGTTGGGAACCGCGCGTTCTTCCCAAGTCACCTGGCGCTTTCGGGCCGGGAGACGATGCTGCGCGTGCTGGAAGAAGAAGGGATCCGGATCGTCGCGCTCGGCACGGAAGACACCGAGCACGGCAGCGTCGTGACGCTCGATGACTCGCATAAGTGCGCCGATCTGTTCAAGGCGCACCGCGAGCAGATCGACGGTATTCTGGTCACCCTGCCGAACTTCGGCGAGGAGCGGGCGATCGCGAATGTGCTGCGTTTCGCAGACCTGAACGTGCCGGTGCTGATTCAGGCGTTTCCCGACGATCCGCCGCGCATGTCAATTGCGGACCGCCGCGACAGTTTCTGCGGCAAGATGTCCGCCTGCAACAACCTGCGGCAGTACGGGATCGCCTACAGCCTGACCACGCTGCACACGGTCGACCCGGACAGCGAAAGCTTCCGCGGGGACCTGCGCCGCTTCGCCGCGATGTGCCGGGTGGTGCGCGGGATGCGTCGCGCGCGCTTCGGCATGATCGGCGCGCGCCCGGCGGCGTTTAACACGGTTCGCTTTAGCGAAAAGCTGCTGGAGCACTCTGGCATCTCGGTGGACACGCTCGACCTGTCGGAAGTCTTCGGGCAGATCCGGCGCCTGGATGACGTCGATCCGCGCGTAACGGCCAAGGCCGACGCCGTGAAGGTGTATGCGAACGCCGCGAAAGTGCCCCCGCAGGCGCTGACGAAGATCGCCAAGCTCGGCGTGGTGATGGACCAATGGATTAGCGAGAACGAGCTGGATGCGACCGCGGTCCAATGCTGGACCAGCATGCAGGAATACTTCGGCGTTGTGCCGTGCACGCTGATGAGCATGCTCAGCGACAGCCTCGCGCCGTCCGCGTGCGAAACGGACATCGCGGGGACGGCGGCGATGTACGCGATGGCGCTGGCTTCTGGCAAGCCGAGCGCGATTGTGGACTGGAACAACAACTACGGCGACGATCCGAACAAGGGCGTCGTCTTTCACTGCTCGAATTTACCGCGCAGCATCTTCACCGACGACATCCCAGAGATGAACTATCAGGAGATCATCGCGGGCAGCGTCGGCGTCGAGAACACCTGGGGCACGATCTACGGGCGCATCAAGCCGGAGCCGTTCACCTACCTGCGCCTGAGCACCGACGATCTGAACGGGCGCATCACCTCGTACGTGGGCGAGGGACAATTCACAACCGATCCGCTGGAGACGTTTGGCGGCTATGGTGTGGTTGAGATCCCGAACTATCAGGGGCTGCTCGCTTACATCTGCGAGAACGGGTTTGAGCATCACGTCTCGATCAACCAGGCGCAGGTCGCCAGCGTGATCCACGAGGCGTTCACCAAGTATCTCGGCTGGGACGTTTACTATCATCGCGGCTAGGGCGTGTTTTGGCCTTTGCCCCCATCCCCTACCCTCTTCCCCCACGCAAGCGGAGGGAAGGGGAAACTACGGCGTTGGTTTGGTCCCTCCCTCCTTGTGGGGGAGGGATATTGGGAGGAGGGCTTTCCCTAACGTCAGCGCATAAGAGCGCCAGGGCCGCGTTTGCCGTCGTACTATTTATGTGGTCGCAGGAGAGAAGCGAATGACGAATCACAAGCCGCGTATCGGCCTGATGGGGATCATGCAGGACCTCTACGACGAGATGCTTCCCGGCATCACCGAGCGGCAGTCGAACTACGCCCGAGCGGTGGCCGAGCAACTCAGTGACGTGGCCGAGGTGATCTTCCCGAAGGCGGTTCGCAATCGCGCCGATGCCGAAGAGGTCGTGGCGCAGTTTGAGCGCGACGGGCTGGATGGCATCATGATGGTGATGCTGACCTATGGCCCGGCGATGAATGTGACGCGGGCGCTGGTTAACACGCGCCTGCCGCTGATGCTCGCCAACATCCAACCGGAGCGGACCATCACTCCGGCCTGGGATATGGGCGACATGACGTACAACCAGGGCGTGCATGGCGCGCAGGATCAAGCGAACGCGCTGGTTCGCGCGGGCGTGCCGCTGCCGATCATCACCGACGATTGGCGCTCGGAGTCGTTCAAGCGCCAGTTCGAGGATTGGGCGCGCGCCGCCGCAACGGTGACCGGCCTGCGCAAGTTGAAGGTTGCGATCTTCGGCTATGCGATGAACGGCATGGGCGATATCCGCGTGGACGAAACCGCCATGCTGCGCCGCCTGGGGCCGGAGATCCGCTTCCTGGCGACGGGCGACCTTTACCGCGCGATGCAGGCGGCGTCCGATGACGATGTTGCGCAGGTAATCGAGCAGGAGAACGCGTGGTTCGAGATCGATCCGAAGCTGTCGCAGGCGCAGCGCGAAGAATCCGCCCGCTATCAGGTCGCGCTCAAGAAGATTCTAGACGAGGGTGGCTACGGCGCCTATTCGACGCACTTCGACGCGATCGCTGAGGATGGGCGCTTCAGCTTCCTACCGGTCGCCGCGGCCTCGAATCTCATGGCGGAGGGCTACGGCTTTGGCGCCGAAGGCGACGCGTGCAGCGCGATCCTGGTTGCTGCTGGGCACTTGCTGGCGGGTGACGCGCATTTCACCGAGATGTACGCGATGGACTTCGACCGCGACACGGCGCTGCTGAGCCACATGGGCGAGGGCAACTGGAAGGTTGCGCGTGACGATGAGCCGATCAAGCTGATCGATCGCCCGCTGGGGATCGGCGGGCTGGACAACCCACCGACTGTCTTGTTCCGCGTCAAGCCCGGCCCGGCGACGCTCACGTCGCTCGTTCCGCTAGGCGGCGAGCACTTCCGGCTTGTGCTGTCCGAGGGCGAGATCATCCCGGACTCGCCGGTGATGCCCAGCCTGGAGATGCCTTACGGCGAGTACCGGCCCAGCACTGGCGTGCGCCAGGCGCTCAACGGCTGGCTGCGCGCGGGCGGCACGCACCACAAGTGCCTGAGTAGAGGGCACATCGCCAACCGCTGGCGGTTGTTCGCAGAACTGGCAGGGATCGAAGTGGCGGAAGTCTAGCGCCGCGCGTCTCATCATTACGCAGTCGAAAAGAAGCCCTGAACGGTTGAAGGCCGCTCAGGGCTTTTTAATCCTATCGCTGATCGACCGACGTATCAGTCGGTCGCAGGCGCGGGTGGGATGCCAGACTCGGCGGGAGTGGGTGGTAGACCCCCTGGCGCCATTCGTCCGAGCTTCGCATCCATCTCTTGCAGGGTTTCGAGCATGCGCTCTTCGACGCTCGGCTCCAGCGGCGGCTCAGGAGTTTCTTCGCCCTTGCGGCGGGCGCGCTGCATGGCGTTGTTGACCGCTTTGACGATGAAGAAGACGGCAGCCGCGACGATCAAGAAGTTGATCAGAGCGTTGATAAATAGCCCGATGTTGATCCGCACCTCGGGATCATCCCCGCTGGCTTCCTTCAGCGTGATACCGATGTCTGAAAAGTCAACGCCGCCGACCAGGACGCCGATAGGCGGCATGAGAACATCATTCACAAGCGAGTTCACCACGGTTGTGAACGCGGCGCCGATAATGATACCGACGGCAAGGTCAAGGACATTGCCCCGCAT
>CAZVCM010000203.1:0-8188 GCA_964626105.1 uncultured Thermoflexus sp.
GCCTACGCCGCCAACCCGTATGACCTGTTCTTCGCGCAGGGCTACGTCCACGCGCAGGATCGCTGGTGGCAGATGGATGTCAGCCGCCGGTTGGGGCGCGGGACGCTCAGCGCGCTGTTCGGCGAGGACGAGACGCTCCAGGCCACGGACCGGGTCGCGCGCACGCTCGGCTGGGAGCAGATCGCGCTGGCGAACTATAACGCCTCAACGTTCGAGACGCGCGCCGTGCTCCACGCCTACACCGCCGGGGTGAACGCCTACATCGAGGGGCGCTCGCCGGGCGATCTGGCGGTCGAATACACGCTGCTCGACCTGCGCCTGGGCGACATCCCCATCGAGCCGTGGACGCCGATTGACTCGCTGGCGTGGCTGCTGGCACTCCAATGGCAGACCAGCGGCAACGTGGCGCAAGAGATTTTGCGCGCGCAGGCGCTCACCCGCGTTGACGAGGCGATGCTGGCGCTCTACACGCCGCCGCCGGACGCGTCGCCCAGCGTGCTCAGCGCCGCCGATCTCGGCCTGCCCGCCGAAGACACCCCCGCGCCAGAGCCGGAGCCTGCTGCCGCGCCGCCCACCGATTTCACCCGCCTGCCTCTGGCCGAGGCGTTGGCCGCGCTCGATCAGGTCGGTCCGCGTGACATGCCTGAAGGAACCGCGTGGGTTGTCTCCGGCGCGCGCACCGCGACCGGCAGCCCGCTGCTCGCCAGCGCGCCCGGCTACCCGCTACAAATGCCCTCGCCCGTCTACGAGGTCGGCCTGTATTGCATCGAGACGCCCGAGCTTTGCCCGTACAACCTCGCCGGGCTGAGCGTGCCAGGCGTGCCGGGTGTGTTCAGCGGCCACAACGGCCACGCCGCCTGGGCGCTGAACAGCGCGTGGATCGACGAACAAGACCTGCTCGTGATCCGCCTCAACCCGGACAACCCGCATCAGTACGCCTGGGATAGCGGTTGGCGCGACATAACCATCCGCGACGAGACGCTGGTCGTGAATGGCCGTGACGAGCCGGAGACCTTCACCGTCCAGACCACGCACCTCGGCCCGGTGATCGCCACGATTTCGCCGTTGCTGGGGCGCGATCAGGCGCTGGTCGTGCGCTGGACCGCGCAGGACGGCCCCGCTGATCCGCTGGTCGCCCTGTTTAAGTTGAACCGCGCGCAATCGTGGGATGAAGCGCGCGCCGCGCTCCGCGAGTGGACGTTCTCGGCGCAGAACGTGCTGTATGCAGACGCCAGCGGCGCAATTGGCTACCAGCTTGCGGGCCGCGTGCCGGTCCGCGCGCCCGATCACAGCGGGCTGCTGCCCAGCCCCGCAGAAAGCAGCGCGACCGAATGGCGCGATCCGCTGCCGTTTGACCGCTTACCCGCGCTCGCCAACCCGCCCGAGGGGATGATCATCGCCGCCAACAATCCGATAGTGCCGCCCGCGCACGCCGACGCCGTGCTCCTGAACGCGTCCGCCGCTCCCAGCACGCGCGCCGCCCGGATCGCTGACCGGCTGCTGGAACACGACGCGCACTCCGGCGACACCTTCGCCGACATTCAGGCGGACGCCTACAGCCCCAGCGCTGCCGCCGCGCTGCCGGTTCTGCGTGACGCGCTTTCCGGCGATCAGCGCCTGGGCGGGATGCTCGACTGGCTTGCCGAGTGGGACGCGCGCTTCACAATTGACAGCCCGCAGGCGGCGCTGTTCGGCGCGTTCTGGCTGCGGCTGGCGGAATACACGTATGGCGATGAGCTTGGCGCGCCACCGTGCGACTGCTTCACCGTGCGGGCGGGCCTGCTGGCGCTGCTTGAGCTTCCGAATCATCCCTGGTGGGATGACGCGCAAACCCGCTTCGTCGTCGAGCGGCGCGACGCGATCTTGCGCCGCGCGCTAGAGCAGGCGATCAACGATCTGACGCAAGCGCAGGGCACGTCCCGCGATGCGTGGCGGTGGGGCGATCTCCACACGGTTGTGTTTAGCAGCGCCACGACCAGCAACATCGGGCTGGATCTGCTGGAAGATCAGTTCGTAGTAGGGCCGCTGCCCGCCAGCGGCACCGGCGACACGCTCAACACCTCGCGCAGCCTCGGTGCTGGGCGCGCGCGCGCCCAGGTGCAAAGCGCGCCCGCCGCCCGCCTGATTATCGACCTCGCCGCGCCCGAAAGCAGCCGCGCCATCCTCACCACCGGGCAGAGCAACCACCTCGCCAGCAGCCACTATCGTGATATGGTCGACCCCTGGCGTTTCGTCAAATACCACACCATGCTCTGGGAACGCGCCAGTATCGAAGAAGCGTCCAGCGCCATGCTCGCCCTCGAGCCGGTGTACCTGCCGCTTGCCACACCAGCGCCCACACCCGAAATGTAAATCGTAGTATTCGTGAAGAATTGATGAAATCGAGTTAATTTGACGAGTTATTTATTTTTTATTGATTGACTTTTAATCACAAACCTGGACAATCAAGATAGTAGAAGCCACACAGCCCATCTCAACTCTATCTTCATGAAATTGTGTGGAGTGCTGACGTGATCGGGAACACAGGTGTGAGGGTGAAAGTGAGCCATGAAGATTGGGACGGTATGAACTTTCGCGCCCTGCTCCACGACAATAAGCTGCTTGAGGTTGTAGTGCGCGGGGAATTCACACCATTGTCCATTCAGCAAGTCGTGCATTACGTGGAGCGAGCGGCTGAGGACGCCGGGCCGCTGGCGGGGCTAATGCTCGATCTGCGCCAGACAACTGACGTCAGCATTGTGCGGGCGACGGCGCTGGTCGAGACGCTCAGCGACATCGTCACGCCGATGGCGGTCGTATTTGTCTGGCAACAGCAGCACCAGATCGCGCAGTTGATCCACCACACGCTGCCTCGGCGCGACGAGATCCGATATTTCACCAGCCACACCGACGCGTGGACCTACCTGCTACGCCAGGCCAGCGAATAAGCGTCCTAGCCCGACCGCTGATCGCCTGAAAGCAGCGCGCGAATCAGCGCCAGCCCCTGCGCCAGCACCAGCGTAAACACCGCCACCCATACCGCCTGCTGACCTCGCGCCGCTCGTTCCAGCGCGGGGGATGGTGGCGTGACGATCTCCACTGTCTGTCCCGGTTCCGCCGCAAATGGATCGTACCCTTCGGCTTGCAGGCGCGCCGCTTCGCCCGGCGACAGTTGCTCGGGCCGGTATGGTTCCGACACAACCACCGCCGTTGTACGTCCGTCGGGTCTTCGCTGCGTCAGCACGCGGGCCGTGCGCGAGTTCAGCACGTCGTACACATACAGCTCGCGGATCAAAACCTTCACCAGCACCGCCAGCGGCAGGGCCAGCAGCAGCCCGATGAACCCGAACAGCGACGCCGCGACAACTTGCGCGCTAAGCACCACGCCCGCGGGCATGTCAATCTGCCGTGTCATGATGCGGGGCATGATCAGATTGCTTTGAATTTGCTGCGTGACCACGTAGGCGATTACGACCAGCGGCGCTTTCGCCGGATCGTCCGCCAGCGCCACCAGAATGGCCGGAATGACCGAGATAATCGAGCCGATGTTGGGCACGAACTCCATAATTCCGGCCAGCACGCCGAGCGCCACCGGGTTCGGGATGTTGATGATCACCGCGTTCACAAACGTGATCATCGCGCCGAGCATCAGCATCGAGATCATCTGGCCGACGAACCACGCGCGCAGCGTGCCCGCCAGTTGTACCAGGATCTCGAGCGCGCGCGGGCGATAGCCCTGCGGCACCAGCGTCAGCGCGCCGTCGAGGTAGTTCGTCGGATCGCCCACGAAAAACAGCGCGATGATGAAGATAAACAGGACATTGGCGATTACACCGCCCGCGCCCGACACAAACGGGAAGAGATTGCCCGGCAGGCTCGTCAACTGGCTGGATAGCCAGTCCGCGCCCTCGCCTTCCAGCAGCGAGTCCCAGTCGATCTCAGGCAGCACGCCGTACTGATTCAACAGGCGGTCGTATTCGTTTCGTACTGTATCGAAGGTATCAGGAAGCTGGTCGATCAACTGCTGCGTCTGCTCGACAATGGTCGACACCAGCAACACACCCAGCAGCGCGCCGACAGACAGCACCAGCAGCAGCGTAATCAGCAGCGCAATGCCCCGGCGCAGGCCCATCCGCTCGAAGCGGTGGATCGGTCCCTGCAGCGCCAGCGCGACGATCACCGCCAGGAAGATCAGCATCAGCGAATTGCGGACCGTCCACAGGCCCACAAACATGGCGATGATCAGCACGACAAAAGCAACGCGCACGACCCATTCGCCGAGCGACATACGATTAAGCGTGATCGGTTGTCTGTTCACGTGGGCAAGCCGTCAGAGGGGCTAGACGACTATTTTCCCCATAACGAGCAGCAGCAAAAAGCCCGCCAGGCTCGTCACGAGGAAACAGCCGATCGACACAAACATGCGCTCGGCTGCAGTCATCCCGAACAACCGGTCGCTGCGTGCATGCTCCAGATAGGTCTCATAACTCTCGACGATAATTTCTTCTTCCAAAGCCTGCCGGCGCAGCTCGTCAATACTGTTAAGCTGGTTGTCGGTCATCCGGGCCTCCCACACGTTCGAACTACCACGCTAAGCATACTGGAAAACCAGCACATCGCCAACCGAATACCGGCTGCATCCTGCCGGACGCTCATCGCTCCAGGGCATCCTCGGCCAGCGGCAAGAACCACCCCAGGAAATCCCGCTTGGCGCTGGCAAGCGAGCGGCTGAACTCCAGTCGCATCGCGGGGAAGCGCGCCAGGTCATCGCCCACGCGCCACAGCGCCGCGCTCAGCCAGCTTGGTCGCGTCTCAATCGACACGCGCCGCAGCACGCCCGTCGCACCAATCTTATCTAGTTTATCGGCGTCATGGAGAATTTCGCCCAGTGGATCGCCTTCATCTTCCTTCAAAATTGCCGACTGGATCGCAGAGATACGGTTGGGCGGCAGATACCCGCGCAGCACGCGCCCCGCGATCGCCGCACCGAGCTCCTCATGTGGCTCGCCGCTGCGCAGCTCGTCGAGCTTGGCGACGTCGTGGCACACGCTCAGCAGATACACTTCCTCGGCGCGCGCCCCGACTTCGTCCGCCAGCGCCAGCGCGCAGCCCGTCACGCGGAGAATATGCGCCCACAAATGCGGCCAGCCGGGGTGCCAGCTTGCCAGATGGCGGCGCACGTGCTCAGCAACCTGCTCGCAGAAGGCATCCGGCGCGTCCGCGTCCAGCCATTCATCGCTCAACTGGTTGACAAAGCGTGACGCCAGCGGAGAAGCCGCCTCATCCAACAGCCGCTCGGCCCAGTCTCCCAGCGTGTCCATCCGCTGGTTCGCGCCGACGAGTAAGCTGTTCAGCAGTGCCATGACCGCTGCCCGATCATTCTGGCTGTCCACGTCGTTGATCATGACCCATCCCGCTTGTCGTGATCTATCGTTCTCTCTAATCATGTTACACTAGAGTTCCTGTCCAGCAAATCCGGCGTCGAAGCGCCAGGAGCGTACCTGCATGAGTGACCCCGAGTTCCCCGTCGAGCCATCCGCGCCTGATACGTCCGCCGACGACAGCCTACCCGGCGCTGGCGAACCGCGCCTGCCGCTGGAACTGCGCGAAACGATCGGCGTGCAGCCTGACGACCCGCTGTCCGAGGCAGGGCGGCGCGTGCTGCGCTATCACTTTGAGCGGATGCTATTCCACGAGCCGGGCACGCGCCAGGGGATCGATATCGAAGCGCTGCATGATATGCGCGTTGCCACGCGCCGTATGCGCAGCGCCCTTCGCCTGTTCAAACCCGCCTACTGCGCCAAGGCGATCAAGCCCTTCCGCAAGGAATTGCGGCACATCGCAGGCACACTTGGCGTCGTGCGCGATCTCGACGTCGCGCTCGACCGGGTAGAGCGCTTTGCCAGCGCGCACCCTGAGGTCGATCTCAGCGCGCTCCGCGTGCAGTGGAACGCAAACCTTCTGGAAGCGCGCGCGGCGCTGATTGTCGAGCTGGACAGCCCACGCTTCGCCCGATTCGTCGCCAGCTTCGACCGCTTCTTGCAAACGCCCGGCGCGGGCGCCCGCCCGCTGCCCCCGCCCGACACGCCCGCGCCGTACCAGGTGCGGCACGTCATTCCGCCCTTGATTGCGAACCATTTCGCGCGCATCCGCGCCTACGAGACGGTCATCCCCGGCGCGTCGATCCCCACGCTTCACGCGTTGCGGATCGAGTTCAAGCGCCTGCGCTACACGCTGGAGTTCTTCGAGGACGTACTCGGCAGCGAAGCCCGGCGCGTGATCAAGAGCATCAAGGGAATGCAGGACCATCTGGGAGATTTGCACGACGCGGATGTCGCGGTGACGGAGCTCGCGGCAATGATCGATCAATATGAGGCGACATACAGCGGCACGCCCGCTTACGCCCGGCCCGCGCTGGATGGCGCCTACGACTATCTGGCGGCGCAGGTGCGCGAGCGGCAACGGCTAGCGGACCGCTTTCCCGAGGCGTGGGCGGGCTTCCTCAGCGAAAACGTGCGCCGCGATCTCGCGCTGGCGGTGGCGTCCCTCTGACGCCTGGTTACTGCACCTCGATGTCCTCGCGGAGCACGAGTCCGTCGCCCACAGGCTCGCCGCCGACCGTCACCGGCAAACGCCCGCCCTCGATCGGGTCATAGATGCCGATCCGCAGCGTCGCCGTGCCAGGGGGAATATCCTCAGGAATCGGCAGAATCCAGCGATCCAGCAAGGACTCGCCGGGCCGCCAGAAGCGCGTCGGATACGCGCCTTGCAGCGGGGCGCCGTCCCACCCGGTCAGGCGGGCGCCGTCCGCGTCCAGCAGATGAATGAACAGGCTGTAATCGCGGGGCGGCGGCGCGCTTTCGGTCGGGCGCCAGTACAGCGTCAGGGTGATGCGCTGCCCGCGCGTCCAGACCAGATTGCTCATGTCGTAGCCGATGAACTCCGCGAAATCTCCGATGACCACGCGCTCAGGCATCGCGCCGCCCGGCTGCATCGGCGCGGTGCGCGCCTCGGGATGCACCGCGAACGCGTTGTAGCGAAAATTCCCATCATCCACCGGCAGCGAGCCATCCGGGCTGAGCGGGATCGGCTCCAGCACGGTCGGCCACGGCTGGTTGTCCCACCCCTGTACGTCAAGCCGGTGATAGGCCACCGCGACCGCCGCATCCGCCGACAGCGAGCTCGGCCACTTGCCCGCCTGCTGAAGTAGAAAGTCGGACACGGAGCTGGCGATGTAGATATCGACGCCTGCCAGGTCTTCAAGGCGGGTCGGCAGGTCGTCCGGGTCACGGCTGACGCGAATGTCCCATGTGGGGAAGTAGAAAGGCAGCCGTTCCTCGCCCGGTGCGACGACCACCGGCTCGCCATGCGCCGCCGCATAGTCTTCGAGCATGTGCACCACGACCATCAGCGCCGGGTTGCCCGCGTCATATTTGGCGCGGTCGTCGGCCAACGTGCCTTCGACCCACGGGCGCGCGCTGAACTCCACCGCCGCCGCTGTCGCGATCGCCGCGCTCGCCACAATTGCCAACGCTCCGGCGACACGCCCCGCCCGGCGCGCTGCCAGCCACGGCCACAGCCAGCCGTCGACCAGCGCCGCCGCCTGCGCCGCCATCAGCGGCACAATCGCAAAGCTCAGCCGGTAGTGGTATGAATAGTTGAGGAACCACACCACGCCATACGGCAGCAGCAACGCCCACAACAGCAACACCGTCTCGCGCCGCGCGTGTGACCAGCCGCGCCACGCCGCGCGCCCCAGCCACAGCAGCAGCGCCGCCCCTGCGATCACCAGTGCAGCCTCAAGCGCGCTCATCGCGCCGCGTGCGGTCAGGTCGCCACGCAGCCAGCGCCAGAGGTTGTCGCCCTGTGTGATGCGGTCCGCGTCGAGCGCGCTCGGCAGCGCGCCGATCAGCAGCAAGCCAACTGCCAGCGGAACCAGCACCCGGCGATCGCGCCGCACCAGACCGCGCGCCAGCAGACCACCCGCCGCCAGGATCGCCAGCAGCACCGGCCACCCAAGCTCCTGCCCTGAGCGCTGCGCGAAGCCGTGCCAGTACTCCGCCGGGAAGACGACCGCCTCGTGCCCCAGCAGCAGGTTGCGCACATACCACGCACCACCCAGCGGGGCGCTCGCCAACCCTGCGATCAGCGCAATGCGCAGCTTCGGCCACAGGCGCGCCCAGTCCAGCCGGACGATCACCGCCCAGTC
>CAZVCM010000204.1:0-5006 GCA_964626105.1 uncultured Thermoflexus sp.
CCACGTCAGATATCCACATGGAGCACAAGCTCCGCATGACGCGCGAACAGGTGGTGGAGCGCACGCGCGAGATGGTGGTGCATGCGCGCTCGCTGTGCGCGGATGTGGAGTTTTCGCCGGAAGACGCCTGCCGCTCCGATCCCGACTTTCTGGTTGAGGTGTTGAGCGTGGCGGTTGAGGCAGGCGCGACGACGCTCAACATCCCGGACACTGTTGGCTACATCACGCCCGCTGAATACAGCGCGCTGATGCGCAAGCTGATCACGGAGACGACCGGCGGCGATCGCGTAATCTGGTCGGTCCACTGCCACGATGACCTAGGTATGGCGACCGCCAATACCCTCGCCGGCCTGATGGCAGGCGCGCGGCAGGCCGAGGTGACGGTTAACGGGATCGGCGAGCGCGCGGGCAACACCTCACTTGAAGAAGTCGTCATGGCGCTGCGCACCCGCCCGCAGATTTATGGGCTGGACACGGGCATCGACACGACGCAAATCACGCGCACGAGCCGCATGGTCAGCAATTTCACCGGCCTGTCCGTCCAGCCGAACAAGGCGGTCGTCGGCGCGAACGCGTTCAGCCACGAGGCTGGCATCCACCAGGACGGCATGCTCAAGCATCAAGCGACCTACGAGATCATGACACCGGAGACGGTCGGCCTGACGCAGAGCAGCCTGGTGCTCGGTAAGCACAGCGGGCGGCACGCTTTCCGCGTGCGGCTGACGGAGCTCGGCTACGAGCTGGATGCAGACGAGCTAAACCAGGCGTTCGAGCGCTTCAAGGCGCTGGCGGACAAGAAGAAGACCGTCACGGATGCGGACATCGAAGCGCTGATCAGCGACGAGTTCTACGGCCCCGAAGAGATCTTCACGCTGGAAGGGATCCAGGTCGCGTGCGGGCAGCCGGGGATGCCGACCGCCACGATCAAGCTGCGCGGCCCGGACGGGCAGGAATATGTGCGCGCGGCGATCGGCACCGGCCCGGTGGATGCGGCGTATCAGGCGATCGACGCGATCGTCGCTGCGCCCGCGACGCTGGTCGAGTACCGCGTCAGCGCGATCACCGAGGGGATCGACGCGCTGGGCGAGGTAACGGTGCGCATCCGCCGCGATGAAAACGGGCGGCGCACCTTCGGCGGTCACGGCGCGGATACCGACATCATCGTTGCCAGCGCGAAGGCGTATCTGTCGGCGCTGAATAAGATGCTGGCTTACACCGGATTCGCGGACAAGGCGCCCGAAGGCGACGCCGCGACAATTCAGATGCAGGCGCCGGTCGTATAGCGGTTGTTATGGGCTTGCGCCGGGGAACCCCCCATCCCCTGCCCCCTTCCCCCGCAAGGAGGGAAGGGGGAGCAGGTCGCCGGCACGCGGAAAGATGGAGGGCTAAACCGGTAACCTGCTTGCAAAGGCTCAAAACACACTCGCGACCCACGCACAATCAGGAGAGACTCATGGGCAAAACGTTAGCCGAGAAGATCATCGGAGCACACAATGTTGACGGCGCAGCCGACGTCTCGGCGGGCGATCTGGTCACCGTCAATGTCGATATCGTGATGGCGAACGACGTTACCGCGCCGATCGCGATCGATTCGTTCAACGCGATTGGCGTCGGCGAGGTCTTCGACCGCAACCGGGTGATGCTGGTTCCCAGCCACTTCGCGCCAAACAAGGACATCAAGAGCGCCGAGCAGACGCGCACGCTTACGCGCTTTGCCGAGGCGCAAGTCCTCGATAATCGCTTCCAGGTGGGCCGCGCCGGGATCGAGCATGTGGTCCTGCCAGAGCGCGGGCTGGTCCTGCCGGGCGATCTCGTCGTCGGCGGCGACAGCCACACCTGCACCTACGGGGCGGTGGGCGCGTTCGCCACCGGCATGGGCTCGACTGATATCGGCTTCGCGATGGCGACCGGCAAGACGTGGCTCAAGGTGCCGGAGACGATGAAGTTTGTCTATCACGGCGAGCGGCAGGAGTACGTCTACAGCAAGGACATGATCCTGCGCACGATCGGCGAGATCACGGTTGACGGCGCGCTCTATCGCTCGATGGAGTTCACCGGGCCGGGCGTCGCCGCGCTGAATATGTCCGAGCGCCTCACAATGACGAACATGGTGATCGAGGCGGGCGGCAAGTGTGGCTTCATCCCGTTCGACGACGTGACGCGTGAGTACGTCGAGGCGCGCGCTACGCGCCCGTACACGCCGTACTACGCCGACGACGACGCGCAGTACGTCTCAGTGCACGAGTTCGATCTCTCCGCGATGGAGCCACAGGTCGCGTGCCCGTACTCGCCGGATAATGTGCATCCCATCAGCCAGATCAAGCCGGAGAAGGTCGATCAGGTCTTCATCGGAAGCTGCACGAATGGCCGATTTGAGGATATGGCGATCGTGGCGGACCTCTTGAAGCGGACCGGGCGCGAGTTTCACCCCGACGTGCGCGTGATGATCATCCCCGGCTCGCAGGCGGTGTATCTCGATATGCTGCGGCAGGGTTGGGCGGAGTTGTTCACGATGGCGGGCGCGTCGGTCAGCACGAGCACGTGCGGGCCTTGCCTGGGCGGGCATATGGGCGTGCTGGCAGGCGACGAGGTCTGCGTTAGCACGAGTAACCGTAACTTCCGCGGGCGAATGGGCCACCGTGACGCGCGCGTGTTCCTGGCGAATCCGGCGGTCGCGGCGGCAAGCGCGATCATGGGGCGGCTGGCGCACCCAGCCGAGCTGTAACGAGAGAGGCAGAGGATGAAGCTCGAAGGCAAAGTCTGGAAGTATGGCGACAACATCGACACGGACGTGATCATTCCGGCGCGCTATCTCGTGACGACCGACCCGAAGACGCTCGCCGCGCACTGCATGGAAGACATCGATCAGGCGTTCGCCGCCGAGGTGCAGCCCGGCGATATCATCGTCGGCGGGCGGAACTTCGGCTGCGGATCGAGCCGCGAGCATGCACCGATCAGCATCAAGGGCGCGGGCGTGTCGTGCATCATCGCGGAGTCATTCGCGCGTATCTTCTTCCGCAACGCGATCAACATCGGTCTGCCGATCCTTGAATCTCCTGAAGCAGTCGAGGACGCGCAAAAGGGCGACCGGCTGACGGTCGATCTGGTCGCTGGAACCATCACCAACCAGCGCACCGGCAAGACGTATCAGGCAAGCCCCTATCCCTCGTTCGTGCTGGGGATCATCAACGCGGGCGGGCTGGTGCCCTACACCCGCCGCGAACTGGGTATTGAGATTACCGGCTAGCGGAGCAGGCCGTCCTGCTCCGCACGGGGCAGGACGGCCGCGATCTCTCCGGCGTGGTCCTGCCCCTGATCGTTCACTCGCTGGCGCCTACAAGAATGTTGAAATGAGGATGCAGATGACCACCCAACAGAACACTCCCCAGATCGAAGTCTACGACACCACGTTACGCGACGGGACGCAGGGCGAGAACATCGCGCTCTCGGTCGAGGATAAGCTGCGTATCACGGCGCTGCTGGATGAGCTTGGCGTTGCGTACATCGAGGGCGGCTGGCCCGGCTCCAACCCGAAAGATGCCGCGTATTTTCAGCGCGTGCGTGAGATGCAACTGAAGCACGCTCGCGTCGCGGCGTTTGGGATGACGTGCCGCGTCGGCAGCCGCGCCGAGGACGACGCGAACCTACAGGCTTTGCTCGACGCCGAGACCCCCGTCGTGACGGTCGTCGGCAAGACCTCGCTGCTACACGTGACCGAGGTGCTGCGCACCACGCCTGAAGAGAACCTGCGCCTGATCCGCGAGTCGCTGGCGTACCTCGCCGCGCAGGGCCGCGAGGTGATCTACGACGCCGAGCACTTCTTCGACGGCTATAAGCTCGACGCGGGTTACGCCTGCCAGACGGTGCAAGCGGCGGTCGAGGGTGGCGCGTCGCTGGTCGTGCTGTGCGACACTAACGGCGGCTCGATGCCGTGGGAGATCGAGCAGATGGTCCGTACGATGCGCGAAGCGTTCCCAAGTGTGCGCTTCGGCATCCACACACACAATGACAGCGAGCTGGCGGTCGCGAACACGCTCGCCGCGGTGCGCGAGGGCGCAATCCACGTCCAGGGGACGGTCAACGGTTATGGCGAGCGCTGCGGAAACGCGAATCTGTGCGCGATCGTGCCCGACCTTGAGTTGAAGATGGGCTGCCAGTGCCTGCCGGATGGGGCGCTCCGCCACCTGTCGCGCGTGTCGCACACCGTCGCCGAGATCGCGAACATGGCGCCCAACAACCAGGCGGCGTACGTAGGTAAGAGCGCGTTCGCGCACAAGGGCGGGATGCACGTCGCCGCTATCCGCCGCAACATCGACAGTTACCAGCACATTGATCCGGCGCTGGTTGGCAACGAAATGCGTATCCTGGTGTCGGACCTCAGCGGGCGCGGCAACATGCTCAGCAAGTCCGAGGAATACGGGCTGAACCTGGACAGCGCCGAAGCGCGCAGCGTTTTGGAGCAGATCAAGGCGCTGGAGAATCGTGGTTTCGTCTTCGAGGGTGCAGAAGCGTCGGTTGCGATGCTGATGGCGCGGCAAAAGCCGGATTACGCGCCGCCGTTCGACCTCGTCGACTTCATGGTGGTGGTCGAGAACCGGCGCGGGCGAGGGTTGTTCGCTGAGGCGACGGTCAAAGTTGCCGTGCAGGGCGAGGAGTTGCACACCGTCGCCGAGGGCATTGGCCCGGTCGATGCGCTAGACCGCGCGCTGCGCAAAGCGCTGACGCCGGTCTACCCGCAGCTCGCCGCATTCCAGCTCGCAGACTACAAGGTGCGTATTCTCGATGGGCAGAACGGCACCGCTGCGACAACCCGCGTGCTAATCGACACGCAGAACGGCACGCAGCGTTGGAGCACGGTGGGCGCGAGCGCGAACATCATCGAGGCAAGCTGGCTGGCGCTGGCCGACAGCGTCGAATACGGCCTCTCGCTGGCTTAGAGCCTGTTGTGTGCATGTGCCGGATGTATCCCCCCATCCCCCGGCCCCTTCCCCCCCAAATAGGGGAGG
>CAZVCM010000204.1:5017-8135 GCA_964626105.1 uncultured Thermoflexus sp.
CGGCGAGAACATTAGGAAGAATCGAGCGAATACGATGCGAGCAACGATTGTCACGCTGCCGGGCGATGGTGTCGGACCGGAAGTAACCGAGGCGGCAGCGCATGTGCTGCAAGCGGTCGCGGCGGGGTGGGGGCATACTTTCACCTTCCGCGAGGCGCTGATGGGCGGCTGCGCGATCGACGCGACCGGCGATCCGCTGCCGGACGAGACGCTGCGTGCGTGCGAGGGCGCAGACGCAGTGCTGCTCGGCGCGGTCGGCGGGCCGAAGTGGTCGGACCCGTCCGCGCCGGTTCGCCCGGAACAGGGGCTCTTGCGCCTGCGACAGCACTTTGACCTGTTCGCTAACCTGCGCCCGGTCAAGGCGTATCCTGCGCTGGCGGATTACGCACCCTTACGCGCGGATCTGCTGCGCGACGTGGACATCCTGTTCGTCCGCGAGCTGACGAGTGGCATCTACTTCGGCCCGCGCGAGGAGCAGGGCGACGGCGAGCGCGCGTGGGATACGATGCTGTACACGGCAGAACAGGTGCGGCGGGTGGCGCGGGTCGCGTTCGAGGCGGCACAAAAGCGGCGCGGGCAGGTCGCGTCGATCGACAAGGCGAACGTGCTGGCGTCGATGCGCCTTTGGCGGCGGACGGTCGACGAGGTTGCGCGTGAGTACCCCGACGTCGCGCTGGAGCACGTGCTGGTCGACGCCGGGGCGATGCATTTGCTACGCAATCCCGCGCGGTTCGACGTGCTGCTGGCGGGCAATATGTTCGGCGACATCTTGAGCGATGAAGCGTCGGTGCTGGCTGGATCGCTGGGCATGCTGCCATCCGCCTCGCTGGGCGAAGGGCCGTTTGGCGTCTACGAGCCGATTCACGGCTCCGCGCCCGATATTGCGGGGCGGGGTATCGCCAACCCGACCGGCACGATCCTCAGCGCGGCGATGCTGCTGCGCTACACCCTGGGCCTGGAAGACGAAGCGCGTGCGGTGGAGCGGGCGGTCGAGACGGCGCTGGCAGACGGCGCGCGCACCGCGGACATCGCGCCGAACCGAAGCGCCGCGCTGAGCACCGGCGCGTTCACAGAGCGGGTGATCGGCGGGCTGGCGGTCGGAGCGCGGCCAAACTAAGCGCGCACAAGCGCACGCAACACAGCGCCGGGCCATCGTCCGGCGCTGTGTGTTTGAGAGAGCCTGCTCTACGCGGACGTGTGGGGACCTTTTTCGCCCAGGCGCTCATACGGTATAATAAGCCAATAATGTAAATAAAAGTCTGAAAAACTCCATGGCCCTCATCGATCAACGACATCGCCCATTCCGCGACCTTCGCATCTCGGTCACCGACCGCTGCAATTTCCGCTGTGCGTACTGTATGCCTGCCGATGTGTTTGGCGAGGCATATCGCTTTCTGCCGAAACCGCAGCTTCTGACGTTCGAGGAGATCGCACGGCTGGCACGAGTGTTCGCGGGGCTGGGCGCGCAGAAAATCCGGCTGACCGGCGGCGAGCCACTGATCCGCAAAGAGCTAGAGACGCTGATCGCGATGCTCGGCGCGATCCCCGGTATAGATGACATCGCCCTCACAACCAACGGCTACTTCCTTCCGCAGAAGGCGCAGGTGCTACGTGAGGCGGGGTTGCAGCGCGTGACGGTCAGTCTGGACAGTCTGGATGGCGAGGTCTTCCGGCTGTTGAATGGCGACCGGGCAGATGTTGAGCAGGTGCTCGCCGGGATCGAGGCGGCGCGGCGTGTGGGGTTTGCGCCCATCAAGATCAACGCCGTGATCAAGCGCGGCGTCAATGATCGCGCGGTGGTGGGGCTGGCGCGTTTCTGCCGGGATCGCGGCTATATCGCTCGCTTTATTGAGTATATGGACGTCGGCACGCGCAACGGCTGGCGGCTCGATGACGTGGTTCCCGCGCGGGAAATTGTTGAGACGATCGACGCCGCGCTGCCGCTGGAGCCGGTTGCGCCAAATTACCCCGGTGAAGTGGCGACGCGCTACCGCTATCGCGATGGCGGCGGCGAAATCGGCGTAATTGCGTCGGTCACGCAGCCGTTTTGTGGCGGGTGCACGCGGCTGCGGCTGTCGCCCGAAGGGCAGATGTTCACTTGCCTGTTTGGCACGCGCGGGGTAGATCTGCGCGGCCCGCTGCGTGACGGCGTCTCAGACGAGGCGTTGGCTGCGATTGCGCGTGGTGTCTGGCAGCGCCGTGATGATCGGTATTCCGAGATTCGCACATCACACACGGCGCCGCGCGATCCGAAGGTCGAGATGTACCATATCGGCGGGTGAGCGCGCCAGCCGATGAACGAAGGGGAACTGAAATGCGTCTGACTGTCGTCTACTATGGCGGCCTCAAGCAGGAGACGGGCGTTAAGCGCGAAACGCTTGATCTGCCGGGTGAGGCGCTGACCGTCCACGAATTGAACGACCTGTTGAGCGCGCGGTATCCGGCGCTGGGCGCACGCTTGCAGTCTGTCGCATATGCGGTCAACGACACGCTGATTGATGGCGACACCCTGCTGCGCGATGGCGATGAGGCGAGCCTGCTGCCGCCCGTGAGTGGAGGTTGAACGGTGGAACGCTGGATCACGGAGACGCCGCTGGCGGTCAAGCCGTTACTGCGGGAAGTTGAAGATGTTGGCAGCGGAGCGCAGGTTGTGTTTTACGGCGTGGTGCGGAACCAAAACGAGGGGCAGCCAGTTGAAGGCATGACCTACGAAGCGCATGTCGCGCTGGCCGAGAAAGCGCTGGCGGCGATCGAGCGCGAGGCGGTCGAGCGCTTTGGCGTGCGAGGCTGCCGCATCCAGCACCGGATCGGGCGTCTGTCGCTGGGCGAGGCGAGCGTGATCATCGTGGTCAGCGCCGCGCACCGCGACGAGGCGTATGCGGCCTCGCGCTATGCGATCGACGAAGTCAAGCGTCGCGCGCCGATCTGGAAAGAAGAACACTATATCACCGGCGAGAGCCGCTACCTGGACGGCGTGCCGCTTGTCTACACCCCTGAGGAGTAACCCGCGATGAAGGATGTATCCGCAAAATCGCCGACGCTGCGCACGGCCATCGCCGAGGCATTCTTAACGATGCCTGATGCGATTCAGACCATGCTGCGCGAGCGACAATTGGAG
>CAZVCM010000205.1:0-8127 GCA_964626105.1 uncultured Thermoflexus sp.
AGATCACGATGCCGAGCGAGTACAGGTCGCTTTGTGGGACGGCTTGCGCTGAGGAGACTGCTTGCTCTGGCGCGATGTAATGCGCGCTGCCGAACGTTTCGCCGGTCGTGCCTTCCTGCACGCTGAGCGCCAGCCCGAAATCCATCACGATTGCGCGGCCCGTGTGGCGCTCTAGCATAATGTTCGAGGGCTTGATGTCGCGGTGGATCACGCCGTGCGCGTGCGCGTAATCGAGCGCGGTGGCGACATCGCCCACCACGCGCAGCATCTCCCCGGTCGGCATCCGCTCGCCGCGCTCGCTGTACCCGCGCAGCACCATTCGCAGATCTTTCCCTTCAAGGAAGACCTGCGCCATGTAGTAGATGCCTTCGGAGCGGCCAAACTGGTAGACGCCGACGATGTTCGGGTGGCGCAGGCGTGCGATCGCGCGGGCTTCGCTCTGGAAGCGGTGGGTGTATTCTTCCTCTGAAGTGGTTGCGAAGTCGCTGCTGATGACCTTGACCGCGGCGTAGCGTTGCAGGTTCTCGTCATACCCTCGGTAGACGCGCGACATTCCGCCCCGACCGAGCAGCCCCACAATCGTATAATCGCCGAGTTGTTTGCCAATGAGCGGATCAGGCGTCATAGCGCGCTCTCTACCACGGACAGAGCTAGAGAATTCCCGTATGCCTTTTGCCTGGGGCAGATGTATGCCAACTGTACCGCAACTCTATCACAGAGGGAAATTTTATAACCGTGAGCAGGACCAACGTACAGGGGAGCCTGGCGGCCCGGCCAGGCGCGCCGCGTAGGGGAGAGGCCGCACACAGCGCGCGGCGGTTGCATAAGAGGACGGCGCGACCGCGCTATTCGAGCTGGATACGCACGATCTGAACGCCCTCTTCGACGCGGACCTCAAGCACCTTCGGCGCGTCATCGACGGGGATCACGCTGAGATCGCCGCTGCGTTCCAGCCGCGCAACCTGCACCTGCTCCAGGTCTTCAAACTGCGCCTGCAACCGGACGCGGCTCATGAGGTCCTTGTAGCTGATGTTGCTGTTGCGCATCTCGTCCCAATCGATCTCGCCCTTCTCTATCAGGACGCGCGAGCGGCCCTTGACCACATCGCCGAAGCGGTCCGAGCGGAAAGCGATGAACGCGAACAGCCAGTGGAGCGTGACCAGGGTGAAGCCTGCGACCAGCGTAGCGAAGAAGGCGGACGATCCGGTGATCGCCCCGCTGATCACCGAGCCGAGAACGATCCCCAGGATCACATCGAACGCCGTGCTCTTGCCGAGGAAGCGTTTCTCGCCGACACGCACCATGGCCAGCGCGGCAAGATAGACGAGCGCGGCGCGGAGCAGCATCTGCCACCACGCGAGGCTATCCGCGCCCAGGCCGAGAATATCTTCAAGTGTCTCCACAGTGTCACCGTTTCCCTTTCAGATCCGGCGTGGGAGAACGGTTCATCGCGCCGCCGGAAGGCTCTCGAGGAACGCGCGTAAAGTTTCGGTGAGCGTGTCGGGCTGTTCGACCATCGGCATATGGCCCGCGCCGGAGATGACGACATGCTGCGCGCTAGGGATAAGCTTTGCCAGTTCGCCGGTCAACTCGGCGCCAACCGCTTCATCATCCTCACCCGCGATCACCAGCGCCGGGATCGCCAGCGAGCGCGCCACATCACGCGAATCTCGACGGGCGGCCATGCCGCGCAGCGCGCCCGCGACTGCGTGCGGTTTTGCGCTGACCATCATATCGTAGATACGCTGCGCCATCGGCCCCTGGCGGTCAACCTCGCCTGCGAAGATCGTGCTCATCATCGTGAACGCCGTGTCGCTGACGCCTTGCCGCATGGCATTGTCGGCGCTGGTCTCGCGTTGGAGTCTCTTCTCGGGGCTATCGGGCTGGGCGTGGGAGCCGACAAACGCGACGGCGCTGACGCGCTCTGGCCAGCGGCGCAGCGCAGCGAGCGTGATGTACCCGCCCATGCTGTGCCCGACCCACACCGCACGCTCAATGCTGAGACGGTCAAGCAGGGTGATGATATCTGCCGCGAAGTCGTCCATGCCATAACCGTCATCCGGCGCGGCGCTTTCACCGAACCCGCGCAGATCCGGGGCGATCACCCGGTAGCTTGCGCCCAGCTCCGCGATCTGCGCGTCCCAGATGTGGTGATTAAAGGGGAACCCGTGCACCAGCACGACCGGCATCCCCTGCCCGGCCTCGGCATAGTGCACATGAATCGCTTGCTGCTGGTCCGCCATCGTTCATCCTCTCCTCGTCGTGTCCTATAGGGTAAAATAGCAGAACGCCGGGGGCGCAGCCAACCGGCAGCGAGTGGGTAACTGGGGCAGGAGACGTATGGCAACGGATACGCTCAGCGGCGCGGTTGAGCGCGTGACGTACTACAACGAAGAGACGAATTATTGCGTGCTGCGTTTGCGGCCCGCGCAGCTTCGCCTGGGCAGCGAGGAGTTGATCACGGTTGTCGGCACGATGCCCGAAGTGCAGCCAGGCGAAAGCCTGCGCCTCGAAGGGGAATGGACCTCACACCCGAGATTTGGGCGGCAGTTCAAAGCGGAGAACGTCACGCAGGTCCGCCCGACGACGGTTGAGGCGATCCGGCGCTACCTCGGCAGCGGACTGGTGAAGGGGATTGGCCCGGTCACCGCGCGACGGATCGTCGATCATTTCGGGTTGGAGACGCTCGACGTGCTGGACCGCGCGCCAGCGCGCCTGCTGGAGGTGCCCAGCGTGGGCAAACACCGCACCAGCCTGATCGCCAAAGCGTGGGTCGAGCAGCGCCAGATCAAAGAGGTGATGCTCTTTTTGCAGGGGCACGGCGTCAGCGCCGGGCTGGCAGTCAAGATTTACAAGCAGTATGGCGACCAGTCGATCGCGCTGGTCAGCCGCGACCCGTACCGGCTGGCGCGTGACATCTTCGGGATTGGCTTTCGCACCGCCGACAAGATCGCGCAAGACCTGGGCCTGCCGCCGGACTCACCCTCGCGGATTGGCGCAGGGCTGGCGCACACGCTCAATATGGCGACCGAGGAAGGGCACGTCTTCCTGCCGCGCACCGAGCTGGTTGAGCAGGCGGCGGCGATGCTCGAAGTGCCGCCCGAGGTGGTGGACGAGGCGATCACGCGGCTGGCGCAACAGGGCGATCTGGTGATCGAGATCGTGCCCGACGGGCTGGAGCGCATTGAGGCGTGTTATATCCCGCCGCTCTATCACAGCGAGAAAGGCGCCGCGTCTCGCCTGCTCGCGCTGATCGAGTCGCCGGTCTCGCGGCTGGCGGACCTGCGGCGCGGCGGCGTGCAGGCGCTGCCGCACGGCGCAGGCGGCGTGGAACTGACGCCACAGCAGGCGGAAGCGGTGCGGCTGGCGCTGGCGAACAAGGTCAGCGTGCTGACGGGCGGCCCCGGCACCGGCAAGACCACCACGCTGCGCGCGCTGATTGACGTGCTGGTCCGCACGCGGCATCGCTTCTTGCTCGCCTCACCGACCGGACGCGCCGCCAAGCGGCTTAGCGAGGCGACCGGCCAGCCCGCGCGCACCATTCACCGGATGCTCGGCTTCAGCCCTGCCGAGTACGGGTTCACCTATAACGAGGAAAACCCGCTCGACGCCGACCTGATTGTGATCGACGAGGTGTCGATGCTGGACCTCGTGCTGTTCTACAACCTGCTGAAAGCGATTCCGCCGGATGCGCACTTGCTGCTGGTGGGCGACGTGGATCAGCTTCCGAGCGTGGGCGCGGGCGACGTGCTGCGCGATGTGATCCGCAGCGGGCGCGCGCCGGTTACGCGGCTGGATGTGATCTTCCGGCAGGCGGAAGCGAGCCAGATTATCCGCAACGCGCACCGCATCAACCAGGGCGAAAGCCCGGACACCTCAAACCATAGCAGCGATTTCTTCATGTTTGCCGAGGAAGACCCGGCGGCTGCAGCGGCGCTGCTGGTCGACGTGGTGAAGCAGCGCATCCCACGCAAGTTTGGCCTGGACGCGCTGAACGATGTTCAGGTGCTCGCGCCGATGTATCGCGGGCCGATCGGCGTGGTGGCGCTCAACGATGCGCTGCAAGAGGCGCTCAACCCCTCGGAGAACCGCAAGGCGGAGCGACGGCTGGCGGGGCGGCTGTTCCGCGTGGGAGACAAGGTTATCCAGACGCGCAATAATTACGACAAAGACGTGTACAACGGCGACATCGGGCGCATCCACAGCTTCGACATGACCGATCAGATTATGACGGTCGTGATCGACGAGCGCTTCGTCAAATACGACTGGTCGGAAGCCGACGAGCTGACGCACGCCTACTGCATTAGCGTGCACCGCTCGCAGGGCGGCGAGTATCCGTGCGTGGTCGTGCCGGTGATGACGCAGCACTACATGATGCTGCAGCGCAACCTGCTCTATACGGCGGTGACGCGGGCGCGGCAGTTGGTCGTGCTGGTCGGCACGCGCAAAGCGATTGCGATCGCGGTCAAGAACGATCAGGTCGCGCGGCGGTGGAGCGCGCTGGATTGGCGGCTGGAAGACAGCGGTTAGCCGTTAGCGATTAGCGGTTCGCCAAGAGCAAAAAACGAAAAAGGATGCGTAGGGTGCGGAGCTTGCTCCGCCCGTTGTTCTCAATGGCTTCTGTTTGACCGTCAAAAAGGGCACACCGTGATTCATAGCGAGAGAACGGTGCGCCCTGTTTTTTTCCTTCCCTCGTTCTGGGGGAAGGAACCGACCGCCGTCGGAAGGAAGGGGGATTACGCCGCGATTCTGTTCGCCAGATTCTGACTGCCCCGCCTACCCCGTTTCGGGCAAGGTGGGCGGCGGTGCGGGCGGCAGTGGCTCCGGCGGCGTGGGATGGCTGCGGATATAGGCGGCCAGCACCGGCGGATGCACGCGCAGCCCCTGCCCGTCGTCCGTGGGCTGCAGCAGCGACTTCGCGACGAGTTCCTCGGCCAGCGTCTGGTTGAAATCGCGCTTGTCCTGCGCAGCGGCGTAGACCGTCGCGATTTCGGCGCTGGCCAGCGCGCGCAGGATGGTGCGGCACTCCGCCTGCACGTTCGGCTCCGCGCTGAGGCGCGCTGCCGCCAGCTCGACCGCGCGAGGATAGTTTTGCGCCTGAATGGCAGCGAGCGTGTTGGTGTGCTGGAATCCGGCGCGGATCAGCCCTGCAAAGCCACCGGTCGCGCGGATCAGCAGCCCGAGCGGATAGTCGTCCTTCGAGACGCTGCGCTTCTCCAACTGCTCGACCATGCGCCACGCATCGTCGTCAGCGAATGGCTTGAGCCACACCACGTGGTCGAAGAAGAGTTCGAGGAACGGCTCCAGCACGGGCATGCGGTTCCCCGCCAGCAGCGGCAGACTGTTCCGCGTGAAGGTGGCGAACATCACCTGATATTTGAAGCGATCGCGGATGCTGCGCAGCGCCACAAAGAAATAGTTCGGCATGGTGTCCAGCAGCCGCTCAAATTCGTCCATCAGGTACGCGATACGGATCGGGCGGCCCAACAGCCGGTGCCCGGTCAGCGTCGCGTCGAGGATCGACTCCAGGTGGCGCAGCGCGAGGTGCGCGTGCAGGTTGTCTTCGAAGTCGGTTACGTCCGGGTGGGCGCTCTCGAAATGCGCTTGCAGCCGGGCGATCCGCTCCGACAGCTCCGGATCTGGCTCTTGCCCTTCGGCCTGGCGATAGACCGGATAGAGTTGCGGCGTGGTGGTCGTGCGGTGGACCAGCAACTCCAGACCTGGCCAGGCGCGGGCGGCGATATCCCCCTGGGCGCTGGGCAGCGCGGGCAGCAGCGCGTTCGGATCAACGTTGATCACGATGATCGGGCCGTGCTGCGCGGTGCGCGGCGCGAAGCGGCTCCACGGGCTGGTGGGGTCGTTAGGCGTCAGACGCTCTTGGTCAAGGTAGCGCAGTAGGTTCGTCTTACCGATGCTGGGCGGGCCGATGATCGAGGCGGATTGACCCTGGTCCAGCGCCTCGACAATCGCCGAAACCTCGGTCTGTCGATAGTCAGGATGGTAATAGCGCGGTGTTGACATAGCTGCGTCCTTCGAACGGTCCGCGAGCGTGCGACGTTCCCGGCGTATGGGCGCCGCCTAACCTTTGATTGTAGAACACAACCCGGATCGTTTGCCACTGCTCGGTTAAGGTATGTACAATCTGCTTGTCGCCACCACATAGCACTGTTTCTCTTGACAGGCGCTTATGCTCGCCTGTTTTCGCGCTACTTCAACAGGGAATGGGTCTATGGCAACACCAAATAAGGAAACACTGCTGGATTGGTATCACCAGATGGTGTTGATCCGGCGGTTCGAAGAACGCTGCGCCGAGCTGTACCAGCAGGGACTGATCGGCGGTTTTTTGCACCTGTACATCGGTCAGGAAGCGACCGGGGTCGGGGCTGTCGCCGCGCTGGAAGAGCGCGACCATGTCATCACCGCCTACCGCGATCATGGTGTCGCGCTGGCGCGCGGGATGGATCCGAAGCGCGTCATGGCCGAGATGCTGGGCAAAGTCGACGGCGTGAGCGGCGGCAAGGGTGGCTCGATGCACCTGGCCGATCGCAACCTCAACTTCTGGGGTGGCTATGGGATCGTCGGCGGGCATTTGCCGCTGGCCGCCGGGATCGCGCTCGCCTCGCAGTACGAGGAGCGCGACGAGGTGGTGTTGTGCCTCATGGGCGACGGCTCGACCAATATCGGCTATTTCCACGAGTCATTGAATCTGAGCGCCGTCTGGAACCTGCCAGTCGTCTGGCTGATTGAAAACAACCAGTACGGGATGGGCACGTCGGTTGAGCGTGCCAGCGGTGTGAAGGAACTGGTCAAAAAGGCGCGTGCGTACGGCGACGACGGGCGCGGCATGAAGGAAGGCCCGCGCATTGACGGGATGGACGTGCTGGAAGTGCACGATCAGATTAAAGAGGCCGTCGAATACGCGCGCAAGAACGGGCCGATCCTGGTCGAATCGCTGACGTATCGCCTGCAAGGCCACAGCATGGGCGACCCAGAGCGCTATCGCACCAAGGAAGAGGTCGAGGAGTTTGTCGCCAATGGCCCGATTGGCCGCTTCCGCAAGCTGCTGATCGAAAAGTACAAGAACATCGAGCCGAAACTCGATGAGATCGATGCGCGAGTGCTCGAAGAAGTCGAAGAAGCGGTGGAGTTCGCCAAGAACAGCCCCGATCCGACCTTCGAGGATTTGGTCAGCCACGTGTACGTTGATTGAGGGGCAGAATGGCAGACAAACCGATTACCATTCGCGAGGCGCTTAGCGCGGCCTTGCGCGAGGAAATGCAGCGCGACGAGCGCGTCTTCATCTTGGGCGAAGAGGTCGGCGTCTGGGGCGGCACGTACGCCGTGACGCGCGGCTTTCTGGACGAGTTCGGCGAGAAACGCGTGCGCGACACCCCGATCGCTGAGATGGTGATTGCGGGTGCGGCGGTCGGCGCGGCGATGGCCGGGCTGCGACCCATCGCGGAGATCATGACGATCAACTTCGCGTTTCTGGCGCTGGACGCGATCATCAACCACGCCGCCAAAGTGCGCTATATGTTCAATGGTCAGTTCACCGTTCCGCTGGTGATCCGCACCACGACCGGCGGCGGCAAGCAACTCGGCGCGACACACTCCCACGCGCCCGAGGTGATCTTCGCGCACTTCCCCGGTCTGTACGTGGCGGTGCCCGGCACGGCCTACGACGCGAAGGGCATGCTCAAGGCGGCGATCCGTGACGACAACCCGGTTCTGTTCGTCGAGCACAGCACCATGCTCCAGCGGCGCGCGCAAGTCCCCGATGATTCGGACTTCGTGCTGCCGATCGGCAAGAGCGACATCAAGCGCCAGGGCGACGACGTGACGATCGTGACCTTCGGCAAGGGGTTGGAATGGTCCACCGCGGCGGCGGAGACGCTGGCGCAGGACGGCATTGAGTCCGAGATCGTTGACTTGCGCTGGCTGCGCCCGCTCGATCTGGAGCCGGTGTTCGAGAGCTTCAAGAAGACGAATCGCTGCGTCGTGGTCGAGGAAAGCCTGCCGATGTTCAACGTCGGGGCGGAGGTCGCTGCGCGGCTGCAAGACGAAATGTTCGACTATATGGACGCGCCGGTGAAGCGTGTGGCGGCGATGGATCAACCGCTGCCCTAC
>CAZVCM010000206.1:0-8057 GCA_964626105.1 uncultured Thermoflexus sp.
GAAATCGCGAAACTCTTTTAGCACGATCAACCCTCCCTCTTGTTTACGCACGATGTCAAGCTATCTGTGTATCACATTCCCTGAATCGACGATTGAGCCACAATTTAATCATACACTTACGGAACAGAAACAACAATTGGTTAACATCCAAAGTATCCCCCGAAGGTGCCAATGGGCTTCCGTCTGTTGGCGGATGCAGGCGCGCCGCAACTCTCCTATGCTGGAGTCGTAATCCTAGTGGTAGCAGCGATCACACGACGCTTGCACACCGGCGTGCGCCACGATTAGACGCGGGCGCTCCGGTGAAAAGGAGTGTGGCAGATGTTCGAACCCTTGTTGTCGTTCGCGAATGCGCCTGGCTATCTCAGCGGGTCCGATATGATCGCGCCTAGCGCCGTTCGCTTGTTCGAGCGGTCCCGAAACAAAGCACGATGGAAGAAGATCTTCGGACGGCTGCACGGCGAGCTGCGCCGGTTGGAGCAGTTGGAGTGCTTTCAGAGCGTCGTGCGGCTGTCTGGGCGGCACGCGGAAGGCGTGCGCGCGGTCGCGCTGGATCAGATTCAGGGCAGCGTAGACGGCGCCGCGACGTTCGACCGTGACTTCTACCCGATGAGCGACCGCACGCAGAGCCGTTGGGTTCGGGTCGCGACCGCGATCATGCGCGGGGAGCCGCTGCCACCGGTCGAGCTAATCCAGGTGGGCGATCGCTACTTCGTGGTCGATGGCCATCACCGCATCTCGGTGGCGCGGGTGCTGAAGTACACGCACATCGACGCGGTCGTGACCGTGTGGGAAGTCAGCAGCAAAGGCGACAGCGGCGGGTGCGACTCGCGACGCTAGGCTGGCGTACGACTCAAGCAGGATTACGCGTGCGAGCGGGCATGATTGCCCGCTCGTTTTTTGTCGCTGGGCGGATTGCGCAGGGCTGTGGGGCGGAGATCGAAGGTCCCCCCATACTTCCGCCAGAAGACGGATGAACCGGCGCGCGAACAGGTCTACTGTGAAACGTGTCAGTTTATTCGATAACTCAGGAGGCAAGGTCATGTCCCGCACTCACTCACTGAAGCTCATCGTGACCGTCCTGATGATGGTCGTCGCCTCTATCGCTGTCTCATCCGCCGCCGAAGCTTCGCATGCCAGCCCGTTCTCGATGGCGCGCGAATCGCATCAAGTCCCTGTTAATAACGTCGCATCCGCAGTTGAGCGTGATTGGCTGCCGTATGTCGTCCAGTCCAATGAATCGCTGGTAGATATTGCCGAGCGCTTCAACGTTCCGGCGCCCGTCCTCGCGGCTACCAATGGCCTTTCGAACTTCGACGCGCTTGCTGCCGGTCAGGTCGTGTGGATTCCCGTGCTGGTGGTCGAAGAAGTCGCGGCGGCTCCGGCCTATGTGAAGGCAATCTCGTCGACGGTGCTCTACGCCGGCCCTGCGGCGAAATTCGGCGTAGCTGCGAAGATGCGCGCCGGGGAAGCCGCGCTCGTGCTGGGGCGCAGCGCCGATGGTGAGTGGCTCCGCATTGCCTCGACGTCGAACGCCAGCAGCCGTGGCTGGGTGAAAGCCGACTCCGCGTTGTTCCAGATGTTCGCGCTGCCGGTCACCCCGCGCTAAATGTCACTTCCCGTTCAGTGGCACGATCAGGCCAGGACGATTGCGGTCGCCCTGGCCTTTGCTTTTGGTTGCAGACAGCTTGCGCTGGCGCGGATTGTGAAAGAATACGCCGAAGGTCAGACCGGGCCTCCGCCAGAAGGCCGATGAACGCGCCAGCGAACGCGCCTATGCTGAAAACATGACCGTGAAGTGAAAAGCGCTCAGTTCGGGGGGAGGCCCCAGGCCATGCGTCGCCATCGTTCGTATCTGTTCCTTCTGGCGGTCCTGATGATGGTCGCCAGCTCGCTCGCTGCCGTGTCGGTGTCAGAGGCGTCGGCTCTCTGCCAGCAGTATCACACCGTTCAGGCTGGCGAGAATCTGTTCCGTATCGCTCTGCGCTATAACACGACCGTTGCGACGCTGCGTGCTGCGAACGGCCTGGCGAATGCGAACCTGATATATGTCGGGCAGGCGCTGTGTGTCGCGCCGGTGAACACCAACCCGCAACCCGTGCCGCAGCCCGTGCCGCAGCCTGTGCCCGGCGATCAGACATCGTACCGCGTGCAGCCGGGCGATACCCTGTTCGCGATCGCGCGCCGCTTCAATGTTTCGATGGCGCTGCTGGCGCAGATCAACGGGATCACCAACCCGAGCCGCATCTTTGTCGGCCAGCTTCTGACAATCCCGGTGCCAGCGGGGGATGTGGTCAGCACACCACCGTCGTACCTGATTGCGTACACGTACGTACGGCTGCGCTCTGGCCCCGGCTTCAACTACGCAGTTGAGGGCGTGATGCGCCCTGGCGAGCAAGCGCACGTCACCGGGCGGAGCGCCGATGGGCAGTGGTATCGCGTGACCTGCGTGACGGACGCAAGCGGTAACTGCTGGGTGACGTCGGACTTCTCGCTGGTGTATGTCGTCGCGCTGCCGCAAGGCCCCGGTCAATAGCTCGTCAATCACGCCGAGCTACCCTTCAGGCCAGGACGAGCTATTCGTCCTGGCCTGCGTTTTTGTTGGGCGGAAACGGTTCGCAGGCTTATGATCGCTTACCAGGACGCAGCGAAGGAGAACACAATGGCTGGCCACGCAGCGTACTATGATCAAGTGTCGGAGTTATACGACGCCTGTATTCAGGTCGATTTCGACATCCCCTTCTTCCTTGAGGAAGCCCAGCGCGCCAATGGTTCAGTCCTTGAGCTGATGTCTGGCTCGGGGCGGGTCTCGCTGCCGCTGATCGAGGCGGGCGTGCCGCTGACGTGCGTCGATTTTTCAGCGGGGCTGCTGGCGATCTTGCGGCGGAAGCTGGATGCGCATGGGTTGCCAGCCGAACTGCGTCACATGGACGTGCGCGATCTGGCGCTGGGGCGGGCGTTTGACCTGATCTTCATCCCCTTTCACTCGTTCACCGAAGTGCTCGCGCTTGAAGACGAACGCCAGGTGCTCCGGCGCGTGGCCGACCATCTGGCCGGCACGGGGCGGTTTATCTGCACGCTGCATAACCCGGCTGTGCGCCTTCAAGCGGTGGATCGACCGTATGGGCTGTGGCTTGAGCGCCCACTGCCGGGCGGCGCCGGGACGGTTCTGCTGTGGGGCGTGCAGCAGGTGGACGCCGCACGCGAGATCGTCACCGTGCAGGAATTCTTCGAGGTATATGACCCGGCCAACATGATGCAGGCGCGTCACCGGGTGCAGCTTCAGTTTCGCCTGCTGGCGCCCGATCAGTTCCGGGCGATGGCAACCGAAGCCGGGTTTGCGGTCGAGGCTCTCTATGGCAATTATGACCGCTCTGATTTTGACCCGTCGGCGAGTCCGTTCATGATCTGGGTGCTTCGCCACGCATGACGCGTTACACGCTTGAGAGGATACGATGAATACTCGACCCGCTGTTGCCCCCGCGCCGCTCGATACCACCAACACGTTCGCGCGGCGCACGATGCGCGAGCGCATTCCGAAGATTCTGAGCGACGTGCTGGCGTCTTACCCGGACGCGCCCGCGCCGATCCGCCGCGCGGTGGATCGGCTTCGCCAGGACGTGCTGGACGGCGCGCCGATCCCGATGCTGGCGGGCGATCCGGCCCCGCCTGCTGATTACGAAGCATGGGCCGAGGCGCACCGTGCGCAGCTCGAGCGCTTCCGACCGCTGACGTGGCAGCATACCGGGTGGTTCTTCGCAGAGATGTTCGTGTATCGCCACTTGATGCAGGCGGTGCGCTGGGCCGAGACCGGGCGCGACCCGTTCGGTCCACAGAAGCAATCCGAGCTGGACGGCGACCGCTTGTGGGAAGCGCTGGATCGCATTCTCGCGTTTGAAGGCGACGAGCGCGGCCTGCTGGCGCACCGGCTGCTCTCTGCGCTGTGGGGCAACCGCGCCGATCTCAGCCATTCATCCGGCGAGATAGCCGGGCAGAGAGCGAGCGACGACGATCTGCTGGTTGATGATCGAGACGCGCTGGTTGAGCACTTGCTGGCTCCGCCGGGCGATGGCGCGCGGGCGATGCACATCGTGCTCGATAACGCGGGGATGGAACTCGCCGCCGACCTCGCGCTGGTTGATGCGCTGCTGGCGCTGGGATATCTGGTCATCGTGCACGCGAAGGCATACCCCGTTTTTGTTTCGGACACGACGATTCCGGACGTGTGGCGCACGCTGGACGCGATGGGGCGTGCCGAGGGCCGGGCGCGGACGCTGGCGCAGCGGCTCCGGCAGGCGTGGGCTGAGGAACGTCTGCGGCTCACCGCGCCGCTGCTGTGGGTCAGCAGCCGTTTCGTGTGGGAGATGACACCCACGTTGCGTGAAACGCTCAGCCGGGCGCGCGCGGTTATTGTTAAGGGAGACGCGAACTACCGGCGCCTGGTGGGTGACGCGATCTGGGGCGATGACGTTACCTTCGCGCAGGTGATGCGCAGCTTCCCCGCGCCGGTCGCCGCGCTCCGCAGCCTCAAGAGCGACGCGCTGGTGGGGGTGGACTCTGCGACGCAGCGCGCGCTCGACGCGCAAAGCGACGACTGGCGGACATCCGGACGCTATGGCGTGATGCAGGTGGCGGGCCTTCCGGTGGATGAGGCGTGATCCAGCCATGCGGCGCAAAAAACGCCCCTGCCGGGGAAGGCAGAGGCGTGGTCTCTAAGTAGAGCAGGTCGGGGCGTAACGGCCTAGCGGTAGCCCGCCTCGATCAGCGGGATCAGTTCTTCGACGTTGTCCGGCGTGACCGTGCCAACGCCGGTGTTGATGTGCAGACCCGGGATCTTGTAGTTGGCGGTCAGCCAGACCTGCATTACCGGATAGAAGCCCTGCAAGTAGAGCACCTGGTCGAAGCTGACGCTGATGTAACCGGTCTGGATGCCTTCAATCGTCGCGGGCGACAGGTCGATGCCGCCAACGATGATATCACCCGGCTCCAGGCCAGCGTCTTGCAGCACGTTCACCATGTTCGCGGTGATGTTGCCATGCTGCGTGCCGATCGCCTTCAGGTCCGGGTGCGCCTCAAGATAGGCCGTGAGGATCGGGAACGCAAGCGACACGTCCGAGTCCACTTCCTGCGAGACGTCGAGCTTCTCAACCACCAGCCCTGCGTCGGACAGCGCGTCAAAGACGCCCTGCGAGCTCTGGCTGCGGCCTTCCTGGTGCCAGATGTCATAGACGAGCGCTTCGTCGCCCGGCTCCAGGCCAGACGCCACCATCGCCGTGCCGGTCAGATAGCCACCCTGGTACAGGTCCGCACCAGCGTAGCCGAATCCGAGCGTTTGGTACTGGGCTTCGAGATTGGGGAGCGGGTTGTTGCCGCTGGTCACGATGATGCCACGGCTGATCGCTTCCTCAACGAGCGGGCGCATGGCGTCTTCGCCGGGGTGACCCATAATCACGATGCCATCCGGGTCGGCGGCCAGCGCTTCGTTAAACTGGTCAAGCATCGTCTGCACGTTCCAGCTTGAGTACTGTTCGTGCAACTCGATGTTGAAGGCCTCGGCTGCGGCCTGCGCGCCCATTGTCCGCGCCAGCGTCGTACCGTCGCCCTGGGTGCCGCCCATTTGCATGTACACTACGATCCGATCATCATCCTGCGCGGATGCGGGCTGGGCCGCAAAGGCCATGCCCAGCGCCATCGAAACGATGGCGATAACGACCACCAGTTGACTTAAGCGTTTCATTGTAAACTCCTTATTTCAATGAAAAGACGCGTGTGCTGTGCCTCCTGTGCACCCGTCGGGGTGCGCTGTCCGTTGTGCGTTCGATAGCGTATCTCCTTTCTCGCGGCTGATCCGGCGTGCAAGCACGATGCTGCAGCGTCAGTCGGCTCCCTCGTGCGGAAGCGCTTCGCCAGGGGGCGCGGCGCGCTTCTGACCGGTCCAGTGGCGAACCCGGTCGGACATCGCGACAAGCCTCCCTTCGCCGATGATGATGTTGAGCACGACCGACGCGCCCATCACCAGCCCCGTGACCAACTGCACGTAAAAGCCGCTGATTCCGGTCGCTACTACGCCGGCTTCCAGCGACCCGATGATGTACGATCCCCAGAATGTGCCGACAATGGTCCCCAGGCCACCTGCGATCGAAGTCCCGCCGATGAAGACCGCCGCCATCACAGGCAGCAACATCCCCTGGCCCTGTGTCGGATAGAAGACGCGCGCTTGGAGCGTCAAGATCACCCCCGCGAAGCCGCCGATCATGCCCATCATGGTGAATAACTGGATGCGCGTGGTCTCAACGTTAACACCCATGACCCGCGCCACATTCTCGTTGTCGCCGAGGAACATCACGGCCTCGCCGAACTTGTGGCGGTTCAGGATAAACCACAAGACGATCGCCAGCCCCAGCGCCCATAACGCCTGCTGGGGGATGCCGATCTGACCGCGCCCCTCGGACGGAATCACGCCGTAGATGCGCCCCACGAACAGTTTGTGTACCGAGGTCGTGTCAATCTCTTTGAGCGTGGCTTGCAGGCCGCCCGCCAGCAGCACGGTGACGCCATACCAGAAGAACTGCGTCGCCAGCGTCGCCATAATCGAAGGCACGCCGATCCGGGCGACAAGCAGGCCGTTGATGTAGCCGACGAAAGCGCCAGCGATTAATGCCAGAAAGAAGCCACCCCACGCGGCGACCGACGGGTCGACGACTGTGCTAAGCTCCTGGTATCCCCAGGTGAACACGTACCCGGTGAAGGCCAGCACTGCGGGGAAGCTGAGGTCGATCTCGCCTGCGGTGATCACGAAGGTCAGCCCCAAGCCGAGTATCAGCGGCGGCGCGACCGTCTGCAGGAACGACATATAGATGCGTGGCTTGGTGAACACATCCGGCGCGGTGATGATGAACACGATGTAGAGTATCGCGAGGACCGCCAGGATCGGAAGACCTTCGATCCTGGTAAGACGTTTGATATAGGGGCGTACGCGGCTCATAATTCTCGTCTGTCTTTCCGGCCGTGAGCATATTCAAGCAAGAATTCGTCCAGCTCTTTCAGTGACGTGTTTTCTTTGTCGATGCTCGCCACGATCTCGCCGCGATCCAGCACGACAAATCGATCGGCTACTTCATAGACATCCTGAATGGCGTGCGAAATGTAGACGCAGGCTTTGCCGCCCTCTTTGATCTTGTGCACGAAGTTGATCACCTTCTGCACTTCTTTGAGCGAAAGCGCAACGGTTGGCTCGTCAAGCACGATCAGCTCGGCTTCGAAATGCATGGCGCGGCCAATCGCCACGCCCTGACGCTCACCACCAGAGAGCTTGCTCACCTTCGATTCAACGGTGATCCCCCGGCCACGAAAGCCGATGGTGTTGACCATGATCTCGTGCGCGATACGTTTTTCTTCTTTGACGTTGATAAAGCCAAAGCGTCCCGTGATCTGCCGCCCGATGAAAAAGTTCCGCCAAAGCACCTGCTTCTCGCCGAGGGACTTGTCCTGGTAGACCGTTTCGATGCCGTACTTGTGGGCGGTTTTTACATTGTACTTGTCGAGGTTTACCTTGCGCCCGGCGACGTATAGCTCGCCACGCGTGGGACGGTGCACACCGGTGAGGATTTTGACCAGCGTGGACTTTCCGGCACCGTTATCGCCAATCAACCCGACAATCTCGTTGCGGCCCACATTGAGGTTAATGTTCTTGAGCGCGCAAACCAAGCCGAAGTATTTTTCGATGCCGATCATCTGGAGCGCATATTGATAGGAAGTATCGGTTGACATAAAAACTCCATTGCTGTCTGACACTGGCAATTCACTCTGCGAACGATCTCGCCGGGCGGCAGGTCTTGGGCAGGGATTGGGGAAGGTTGCGGTCGCCTGCATCGATGGCTGGGGCATTGCGACACGCTGTGACGAGGCGAACAACCTGCCTCGCTCACCCAGCAATGAGAGGTTGAAGATCTCCTTTCCAGGGAGGGAGAAAAAATCACGCTAAGACAACGATTGCCTGTAACTGCATATAATAGACCCATTTTTCGCTGTCGCGCGATTCCGATGAGATCAATTAA
>CAZVCM010000207.1:0-8043 GCA_964626105.1 uncultured Thermoflexus sp.
GTTTACGGGTTGACGAGTTCCAGGTTATAGAGACATGCGATAGCCCAACCGTCGGTGCAGTTCAGCGGGGGAATGGGCGGCTCGCTGCCGTCGCCGTCAAAGGGGAATCCCGTCCACACGCTTTCATTCACTGTGTGGAAGGACTGCGGGCGGTACATGAGCGTGAAGGACGGAATATCGGTCAGGTAGATGTTGACCAGTTCCGTGTACATTTCCTTCAACGCTTCGGGGTCGGTCTCGCTCGGGATCGCCTGGATCAGCGCATCGGCCTCAGGGTTGGAGTACTGGCCCCAGTTGCCGTTCCAGTTGCTGCTCATGCCGATGAACTCGGAGCTGAGCAGTTTGCGGATACGGCTCCACGGCTGCGTCGGACCGGCGCCATCCGTGTACATCATGAAGATGTCATAGTCTTCAGGCAGCGGAGCATCTGACTTGGTGACGACCGTCTGGAATACACCCCACTCCGGATAGGCGGTTGTGATGTCGATGCCGATTTCTGCACCGGCGGCGGCGAGGACTTCAATGGCAGCCTGCCAGTCAGACCAGCCATTCGGGCAGCTCGCGATGTAATGCAGATTCTCACCATCGATTTCGCGCCACCCGTCGCCATCGGTATCAACGATGCCGGCTTCATCGAGTAGGGCCTTGGCCCCTTCAATGTCGTTACCAACCCACTGCAGGTCGGCAACCGCCTCATGATCATACAGCGCCTGCTCGCCGTCGGTCGGATTCATCAGACTGCGCGGAACCTGCTCGAAGGTGGCGGACTGGTCGGTCATGGCGTTGGCGATGATGGTGGGGTAGTCCACGGCAATCGCGATAGCGCGACGCACTACCGGATTCTCCAGGCCAGGCGACGACCCGCTCAGGTTAAAGAAAGCGGTGGGCAGAGTGGCGCCAATACCGTATGGAGCCTCGGGCAGGTAGGTCGAAATGGGCAGGTTATCTTGAAGCCAGAGATCCTGAACATTGGCGTTGAACTGCTGGCTGACATCCACTTCGCCGGCCTTCAACGCAGTAGTCCCGGCGGCATTGTCCGGGAAGATGTTATGGGCGAGGTACTTCGGAGCGGGCAGCTTGCCCCACATGGAGGGATCCTGGCCCCAGTAGTTATCATCACGAACGTAGACAACCTTGCTTTCGTCAGAGAAATGCTTGGAATACGGGCCGGAGAAAACGACATCCTCGGCGGTATCCGCAAGCAACGCGGTCGTATCGTCCCCAGCGCGCTCTTCCAACGTCTCGGTCCAGGCTTTCTGGATGACGTAGTTGGTGCTGAGGTAGGCATTCACGAGCAGCGGGTTGACTGCAGCGCCATTCTCGTCAAGTTTCGCCTTAACGACAACGGTCTGCTCGTCCACTGCGACAATATCTTCAATATAGTCAATGTTCGCCTCGCCAACAGGCGTGCCGTACTTGACGTGGGTCGCCCAAGTATAGGCGACGTCTTCCGCCGTCACGGGTGTTCCATCGCTCCAGTGCGCGGCTGGTTTGATGCGGAACGTGATCTCGGTACGGTCCTCGTTCCACTCAAACGGACCATCTGCCAGCAATGGATAGACTTGCCCGTCGAGCATGTTGTACAGGTACGGCGTTTCAAACATGATCACGCGAGCGTTGTCCTGCTGCGCGATGGCCATAGCGTTGTTGTTCGTATTTGAGTAAGGGTTCCAACCGACAACGGCATTCCACTGCTGGCCGTTAAAGTACAGTGTTTCGTGGCGGGGCAACGTTTCCTGCGCGATTGACGGGGCAGATCCAACCGCCATCGCTACTACGAGAAGTAACGCGACGAGAGTAAGACGCACAGACTTCATTGGATTTATCTCCTGGTGAAAACACAAAAAACTTTGACCAAAAAAACCGGCTTCGCACCGGTGACCGGTAGCGTCCTATGCGAACACCCCGCAACATATATCCTTATGTGTGGATCGCCTCCTTCCACGAGGGCTCAAGCATTCGAGCCCTGCAATGCCGAGCAGAAAACTCTATTTTTCTCGCGCATGTTGCCCATACCGACTTTGATTGGATCGAAGAAAGTATCAACGTAGCGCTGCGATAGGAATCGATTATTCTCACGCGCTTGAAAAATACCTGACGCCCGATTCCCGGCGATAATTCCCGGGGGTATCGGTATCGTTGTGCCTGTGAAACCTGGGTAGAAAAAGAAGCTGACACAACTCATGATCTTAGTATATTCAGGTTAGGTAAAAATGGAAAGAGAGCGCTCTAAGTAGATCAAACGTGGAGCAGGTCAGGAACTCAGTTTCAGGCCCGTGCGCCGCACTTATTGCCGCGTTCTGGCGCGGCGTGAGTGATTGCGATGATCCACTTGCTCCGCTTAGCGTACGCGGATTATGATTAGGTTGTGCGCCAACGCAGAGGACAAATCCCGTGCCCCTGACAGAGCTTCAGCTTCCAGTCCCGACAACCCCGTTTGTCGGTCGTGAGGCCAATTTGGCAGAGATTGCTCGCTTGCTTTCCGATCCAGACGGTCGATTGGTGAGTCTGGTCGGCCCTGGCGGGATCGGAAAAACGCGGTTGGCTCAAGAGGCTGCGCGCCGTGCGCTGTCTTTGTTTCACGACGGCGTATGTTTTGTGTCGCTTGAAGCGCTCAGCGACCCTGATTTCATCGTATCTGCGATTGCTGAAGCCCTCGAAATCGAACTAAATCAATGCAGCAACCCGGAGCAACAACTGGTCGAATGTCTGCAACCCCTCGACCTGCTGCTCGTGCTCGACAATTTCGAACACTTACTGGCAGGGGTAGACATCATCAACACGCTGCTGGCTGGTACGTTCAGGGTGAAGATACTGGCGACATCGCGCGAGACGCTCAACGTTCATGGAGAATGGGTACTGCCCGTCGGCGGCCTGCCCTATCCGACGAGTCCGAACGATCCGCTGGATGTGGGGGCTTATGGCGCGCTGGCTCTCTTTGAGCAAAGCGCTTGTCGCGTTCGACCCGATTTCTCGTTGAATGAAGAACTGGCGGGAGTCGTGAGGATCTGCGACCTGGTGGAAGGGATGCCACTGGCGCTCGAATTCGCAGCGGCCTGGGTCAACACGCTGTCATGTGATGAGATTGCCGCTGAAATTCAACGCAATCTCGGCTTCCTGGAATCGCGTATGCACGGGGTTGAACCGCGCCATACCAGTATGCGGGCTGTGTTGGATTCTTCCTGGAACTTGCTTTCGCCTGGTGAACAACAGGTATTCATGAATCTTGCGGTGTTTCGTGGAAGTTTCACGCGGCAAGCAGCCTTTACTGTTGCCGGGGCATCGCTGGCGGACCTGTCGCACTTGATTGACAAGTCTCTGGTGAGGCGGACGGACGCTGGTCGTTATGATATTCACGAGCTTGTGCGCCAGTATGCTGAGCGAAAACTTAACGCTGAAATGGAGAGGAGCGTCGCGACGCGGACGCGCCATGTAAAACATTACATGGAGTTGTTGCAGCAGGCTCACGCGGACCTTTTTGGTGCGCATCCACAAAGAGCGATGCGACTGATTGAACACGAAATTAAGAATATTCGCGTGGCCTGGGCATGGGCGGCGATGCTGGATCTGTTTCCCGAAATCGAAAAAGGGCTGGAAAGCCTGTGGTTCTTTTACGATACCCGTGGTTGGTATCGTGAAGGCGAAAAGATGTTGGACCTGGCTGTCGACGCGTTGCGCGACGATATCGATCAGCGAGAATTGTGCGGCAAGCTGCTCACGCGGCAGGGCGTTTTGGCCAGCAGTCTGAACTGGTTTTCTCAGGCCGAAGCTCTACTTGACGAGGGGCTGGCAATTGCTCGCCAGCTTGAGAACCCTGCTGAGATTGCTTTCGGGCTGGTGCGGCGTGGCTCGCTAGCGAGTTTCCGGTCGATTTTTGAAGAATGCATGATCGACATGAATGAGGCGCTGGCCATCTATGAAACCATTGATGAGCCGTGGGACAGGGCGTATACGCTCAATTGGTTTGGCTTGATGCGTGGCAGCCGGGATTATGTTGCGCAAGCCGCCACAATTTTCCGCCAGCTCAACAGCGAGTGGGGCATTGCCGTAACGTCGATCAGCCAGGCGTTTTTTGCGCTCCATGACAACAAGATCGAAACGGCGCGCGCATTAGGCGAGCAAAGCCTTGCGGCTTGCCAGGAGATCGGTATCTGGTGGGGTATCGCTTCTGCGTCTGAAGTCTTAGGCTGGGTGGATCTGGCGACCGACGCTTACCAGGATGCGCTCCGGCACTTTCGCGAGATGTTCAGGATCTCCGTCGCCTCGCAGTTGTGGCGGTATTTGGCCGTTGCCGGGATCGGGATCGGACGTGCCTTGGCTGAGTTAGGCGAAGACGCGCTCGCGCTCGAATTTCTTGCGGCGGCATATCGTTATTACGACCTTCAGGGACGCTGGTTCGCCTATTTGGATGTTGAGAAGCGAATTCCGGACGCGCTTTATGAGTCTGTTGTTGCGCAAAGCGCCCGTATTGCCGACCCGGTGGCGATGCTCGTGGGATTAGAGGAGCCACTGAATGCGTTTGTGCAGAACCTGAAACCGCTGCTCCCGGCTGAGGCTGATGCCGGCCTTCTGACTGAGCGGGAGATTGAGGTGCTGGGCTTGCTTGGGGAGGGAATGACGAACCGGGCGATTGCCGACGAATTGATTCTGTCGGTTGGGACGGTTAAGTGGTATCTGAGTCAAATATACAGCAAGATCGGCGTGGGCAGCCGAACGGAGGCCCTGGCCCGGGCGCGAGAAATGGGCTTGCTTGCTTGAAGGATTGATCGGCAAAACCAACCCTCACTCCTATCTTTTGGCAGGTGATGACGTGTTTGCCGCCTGATATACTGCGTTCACTGGCAGTACAGAAAGGCGGCAGTCATGTTTGTGCCAACAAATCCAGAGCAGGAACGCATCCGCGCCCTGAGCGTTCTGTCTGCTCTGACAGAATACGACAAAGCCGTTGACGTTTTCGCGCGGGATTCTCAGGACGGGCAAGGCTGCGATCCCGCCGCACCATCACACTCCCCAGCCATTGCGAACCGCAGTCGCGGCCAGTCTATCGTGCAGGTCTTCCAGGCGATCTACGCTGAGCTGCTCATGATGCTCAGACTGTAACCTCGTCCCGAGCGGTAGATCAATCTCATCAATATCTGACGCCGCGTGTAAACAACCCCGCCAAACAAAAAGCCCGCTCCCCCGGAGCGGGCTTGTGCTATTGAGCACATTTTTCTGACCAGCGAGCGCGGGTCGCTTCTCCGCAGTTCCCCCGACCGCAAGGTCGCGCAGGGGCTATTGCCCGCAGCTTCCTTGCGGTGTGACATACGCGGCGCTGAGCCAGCCGCGCTGACCGAGATAGTCCACATAGAACCATCCGCCGGTGCGTTCGAGCGCCGTCAGGGTGACGTCATACGGGATCAGGCGCAGAACCGTGCCGTTTGCGTCAGGCGTGTCTCGCAGATTCAGGATGTTACGCGTGACGACCATGCAGCCATCGAGCGCGGTTCTGGGACCTGCCGGCGCGACGAGGATGGGCGCGGGATTGACCACACTCGCAGCGCCGCCGACCAGGACGACGGTCCCCGCCTGGGGGACGGTCGCGCAGGTATAGCCGCCTTGCACGCTGACTGGCAGTTCCACGATCCGGCGCGGCGCGACGGTCGCATCGAGGTACAGGAGCGCACCGCTGCCCTGCAAGCACACCGCAATCGGCTGGGTGAAGGTGGCGGTTGCACGTCCATCGTGCAGCAGCGCGAAGACATCGACCGCCTGGATCACGCCGCGATTGAGCACGTCCGGTTGGCCGACTTCCGCTGACTGGCGCACAAAGTCGTTGTTCTCGACCAGGATGCGGCAGAACACGCTCCCTCCGGGGACGGTGCCGCCGGGCACGTCGGCGCGGATGATCTCATTGGTCGAGCCGTCGAAGTCAGCGCAGAGCGGCACGGGCTGCCAGATCATGACCGACACGGTTGCCGTGCCCGACTCTCCGAAGTCATCCGCCGCTGTGTAGCTGAAGCTGTCGGGGCCGGTGAAACCGGGATGTGAGACGTAGACGATCTGCCCCTGCTGCAAGGTGACTGTCCCATGACCGGGTTGGGTGACGCTGGCGATATGCAGCAAGTCGCCATTGGCGTCGACATCATTCGCCAGGACATTGATGGTTACCGGCGTGCCAGTGGCTCCATCTCCAAAATCATCGCGAGCGGTGATCCCAGGATTGCTCACTGTGACGGTGATGGTCACCGTCGCGAGGCCACTGGTGTTAGTGCCGTCGGTTGCGTAGTAGGTGAACGTGTCCGCGCCGGCGTATCCTGGGGATGGCACATATTCAAACGACCCATCGGCGTCAAAGCGATCCAGCGTGCCATGTGTCGGCGGCGCATCCAGCAGGGCGGTGAGCGTCAGCCCGCTGCTGCCTGTGTCGTTCGCCAAGACGCCGTTGGCAGCGCTGACAACCAGGCGCTGGCGCGTGTCGGTGGTATACGCGTCGTTGGCAGCTTGTACCGGGCTATCGTCGTCCGCGATGGTGATGGTGACATCCGGGCTGTCGTCCGCCGTGAGGGCGTCATAGACCGGATCGCCCGTGCTGGCGGGATCGCCCGTGATCAGGTTGCAGGGTTGATCTCCATCCACGACCAGATCGTCCACCGCAGCGACCGTGACGGTGTAACCGGTGTTCCAGTTCGCCGCATCCAGCGTGATGTCCGGACCGCCCGCCGTAAGCTGGCACTCAGCGCTGCTAAGGCTCACGGGGATCGTAACCGCGCCAGTCGGTTGCGCGCTGAGTGTGAAGGTGAATGTCTGCGTGCCAGGGCCTGCCTCGGACAGGACGATCGGTCCCGGCGGCGCGACCGCGATAACCGGAACCGACCCGATGGCGAGCAGGTAGTCTTCCACCTCGCCGTCAGGGGCAAGTCCGGTGAATGACAGGTCGCTTGCCGAGGACAGCCGGAAGCGTGCGAACGTGGTGGCGGGAGTGGCGTCCGCCGGAGTAGTAAAGGTCAGTGTGTTTGCTCCGGCAGTGAGCGCTTGATTCGTGAAGATCTGCTCGCCAGTGTCGGCCCAATCCCCGTCGGCATTGAAGTCGATCCAGGCGTTGAGCGTCCCCGCTGCTGACGCCGTGACTTGCACCTGTACGGTGGCGCCAGGGATGATCGGCGAGGTGACGCTGACGCCATCATCAGAGTCGCCGTCCGCCGCTGCGGTAGGCTGTCCGTCCGATTCGCCATCCACCGCCGCACCGAGATACAGCCCTCCGACCAACCGGTGCCGCGCGCCGTCGCTGTCGAGCAGCGTTGGATAGCTGGGATCAGGCGCATCGCCGAAATCGTAGAGCGGTGTCACCTCGACCGCGCCGCTGGTGCAGGCATTCCCGGCGGTGATCGGGCGCTCGCTGCCGAGCTGGTCGGTGGTGGAGCCGTCGCAGGCGAGCATCACGCCGTTGTTGTTGACGGTCGTGCCGCGGGGGATCGCGCCAATCGCGGCGCTGAGAGCGGCAGGAATGTGGACCTGTTGGCCCGGATCGCCAGTGGTCAGCGTGCCGAGGGGCAGCGAGGCATTGTTGGCCGAACCAGCCCCGCTGAATCCACACGACCCATCATCCGACAGGTTGTAGCCGTTGTCGGTCAGGGTTCCGGAGCAGTTCGCTCCGCTGGCGTTGCTGGCTAAGAGGTTGCCTGCCAGCGAGGCGAAACCACCGAAGTGGTAAAGGCTGCCACCGGCGCTTGCCGAATTGCCGGAGAAGGTGCTGCTGGTGACGGTCAGCGCGCCGCTGGAGTTGACGATGCCGCCGCCGTAGTTCGCCGAATTGCCGGAGAGAGTACTGCTGGTGACGGTCAGCGTGCCCCAACTGTTGTGGATACCGCCGCCATAGCGGCCTGCCGAATTACCGGAGAGCGTGCTGCCGGTGATGGTCAGCGTGCCGTCGTTGAAGATGCCGCCGCCGATGGTTGCCGAATTGCCGGAGAGGGTGCTGTTGGTGACGGTCAGCGTGCCCCGGTTGGAGATGCCGCCGCCGTTGTCCGCGGAGCCATTCTGCACCGTGACCTGGTTGATGGT
>CAZVCM010000208.1:0-8030 GCA_964626105.1 uncultured Thermoflexus sp.
CCAATCCGGGTGAGACGATCGCGATCGTCGGGCCGACCGGCGCGGGCAAGACGACGATCATCAACCTGCTGCCGCGCTTCTATGACGTGGACTCCGGCGCGGTGCTGATCGACGGGATCGACGTGCGCGACGTGACCGCCGCCAGCCTGCGCCGCCAGATCGGGATCGTGCTGCAGGATACGTTCCTGTTCAGCGTGTCCGTGATGGAAAATATCCGCTATGGCCGCCCGGACGCGACCGACGACGAAGTGATCGAAGCGGCGAAGCTGGCGCATGCCGACGACTTTATCCGCTCGCTGCCGCAGGGGTACGACACGGTGCTCGGCGAGCGGGGGAGCGGCCTCAGCCAGGGGCAGCGGCAGTTGCTGGCGATCGCGCGGGCGGCGCTGATGAACCCGCGCCTGCTGATTCTGGACGAGGCGACGAGCAGCGTCGACACGCGCACCGAGCGGCTGATCCAGCAGGCGCTGGAGAAGCTACTGGCCGGGCGGACGAGCTTCGTGATCGCGCACCGGCTGAGCACGATCCGCAACGCCGCGCAGGTGTACGTCATCGCGGACGGCGAGATCGTGGAGCACGGCACGCACACGGAGCTGCTTGAGCGCCAGGGATTCTACTACGACCTGTATATGAGCCAGTTCCGCCGCGATGTGCCGGAGCCGGAAGCGCCAGAAGCAGCCGTGAGCGATTAGCGGTTAGCAAAAAGCAGCGAGGGACAGCGCGCGCCCTTGCTGCTTTTAGATTGTGTGCAATTTGCTTATTATGTGCAAGGTATGTCGCCTAGTGCAATGCTCACTCCTTCTATCGACGGAACTGGATTGTCCTCTTCCTCTTCGACGTCACCTAAGCTAGATTCGAGCCAGCGGATAGAAATAGGTTTGCTCATGAACTGGAATTCACTGAGCGTGAATTCTTCCGGACAAGGTTTCATTTCCAATGGTTCCGGTATCGATATATCATGTTGGAGCAAATGCTCAATGTAATCAACACGGAACAAGTTTAGATTCTCGCGAGCCTCTTGTACAGTTTCGCCCTGAGTGCAGCATCCATCTAATTCAGGATTGCACGCCACATAAATCGGCTCGTCTGTCGTCGTCGAATCGCGAAAAACAAACGTCGCATATTTTCTTGCGGCGAGTTCTTCGGCTTGTTTTCTAAGAATCTTATTCATCGGAGTTCTCCTGCTGTCTTTGCAGTTCGAGCAACTTGTCTACCAAAGCAACGGCTTGTGCGACGATGTATTTTGCCAGTTTCGTGTGGCGCGGCAAAGAGGCAATCAATTGCGGAAAATCGGGATGTGAAACGAGATCATGACTTGAACCTGATTTTATCACAAATCCAAAACCCCTGTATAAGGTCTCAAGATCATGTCGCTTCCAATTAGTTTTCGATTTCCGCATTTGTTCAAGTAATTTTTGAGCTTTCTTGGACATTACATTACCGTTTCGGAGCTTCCACCAGTTCAACCGAGGTGCTACCCAGGAACTGATCATCTACGAGGACCGTGAATTCGTATGAGCCTGGTCGTGGAAAAAGTAGGTTATTGAGTTCTATCACCCCTTGAAATTCTGGCCGACTTCCCCCCTCGCCAAGCGGAAAGGTGAACGGTATCTCGAACTGCATGAGTTCAGTTCCTTCTTCATCCGACAAGACAATGGAAAGCTCACGACCATCTGTATGATCGCCAAAATCAGGCTTGAGCCGAACTACTACAGCCATTCGGTGATGACGACACGGAAAAGTCTTGGCAAAAATTCGGCTGAAGGCGCCTAAGACATTGAGTTTTCCAGTCGGACGCTCGACACTGGCATAGTCGGCTGTGAGCAAAACCATCAATTTCATGTTTGGGTGTCTCCTATCTCAAAGGCGTCTCCGTTAAAAATCCAATGCGAGCCAAGCTTACAGTCGAAATTTCGGAGACGCCCTAAGTAATTAGCAAAAAACCGTTCATCGCTATTGACTACGTTGAAGAGGGTTCGAGGGAAGGATAGCACGAAACGCGAAAAGCGGCAGAGGTGCGCCGCTTTTCGCTGCGTTTTGCCCTCGGCTGTCCGTTACTCGTTTACTGGCTGACTTGCACCAGCACGAGGTCTAGCCCGCTCACCGGATTACTCTCGGTGATGACGGGCGTTGGCTGGCTGGTGACAAAGAGTAACCGCCCCTCGCCATCGGTGATCTGCGCCACCGCGCCATAGCGCCGCGCCTCGTCCACCTCGGACGCTGCGTAGGACACCGCGAAAACGACCGGGACCTGCGCGCCATCGGTCACGATCACCTGCTCTCCGAGGATCGTCGTTGGTGCGTCTACAGTGGTGATATCCAGAATCTGGACGCGCACGACCGCATCGTCCGGCAGCGCGATCCGCTCGCGATAGCTGACGTTCCCCTGGATTTGCGGCGCGGCGGTGAAGGTGAGCGTGCCGCTGTCAAAGGGCGCTTCGAGCAACAGATCACCGTCTTCGGTGAACGAGTAGATTGCTGCCTGGCCGAGATAGCGCATGAAATCCTCACCAAGCGATCCGGGCGGGCAGGCGATCAAGGTGCTGGGACCGGGTTCGATCGTGATCATGCCATCGTCCACCGTGTACGTGCCGCTGAGCGCGTTGCAGTCCGCCTGCGCATGGAACATATCGTCGCCCATGAACGTGATCAGGTAATTCTCAGGCTCCGGCACGTCAAACGCTTGCATCCCATCAGCGAAGTGCGTCCACTGCCAGGTGATGCCTGTGAGCGCGGGCGTATCTGTGCCCTGGCGCGCCGGTTCTGCGTGCGCTGCGCCCGGCGCCAGCATGCTGAGGCACAGGACCGTGACGATAAGCATGACAACTCGCTGCCGCATGGTTTTCTCTCCTAAGACATTGCGGGGCTTGTCTTCGTTGGAGAGGTTAGAGCATTTGAAAGAAAGTGGCTAAATGTCGCTACTCGCTCGCTGCTGCTCCGCCAGCCACGCCTTCGCGTAGTCATAAGCGCGCTCGGCAGAGGCGAACACCACCTCTTCCGCCGGGAACACATTTTTCTCCCCGAGCAGGTCCAGCGCGCCGGACCGTTCCAACGTCGCGTAGGTCTTTGGCTCCACGCCGCACAGAATCAGCTTGCCGCCGCGCGCGCGCAGCCGCCGGTGATACGCCATGATCACCGCGACCCCCGTCCCGGCGAGCATCGCATCCCCCCGCAGCCGCATGATCACGACCGGGCGCTGCGACCGCGAGGCATCCGGCAGGCGCGTCAGCAGCTCGCGCATGGCGGCGAACGACAGATTGCCCTGCAACGATAGCAGCACCGGCTCGCCATCCGGCAGGCGGCGGGGTGGGGCGCTCTCGCGATAGCGATGTTCCCCGACGCGTTCCAGAGTGGTCAGGCGGATGTGGCTCGACTCACCGATGTACAGCAGCAGCGACAGCGCCACGCCGATATAGACGCTGTATTCAAGCGGCACAATCAGCGTCGAGGCAAGGGTGGCGACCATCGCCCAGCGCCCGGCGGCGCTCGCGCGCCAGATGAAGCGCATCTGCGGGATGTTGATCAGCGTGGTCGAGGCGACGACCAGATGACCTGCCAGTGCCGCGAGCGCGATCTGCTCTGCCAGGGAGCCGAACAGCAGCATAATCAGCGCGATGAACAACCCCGCGAAGACGTTTGCCCAGCGGGTCTGCGCGCCGGACTTAATATTCACGGCGGTGCGGCTGAGCGACCCGCCCGCGGGCATTCCCCGGAACAGCGCGCCAACCAGGTTGCTCGCGCCCTGCACGACGAACTCGCGCGAGGCGTTGGGCGAGTCTTCTTCGGGGCGCTGGACGCTTTGCATCAGCGCGGCGGTTTGCACCAGCGCCAGCACCGCGAGCGCCAGCGCGCCCGGCGCGAGATCGAGAGCATAGCCCGGGTCAGGCAGGCGCACGCCCGGCAGCGACGCCGGGATCGGCGCCATGTCAATCACCAGCGCCACGCCGCGCTCGTCCCAGCCGAGAACCGCGATCGCCACGCCGGTCACCGCGATCGCGACCAGGGTGGCGAACGGCGCCAGCCGCGTGCGATGCAGCCAGATGATAATCGCGATCGTCACCAGCCCGACAATGAACGTCTCGGGATGTATCTCCGGTATTCTCCGGAGCAAGTCGCCCAGCTCCAGCAAGGGACTGGCTGCCTCGGCCTCGATGCCGGTCAGGTGATTGAGCTGACCCAGCAACACCAGCAGCGCCGCGCCAGTCACAAAGCCGGTCATCACCGCGGTCGAGACGTAGCGCGCCAGCCCGCCCAGCCGCAGCAAGCCGAGCGCCAGCTCGATCGCGCCGACCAGAAACGTCAGCGTCACCAGCCGCCCCAGCATGTCGCCGGAGTCTGCAAAGGGCGCGAGCGTGCTGCCGATCACCACGGCGAGCGCGTTCGTCGGGCCGGTGGTCAGCAGGCTGGACCGGCTGAACAGCCCGCCGATGATGGTCGAGACAATCGCGGTGTACAGCCCGTAGACGGGGCTGATACCGGCGACAATGGCGAACGCCATCGCCTGAGGCGCGCCTGCTGTCGCGCCGGTTAGCCCGGCGGCGAGGTCGGCGCGCAGGTCGGTGGTGGAATAGCGGCGCGCCCGGCGATACGCGCGCGAGAAGTCGCGAGCCACGGTGCGGCGAGTGAGCGGCGTGCGTGTCATTGTGTCGTGTGCTGGCCTTCGGTTCGGTGCGAAAGAAACATGTGTGTCGATTGTAGCAGAGAGCGGCGAACGACAGATAAGAACGGCCAGGTGCGACTAAAGACAGACAGCCGAGCGAACCGTTCTTGCGGCTTTTTGCTGTATCTAGCTGCTTCTAGCTGATTTGCCTCACTTGACATTTTGGTTCACCTAAAATATACTCTTGCATAATCCAAAATTCAGAAGCGAGCATTGCTGCAATTATGACCGAACACACTGGGCTATCTGACACCTCTTCCGCGCCCGCCACGCTGGCCGATCTCCCGGTCGGGCAGGCGGGTGTGGTCGTCGCGCTTGATCTGCGCGGGGCAGAGCGCCGCCGCCTGCTGGACCTCGGCCTCGTGCCGGGGACGGTCGTCGTCGCGGAGATGCGCTCCCCGCTCGGTGACCCCGTCGCCTACCGCGTGCGCGGCGCATCGGTCGCCCTGCGCCGCGATCAGGCGCGACAGATTACTATCGCTGATCCTGAACACAAGGCACCTGACCACACAGCACCTGACATCGAGGCAACCTGATGCAAGAGACTCCCGCACTCCCCAAACCTGACTCGCTAAGCGGCGGTTGCGCGACGTGCCCGGCGAACCGGCACCTCGCCCGGCTGGGCGTCAACGTCGACAACTGGGATTACGTTGTCGCGCTGGCGGGCAATCCGAACACCGGCAAAAGCACCGTCTTCAACGCGCTCACCGGTCTGCGCCAGCACACCGGTAACTGGCCGGGCAAGACCGTTGCGCGCGCTGAAGGCGGCTTTCAGTTCGGAGACAGCCGCTTCAAACTGGTGGACCTGCCCGGCACGTATTCGCTGCTGGCGTCCAGCGTGGACGAGGAGATCGCGCGCGATTTCATCCTGTTCGGCGCGCCAGACGTGACCGTGATCGTCGCCGACGCGACCCGGCTAGAGCGCAACCTCAACCTCGCGCTGCAAATCCTGGAGATCACCGATCGCGTCGTGATCTGCCTCAACCTGATGGACGAGGCGCAGCGTCATCACCTGACGGTCGATGACCGGCGGCTGGCGCGCGACCTGGGCGTGCCGGTCGTGCCGACCACCGCCCGGCGCAGCGAGGGCATCCCCGCGCTGTTGCAGGCGGTGCATGATGTGGCGACCGGCGCGGTCCAGACCCGCCCGCATCGCCTGAAGACCACGCGCAACCCGGCGCTCGACGACGCGCTGGCGCGGCTCACACAGCAGGTCGAGGCAGCGTTCCCTGGCTTGCCGAACGCTCGCTGGGTGGCGCTGCGTCTGCTGGACGGCGACGCGGCGATCGAGCAGGCTGTCCGCGATGGCAGCCTGGGCGACCTCTCTCGCGGGGAGCGCCCGCCCGCGCCCGACGAGCGTCTGCGGGTGGCGGAGGTAAGCGCATGAGCGCGCAATCCGCTGCTCCAATTGACGTGCTCAGCGCGGCTCGCGATCTGCGCGCTGGGCTGGGCGAGGACCTGCACGACCATCTGAGCGAAGCGCTCTACACTGACGCCGCGCGCCTGGCCGACCGCGCCGTGACGCGCCCGGACGGGCGCCCGCGCTTCGACCTGGACCGCACGCTCGACCGCCTGCTGACGAGCCGCGTGTGGGGCTTCCCGATCATGGCGGCGCTGTTTACGCTGGTGTTCTGGTTCACGATCGCCGGGGCGAACGTGCCCTCGTCCATGCTGGCGAATCTGCTGCTCGACACGGTTCACCCGGCGCTGAAATCGGGCGCGGCCTCGCTCGGCTTCCCCTGGTGGCTGAGCGGCGTGCTGATCGATGGGGCATACCTGTCGATGGCGTGGGTCGTGGCGGTTATGCTACCGCCGATGGCAATCTTCTTCCCGCTGTTCACGCTGCTGGAAGACTTCGGCTATCTGCCGCGCGTGGCGTTCAACCTGGACCGGCTGTTCAGCCGCGCCGGGGCGCACGGCAAGCAGTCGCTCTCGATGATGATGGGGTTTGGCTGCAACGCCGCCGGGGTCGTCGCCACGCGCGTCATTGACAGCCCGCGCGAGCGCCTGATTGCGATCATCACCAACAACTTCGCGATCTGCAACGGGCGCTGGCCGACGCTGATCATGGTCGCCACGCTGTTCATCGGGACGGCAGTTCCGGCGGCGCTGGCGGGGGTGATCTCCGCGCTGGCGGTCGTGGGGATCGCGGTGCTGGGCGTCGGGCTGACGTTCGTCGTCTCGTGGGCGCTCTCGCGCACGATCCTGAAGGGCGAGGCGTCGGTCTTCAGCCTGGAGCTGCCGCCCTATCGCCCGCCGCGCGTGCTGCAAACGCTCTATACCTCGGTCATCGACCGCACGCTGATCGTGCTGTGGCGTGCGGTGACGATGTCGATTCCGGCTGGGGTTGTGATCTGGACGATCTCCAACATTACGATCGGCGACGCGAGCCTGGCGGAGCATCTCGTCAGCGGCATTAACCCGTTCGGGCTGCTGCTGGGGCTGAACGGCGTGATTCTGCTGGCGTATATCGTCGCCATCCCTGCTAACGAGATCATCATCCCGACCATCCTGATGCTGACCGTGCTCACCGCCGGGCTGAGCGGGGTGGGCGAGGGCGCGGGCGTGATGTTCGAGCTGGACTCAGACAACGCGATCCGCGAGATTCTGCAGGCGGGTGGCTGGACGACGCTGACTGCCGTCAACCTGATGCTGTTCAGCCTGATCCACAACCCGTGCAGCACGACCATCCTGACGATCTACAACGAGACCAAGAGCGTAAAGTGGACTGCGGTCGCCGCGCTGCTGCCGCTTGGCCTCGGCTTCCTGGTCACGCTGACGACCGCCACCATCGCGCGGGCGCTGGGGCTGGTGTAGGGGTGAAGGTGCTCTGTCGCTGATATCGAAGGCGGGTCGTGTGTCGGCCCGTTTTCTGTTCTGAACGAGGCTGCGGGGCGCGGCCCGGCCCGCGCTCTCCTTGAAATTGTGGGATCGCTGGCGACATTTTTGTGTTACCCTGATAAAACGGGAGCATCCGGCTCCAGATATGAGAGAGGAGAGAGCAGCTCATGTCCGAACGGCAGCTTGCATATGCCTTGATCATCATTGGGATTCTCATCGCGTTGGGGTCGCTCCTGGCCGACTCGATCGGCATTGGTAGCGCCGAAGGAATCGGCACGTACCAGATCATCGTGGCGGTCGTCGGGGCGGTGCTGGCCTTGATCGGCCTCTATCTGGCCTACTTCCGCCGCAGACCGATCACCTAGCCCGCGCCAGCCGCGCCATTGCGCGGGCTGGCCTAGCTCTCATACCATCCGTACCAACAAGGGCCGGTTTCTATACCGGCCCTTGTTCTTTTGCGACCGGATGTACTGCCGATCTATCGCACATCCACGCGCGCCAGCAGCCACTCAGTTATAGTCGGCAGAAA
>CAZVCM010000209.1:0-1318 GCA_964626105.1 uncultured Thermoflexus sp.
TTCGCCGTGGCGCAGCCGCCAGAACGGATCGCCGCGCTGCGCGACTCGCTCAGCCTCGCGCCGAACGCGCCGGTCATCCTGTGGGTGGGATTGCCCGCACGTGTCAAGCATGTCGAGCTGCTGCTCGACACATACCGTCATGTGAAACAGGCACACCCCGCCGCGCGGCTGGTGATGGCGGGCGATTTTAGCGGGCGCCCCGATTTCGCGCGCGCAGCGCAGGCCGAAGGCGTGATCTTCCCGGGCCGCGTGGCGCACGACGATCTGCCTGCGTATTACCAGATGGCGAGCGTCTACGCCCATAGCTCCCGCTACGAGGGGTTTGGCAAAGTGCTGGTCGAGGCGCTGGCGGCAGGTACGCCGGTGGTTAGCACGGACGGCGACGGACCGCGCGATATCATACGCGACGGCGAAACCGGCCTGCTGACGGCGCACACATCCGGCGCGCTGGCTGCCGCGATCGCGGCGCTGCTGGACGATCCGGAGCGGGCACAGGCGATGGGCGCGGCGGGACAAGCGGATGTGCTGGCGCGCTTTGAGTATGCGCGGCAGTTAGACGCGATTGCCGAGACGTTCGAACACGCGCTACGCGTCGCCGGGCGGAAGGGCTGAGCTATGCGCTGGCTGCTGCTGACGCGCAAGCTCGATCCTACCGACGACCGGACCGGCTTCATGCTGCGCTGGATTGAGACGCTGGCGGGGCGGCTGGACCATCTCGACGTGATCTGCCAGGAGCAGCGCACGAACGATCTGCCGCCGAACGTGCGCGCCTTCAGCATGGGCAAAGAGCGCGGCGCGGGCCGGGTAGCGCAATCCCTCGCGCTAACGCGCCACCTGCGCGCGCTGGTTCCACAAGCGGATGGTGTCTTCTGCCACATGATCGCGCGCTACGTGCTGTTCGCCGCGCCGTGGGCGCGCATCCATCGCAAGCCGCTTCTGCTCTGGTACGTGCATCCCCAGGTCTCGGCAGAGCTACAACTGGCGACCGCGCTCGCCTCGCACGTACTGACCGCCGCGCCGGGCAGTTTTCCGCTGCGCACGCCGAAGGTGCGCGTGATGGGCCACGGCATCGACGCAGCGCAGTTTCCCCCACCCCAGCCGGAAGCGATCCCGACGGAAATCGCAATGGTCGGGCGGCTGTCGCGCATCAAGCGACAGGACTGGCTGCTGCGCGCTGCCTCGATGGTCACCGCAATGCCGGACGCCGGACCGTTCCACGTGCGGCTGATCGGGGGCGATGTCGAGCACGAGCCGGGCTATCCCACCGAATTGCGCAATCTTGCCGCAGCGCTCGAACCTGCGCCGCCAGTCGAGTTCG
>CAZVCM010000209.1:1418-3545 GCA_964626105.1 uncultured Thermoflexus sp.
GCTGCTGGCGCGGTCGCCGGACGAGCGCGCGGCCATCGGGGCCGGGCTGCGCGCGCGGGCGCTGGCGGCGCACTCGCTCGACGGGCTGATGGACCGCGTCGTGGCGCTGATGCGCGAGGCAGCAGGCCATGCCTGAGCTGATCTACGTTGCCAACAACCGCCTGCCGACCGAAAAGGCGCACGGCCTGCAGATCGCGCAGATGTGCGAGGCGTTCGCGCAGGCGGGCTACAGGGTGACGCTGGTCGCGCCGCGCCGCATCAACACCGCCGAGATGCGCGCCGCCGGGCCGCTGTGGGCGCATTACGGCGTCGAGCGGGTTTTCGCGTTCCGCCGCCTGCCGGTGATCGACCTGTTCCCGATCATCCCGCGCTGGCGGATCGCGTTCGTCATGCAGACAGTAACGTTCGCGCTGGCGCTCGCGCTGTGGCTGCTGCGCCGCCGGGCAGACGTGCTCTACACGCGCGACCTGTTCCTCGCAGCGTGGATGGCGCTGATCCGCCCGCGCACGGCGCTCGTCTACGAGGCGCACGCGCTGCACCGCTCGCGCCTGGGCCGCGCGATCGAGCGCTTTGTGGTCCGGCGCGCGCATGTCGTCGCGCTGACCGCGCACCTCGCCGACGCGTTGCGCGCGCAGGGCGCGGATCATGTGCAGGTGGAGCACGACGGGTTCCGCGCCGCGCGGTTCGCGGATGTGCCGTCGCAGGCAGAGGCACGCGCAGCATTAGGCTGGCCAGCGCACGCCTTTATCGTCGGCTGGGTTGGCCGGCTGGCAATGCTGGGTCTGGACAAAGGTGTTGGCCTGCTCATCGACGCGTTGAGGTCTATCGATGACGCGGCGCTGGCGATTGTGGGCGGTCCGGCGGAGATGGTGGAGGAACTCCTCACGCGCTGGACGGCGTCAGGGCTTGATAGCGCTCGATTTCTGGCGCCGGGTCAAGTGGCGCCGTCTCGCGTTCCGCTGTACCTGAGCGCGATGGATGTATGTGTCATGCCCCATCCCTGGACCGAGCAGTTCGCCTATCACACGTCCCCGATCAAGCTATTCGAGTACATGGCCGCCGGGCGCGCGATTGTGGCGTCCGATTTACCCGCCTTTGCTGAGGTCGTCCAAGATGGCGAAACGGCGCTGCTCGCTCCGCCGGGAGATGCGCAGACGTGGGCAGACGCAATCGCCCGGCTGCGCGACGATCCGGCCTTGCGCGGGCGGCTTAGCGAGGCGGCGCGCAACCTTTCCACTCGTTACACCTGGCAGGCGCGGGCGAAGCGTATTCGCGCCTTTGTGGAAGGGGGCGAGTGATGCGTGTCGCGCTGGTAGCGCCGGATTTCGCTGCCGCATACGGCTGGGCGAGCTACGCGCTCGACCTGGGGCGCAGCCTGAGCATGCAAGGCGTCGAGGTCATCGCGCTGGCGCAGGCAGGTGGCACGGTCGCCCCTACGCTTGGCGCGGCGCGTGTCGAGCGCGTGCTGCCCCGGCTGGTTCCCATGCGACGCAGCTTTCTGATGCGCTCGCTGTTGGCGATCCCACGTGTGCGGCGCGCGCTGCAGGGCTGTGACCTGTTGCACGTCGTCGCAGAGCCATACGCGCCGCTCGCGCTGTGGAGCGCCGGAGCGCGCCCGCTGGTCGTCACCGCGCACGGGACGTTCGTGCCCAAAACGGTCGCACGTCCGCTGGTTGGCTGGCTCTATCGGCGCGCTTACACCCACGCCCGCCTGATCGCGGTCAGCGAGTACACTGCCGCTCAGGTGCGCACCGCGCTGCCCGGCGCCGATCCGGTCGTGATCCACAACGGCGTGGACTTTGCGCGGTTCCAGCCGCCGCAGCCCGACCCTGGCAAGCACGGGCCGACCGTCCTCGCTTCGGGCGGCGTGAAGGGGCGCAAGGGGACGCACGTGCTGGTCGAAGCGTTCGCCCAGGTGCGGCAGCAGATCCCGGACGCGCGGCTGATCGTCACGGGCGCAACAGAACCGGACTATCAGACGCAAGTCGAGGCGCTGATCGCGCAACACGGGCTAGGCGACGTGGTCCGGCTGGCGGGGATGATCCCCGAAGCTGAGCTGCTGGCGTGGTACCAGCACGCGGACGTCTTCGCGCTGCCCTCGCGCAACGTCGGCGGCAAGTTCGAGGG
>CAZVCM010000209.1:3645-7944 GCA_964626105.1 uncultured Thermoflexus sp.
AGCACGCGGACGTCTTCGCGCTGCCCTCGCGCAACGTCGGCGGCAAGTTCGAGGGGTTCGGCCTCGTCTTCCTCGAAGCGGGCGCCGCCGGGCTGCCGGTGATCGGCACGCATGGCAGCGGCGTGGCCGAAGCCGTGATCGAGGGGGAAACCGGGCTGCTCGTCCCACAAGACGACGCGAACGCGCTGGCCGACGCGATCCTGCGCCTGCTGCGCGATCCGGCGCTGTGCGCGCGGATGGGCGCGGCGGGGCGCGCGCATGCGGAGCGGCAAGATTGGGGCGCGGTCGCCGCCCGCGTGCGGGATATTTACGCCGCGTTGTTGGCCTGACAGCGCCCCCCAGTTGTGTTATGCTTGTGCCGCTCGAATCCATCACGGTCTAGCGTTTCGCATTCAGGACGCGCCTGCCACCTATGCATATTGTGTTGCTGCACGACACGCTGCCCGCCGAGCAGCCGGATGACGCTGCGGCTGCGGTGTGGCGGCTCGGTCAAGGGCTGATCGCTGCCGGTCACCGCGTGACGTTCATCACCACCACGCCCGGCGCGGCGCAGGTCGAGCAGCGCGGCGGCATCACCGTCCACCTGCTGCACTCGCGCTACGCCACGCGCTGGGCGGCGTGGTACGGATTGCTGAACCCGCAGACGGTCGTCCCACTCTATCGCACGCTGCGGGCGTTGAAACCGGACATCGTCCACGCGCACAACGTGCAAACGCACCTCAGCTATCACAGCATCGTATTGGGGCGCCGCGTTGGCGCGGGGACCGTCTTCACCGCGCGCAACACGCTTCCCTTTGCATATCGCACACCAGAGATCAGCGCGGATCGTTGCGCGGAGATTGACTACCGCCTGCCGGTTATTGCCAACTGGCAGCACGCGCGGCTGCGTTGGAACCCAACGCGCAACCTCTCGATACGGCATACGATGCACTACTACACCCACGCCAAGATCGCGGTCAGTGAGACGCTCCGGCAGGCGCTGGCGGCCAACCGCCTGCAATCGTTCGAGGTCATCCACGATGGAATCGAGCGGAACAACGCCCTGCCCGAGGCCGCGCTCGCCGCGCTGCGCCAGCGGCTGCACCTGGGCGAGCGGCGCGTGATTCTGCTTCCTGCCGGTGAGCCAGGCACGGACGGCGCAGCGCAGAGTTTGGCCGCGCTGCGCCGCATTCGCAGCACGATTCCCGACGCGGCGCTGTGGATATTTGGCGCGGACGAGCCACGCACCGAGCGCGTGCGCCGCGAAAACCCCGATCTCTCAGATGCGCTTGTCATGCCGCAGGGCGACCTCAACAGCGTGACACGCGCCGCCGCCTGCGCGCTGGCTGACGTGCTGGTTTTTCCGGCGACGGTGTTCGAGCCGTGGCCGCAGGTCGTGCTTGAGGCGCAGGCCGCCGGGACGCCTGCGGTTGTCTCATGCTATGGTGGCGCGCAAGAAGCGGTGCTCGATGGCGAGACAGGCAGCGTCGTGCACCCGCACGATGTAGACGCGCTGGCCGATCAGATCGCGCGCCTGCTGGCCGACGCTGGTCTGCGCCAGCGCCTGGGCGAGGCTGCACAGCGCCGCGTCGCGAGCATGTTCACGCTGGAGCGCCAGGTCGCCGCGACGCTCGACGCATACGAGCGCGCCTACGCGCGCCGAAAAGGGGCCGCCGCGTGAAGCTGTTTGTGATCGTCTCCTCGCTGGACCTGACGCAGCCCTTCAGCGCGACGCCCGCCTGGTGGCAGTTGTTCAAGGGGCTGTACGAGATTGGCGTGGAAGTCATCGTCGCGCCGTACCAGGGCCCGGCGATCGAGGCGCCCTGGTGGCAGGCCGCCGCCAACCCCGCCCGGCGCGAGGGTGACACGTTCAAGGCGCTGCGGGACCGCTGGCGCGCGGTCGGTGGAGCGCGCCCAACGCCCGAAGGCGCAGCCGCTGCGCCCGACTCCACTACGGACCGGCTGGTGCGGCGGGTCGCGCAGACGGCGATCGCGCCGCGCTGGCGAGCGCACGTCGATCGCGTGATGGCGGCGCACCCGGATATTGACGCCGTGCTGATCATCACCGTCCCGCTCAACCACATCACCGGGCTGGCGCGCCACATCACTGAGCGGCACGGCAAGCCGGTCTTCTTTTATGATGGGGATGTCCCCGCCAGCCTGCCGAACTTTCGTGGCTTTGCGTCCGGATTTCGCATTTACCAGGGCGCGGATCCGTCCGAGTACACCGCGTTTCTGTCGAACAGCCTGGGCGGCGCCGAAGGCTTGCGCGCGTTGGGCGCGCGCGAGGTCCACGCGCTGTATTACGGGGCCGACCCCGATCTGTTCTCGCCGCTGGACGTCGCGCAGGACCTGGACGTATTCTTCTACGGGCACGGGCGCGAATATCGCGGCGCGTGGATCGACGCGTTGCTGCGGGACGCCAGCCACGCCCTAGCCAACGCGCGTTTCGCCGTGCGCGGGACGGCTCTCGGCGACCTGGGTCGTGTGGAACAACTGCCCTACCTGTCCTTCAGCAAGCTGCGCGAGTATGCCTGCCGCAGCAAGCTCAATCTGGTCATCACGCGGCAGGCGCACGCCTCGGTGTTCGCGTCGTCCAGCTCGCGCCCGTTCGAGCTAGCCGCGCTCGGCGCGTGTATGGTGTGCAGCCCGTATGAGGGCATCGAAACGTGGTTCGAGCCAGACCGCGAGTTGATCGTCGTGAGTAGCGCCGAAGAGGCGGTTGAACGCATGCGCTGGCTCTTGCAGCATGACGCCGAGCGACGTAAGATGGGCCGGGCTGCGCGCGAGCGTCTGTTGAAAGAGCACACCTTCCGGCACCGCGCGCAGCAGTTGGTCGAGATCGTGCGAGGGTATCTGTAAGGACCGCACGCCCGACCGTCCACAATGTTGTGAGCGCCCAAGCCGCGCTCATGGTATGAGGAGGCACGCTTGTACATTCTGGGAATCAACGCGTATCATGGCGGTGCGTCCGCCTGCCTAATCGAAGATGGCCGCCTGATCGCTGCCGCCGAAGAAGAACGCTTCACCCGCGTCAAGTATTGGGCCGGATTCCCGGTCAAAGCGATTGAGTACGTGCTGTCCGAAGCGGGCATCACGCCGCACGACCTCGATCACATCGGCATCTCGATCGATCCCAAAGCCAACCTGATGCAAAAGGCGCTGTTCGCCTTTCGCAACCGCCCGACGCTCGGCTTCGTGCGAGACCGGCTCAGCCACAGCCTGAAGACCGGCACGCTCAAGTCCGATTTCGCCGAGCACATGGGCCTCGACGCGAAGAACCTCAAGGCGCAGTTCCACAACGTCGAGCATCACCGCGCGCACATGGCGAGCGCGTTCTTCGTCTCGCCCTTCGACCAGGCGGCGATCCTGTCGGTCGACGGCGCGGGGGACTTCGTCACCACGATGTGGGGCACCGGGCAGGGGAACAAGCTCCAGGTGATGGACGAGATTCTGTTCCCGCACTCGCTCGGCATCTTCTACAGCGCCGTGACGCAGTGGCTTGGGTTCCCGAAGTACGGCGACGAGGGCAAGACGATGGGCCTGGCGCCATACGGCGATCCGGCGCCGTTCATGGACGCGATGCGCCGCCTGGTGCGCGTGCAGAGCGACGGCACGTTCGAGCTGGACCTCGACTATTTTGTGCATCACGCCGAGGGCGCGGACATGACCTGGGGCGGCGGCGAACCAACGCTCGGCACGCTCTACTCATCCAAAATGGTCGAGCTGTTTGGCGAGCCACGCGTGCCGCGCAGCGAGATCACACAGCGGCACATGGACGTCGCCGCCGCGATGCAGGCGATGCTGGAAGAAGCTGAGTTCGCGCTGGTGCGCAAGCTCCAGGCCGAGACCGGGCAGCCCGCGCTGGCGATGGCCGGCGGCGTAGCGCTGAACAGCGCGTTCAACGGCAAGGTGCTGCCGCAGACGGACTTCAGCGAGATTTATATCCATCCGGCGGCAGGTGACGCCGGGACGGCGCTGGGCGTCTGCTATTACATTTACCACCAGATTCTCGACCAGCCGCGCAACTTCGTGATGCACGACGCCTATACCGGGCCGCAGTTCGGCAACAGCGCGATCGAAGCAGTGCTGAAGCAGCATAACCTCGCGTACCAAACGCTGGACGAGGACGGGCTGGTGACACGCGCTGCGGAGATCGTGGCGAACGGCGACGTGCTCGGCTGGTTCCAGGGGCGGATGGAGTGGGGCCCGCGCGCGCTGGGCAACCGCAGCATCATCGCCGATCCGCGCCGCGACGACATGAAAGACATTCTCAACGCGCGCATCAAGCACCGCGAAAAGTTCCGCCCGTTCGCGCCG
>CAZVCM010000210.1:0-1360 GCA_964626105.1 uncultured Thermoflexus sp.
GCCTGTGGCCGCGCGGCGTGAAGAAGGATGCGCTCGCGCTGGAACGTTGGGCGAAAGAAGCCGCGCCAAGCCACGCATTGCGCAAGGAATTCCACCACGACGCGGCGCGCTGGGATGACTTTCAGCAGGCGTACGCCGCTGAGCTGGACGCCAACCCCGCCGCGTGGGAGCCGCTGCTCGCAGCGGCGCGCGAAGGGACCATCACGCTCGTCTACGGCGCGCGCGACGAAGTCCACAATCAGGCAGCGGCGCTCAAGGCATATTTGGAGCGCAAGCTGTAACCTGTTCACGCCCGGTAACACGCATCATCGCCCGCATCGCAGACCGATCACGGTTGAGGTAGTAGAAGCATGCAGTATCACATCTGGACATTAGGCTGCCAAATGAACGTCGCGGACTCGCAGCGGCTGGCGTCTGAATTGGAAGAGTTAGGCCATCACGCGGCGGACAACCCCGACAATGCCGATATCCTGGTCATCAATACCTGCGTGGTGCGCCAGTCCGCCGAAGACAAAGCGTATGGCCGCTTGCGCGAGCTGGCGCAGGTCAAGCAGGCGCATCCCAACAAGGTCATCGGGCTGATGGGCTGCCTGGTCGGCGTGCGCGATCCGCTGCGTTTGCGCGAAAAATTGCCGCAGGTGGACGTCTTCCTGCCGCCATCCGACCCCGCGCCGATGGTCGACTTCCTGCGCGACCGTGACGTGGAAACCTCGCTGCGCAACGCCGAAGATCGGGCGCGGGCCGCTCGTGACGAGTTTCAGGACCTGATGGACGAGGGCACGCTGATTCTGCCCGTGCAAGAGCGCCATCGCCTCGTGAGCGCGCACGTGCCGGTTGTGTATGGGTGCTCGCACGCGTGCTCGTACTGCATCATCCCCTACCGGCGCGGCGTGGAGAAATCCCGCCCCGTCGGGGAGATCGTGGCGCATGTGCGCAGCCTGGCGCGGCAGGGCGTCAAGGAAGTCACGCTGCTCGGCCAGATCGTCGACCGCTATGGGAAGGATGTACCGGACGGCCCGAACCTGGCGCAACTGCTGCGCATCGTGCATGAGGTTGCCGAGCAGGAAGGCGTCGAGCGTATCCGATTCCTGACCAGCCACCCGAACTGGATGACGGACGAGTTGCTCGACACAGTAGCGGAGCTGCCGCGCGTCATGCCGCAGATCGAGGTTCCGGTGCAGGCGGGCGACGACGAGGTGTTGGAGCGGATGCGGCGCGGCTACACGGTCGCACAGTATCGCGCGCTGGTGGCGCGCATCCGCGAGCGGATCCCCGGCGTGGCGATCCACTGCGATATCATCGTCGGCTTCTCCGGCGAGACCGCCGAGCAGTTCCAGGGCACGTACGAGCTGCTGGCGGA
>CAZVCM010000210.1:1370-7462 GCA_964626105.1 uncultured Thermoflexus sp.
GGAACTGAAGCTGGACAAGGTACATCTGGCGCGCTACAGCCCGCGCCCGCACACGGTCAGCATGCGCACGATGGCAGACGACGTGCCGGATGCCGAGAAAAAACGCCGCCACGCCGCGCTCGAAGAACTCCAGGCGCAGGTGGTGGCCGAAATCAACAGTCGCTTCCTGGGGCAGACGGTCGAGGTGCTGGTCGAGGATCAGCACCGGGGCAAGTGGCGGGGCCGCACGCCGCAGAACAAGCTGGTCTTCTTCGAGGACGACACGCAGGACTGGCGCGGCAGGCTCGCGCAGGTGACCGTCACCTGGACCGGCCCGTGGAGCATGCAGGGCCGCCTCGCGTCGGCGCAGCCCGCTACCGATGACGCGCTGCCGATCGTCGCAGCGGGGTGATTCACCTGCCCGATTGCAGTGATAGAACCTCACCCCCGGCCCCTCTCCACACGCGGAGAGGGGTTTTAGGGGTGAGGTTCATCAATGATTCGTAAAGACCATTCGCCAAAATCACAATTGTCCCTATAATACGCGTACTATCTGCGTCGCTTGCCGGTCAATGGCAGACGGACCGATTTCGCGTATACTGATGCGTGGCGGCGAGGGCCCCGCGGCGGTCCGCCCCACACGTCGATTGGAGGATCAGGCACGATGCCACCGGAAAAGAGCGGGTTTTATTATCCCAATAAGTTCGCCCGGATCACGATCGAGGCGCTCGAAGAGGTAATGGGCAAGAACGGCCTTAACGCGATCCTGCACCTGGCGGGCCTGTCTGAACTGATCAACAACTATCCACCGGACAACCTGGAAAAAGAGTTTGACTTCGCCTATTTCACCGCGCTGTGCGTCGCGCTCGAAGAGATGTACGGGCCGCGCGGTGGTCGCGGTCTGGCGCTACGCGCGGGACGCGCCACGTTCGCCGACGCGCTGCGTGGGTTTGGCGCGCTGGCCGGTGTGGGCGACCTGGCATTCAAGGTCTTGCCGCTGACCGCTAAGCTGAAGATCGGCCTGCCGGCGATGGCGAATATCTTCACGCAGTTCTCCGATCAGATCTCCAACGTGCATGACGAAGGCGACAAATACGTCTACACGCTGGAGCGCTGCCCGATGTGCTGGAATCGAAAGGCAGACCGGCCCGTGTGCTACGTCGGCCAGGGGCTGCTACAAGAAGGATTGCGCTGGGTATCGGGCGGGCATGAGTTCAAAGTGGAGATCTCGACCTGCATCGCCAAAGGCGACGATATGGGGCGTTACATCATCTATAAACAGCCGCTTGACTGAGCCGCCCCACCCTACTCACACACAACGGCCTCTGCTCTGCGCAGGGGCTTTTTGCTGCTACTCGCGCGCTGAAGCGCGTAATGTCGCGCTGCCCTGCTGCGACCCAACGCTTGGCTGACGCCTGGGGGGTGTTCGGCTGACAAAGGTTTGCAGTCCCCCGCAATTGAACTACAATGCAAATAATCGTCCGCACCGGCGCCCAGCGTGTATTTGTGCGTAGCGCCCGGCAGAAAACCCGTTGAGAGAACCACCGTTGTGAAGATGCAAGCTCAATCGCGCTCGCGCGATTCAGGAGTTTATCCTATGACAAGCCGTCACGTGCTTTGGCGCCCGCTGATCGTGATCGCGGCGCTGATGCTGGCTGCGCTGGCGTGCAATTTGCAGCGCGGCGAGTTGGAACCGACTCCCGCCACCTCAGCGCAGGTCGAGCGGCCCGTCGTTGAGATTCTTGAGCCGGATAGCAGCGCAACCCTCGTCCAGGGCGAGCGCTTCTCTGTTACGGCGCGGGCGGCGTCGCCTTCGGGCATCACACAAGTCGAGCTACTGGTGAACAATATCCCGGTCACGACGCAGCCGCCCGCCGAAAACCAGCGCCCCGAAGAACTGACGGTCGTGCTAGACTACACGCCGCAGCAAAGCGGCACGCTGACGCTGGTGGTCCGCGCGTACAGCGGCGGCGTCACGGGGCAGTCCGAGCCGTTGCAAGTGCAAGTGCGCGGCCCGCTCGATCCGGGCGATAGCGGCGCGGGCACGCCTGCCGCCAACATCACGCCGACTGTAGCGAACATGCAGTGCCGCGCGCGGATCAACACGCCGCTGCGCTTCCGGGCCGGGCCGGGCACGATGTACGACATCATTCTGACGTTCCAGGCGGGCGAAGAACCGCCGATTATCGGCTACGCGAACCAGCCAGACGGCCAATGGTGGCTGTTGAGCGCTGGCGGGCGCACCGGCTGGGTGAGCGCTGCGTACACTACGCAGCTTGGCAACTGCGCGGGGATAGGGCCGGCGCAGGTTCCTCCGCCGCCCACGCAGGCGCCGACCAACACCCCGGAACCCACGCAAGCCGGCGCAACCGCCACACCGACCCCGCCCGATCTGCGGTTGAGTGTGCTGGAAGGGCCGCGCGAGGTCACGCTGGACGCGGGTGGGACCGCGCAGGCGACCTACATCGTCCGCGTGCGGAACTTCGGCGGGCTACCAGCCGGTCAGTTTAACGTTGCGGCAGCAGTCCTCGGCCAGCAATCGCGCGATCTGGGAATCGTCTCAGGGCTGGGGCCGGGCCAGGAAGTGGAGATTCCGGCGGGCGGCGTAACGATGACGTTCGACACGCCCGGCTTGACGCGCCTGCTGGTCACGGTGGATACCGGGAACACGGTCGCAGAAAGCGACGAGGGCAATAACCAAGCGTATCTCGATATCAACGTCAACCCGGGCGCCCAGGCGCTGCGCGCGCTGCCGCCGGTCGAGGAAGCGCCGCCGACCCAACCGCCGACTGCCGTTCCGACGCTTGTGCCGACACTTGTCCCGACACAGGTGCCAACCGCAGTCCCGACAGAACCAGAAGTCGTGATCCCGCCCACGCAGCCGCTTGAGGAACAGCCGCAGGAAGCGTTGCCACTGGGTGAGCAACAGCAGCCGCCGGTCGAGGAACAACTGCCGCCAGCGCAGGAGCAAGCGCCGCCGGACGAGCAGCAGCCGGAGATGCAAGAGCAGCCAGAGGTGCAAGAGCAGCCGTCTGGTGAGGAACAACCCCTAGTCGAAGATCAGGGCGGCGGGCCGCTGGCGCCGATCGACACCGGGAACGCGGCGTTACTGGCCGAGGTGACGGTGCTGGCCGGACACACCGGCAACGTCTCCGGGCTGGCGTTCAGCCCTGCCGGAAATCAGCTAGCCTCGGCCAGCCACGACGGCACGATCCGCCTGTGGGACACGGCTACCGGCCAACCGATCACAACGCTGACCGGGCACAACGACCGTGTGACGAGCGTGGTCTTCACTCCGGACGGCGCGCGGCTGATCTCCGGGGGCTGGGATGGCAGCGTCCGCGTGTGGGATATCGCCAGCGGGCAGCAGCTCAGCGCGTTCGAGCATGGCGCGCAGATCGAATCAGTCGCAGTCAGCTTTGACGGGTCGCGCGTCGCCGCGGGCGGCGTGAACCCCGAAGGTGGCGGCTTGGATGGCCGCGTCCGCGTGTGGGATGTCGCCAGCGGCGAGCTGCTCGGCGAGATCGCGACCTACGGTCTGGTCAACGCGATCGACATGATCGGCACCGATCGGGTCGCGGTCGGCTCGGCAGGCAAGAGCTGCGATCAGGGTGGCGACGGTGTCGAGCTATACACCGTCGCCAGCGGCGAGGCCGCCGTAGCGCTCGAAGGCGATAGCGGCTGGATCAACGGACTGACGGTCAGTGCGGATGGCGCGCTGATCGCAGGAACCGGGCAGATGCAGTTGTGCGAGGGCAATGGCGCGGTCTGGGTGTGGAACAGTAGCAGCGGCCAGCTTCAGATCACACTTGATACGGGCGCTGGCAACGCGGCAACCGCTGTGTCCTTCGGCGCGAGCGGCCAGTTGGTCGCCGCCGGGGGTGAGGATGGCGCGGTGCGCGTCTGGTCGACCGGCAGCCCGGCGCCGATGACGCTGCTCCCCGGGCACAACAGTGTGACGGCGGTCATGTTCAGCCCAGACGGGACGCTTCTCGCTTCGGGCGGTAGCGACACCATGATCCGCCTGTGGGGCGTGCGCTGATCGGTTGCGCGCAGAACGGACCATCGAACAGGGGCAGTTGGCGACGACTGCCCCTGCTGCGTTCTGGCGTTGGGTCGCTCGCAAGCGCGGGGTGAATCTGTTAGAGTGGGGGGAACCGTTTGCCGCAGCACAGGAAGCCATTATGAACCGTCCGTCCGCTTCGCCCACTCGCCTGCTGATCGTCGTGGCGGCGCTGGCAGGCGCGTTGATCGCCTGCTCGCTGGAGCTTTCCGGCGAAGACGGCGCGCCCGATCAGCCGATCACGCCGCGCGCCACCGCGCCCGCCGAGGACACGGCAGCGCCCACCGTGCGGATCATCGCCCCGGCAGATGGCGCAGTGGTTCCAATCAGGCAGCCGGTCGATATCGAGGTCGAGACGGATCGCACGGCGACGGGCTTTCAGTTGGTCGAAGGCGGGCAGGTGCGCAGCATCATCAGCATGCCGGACGGCCAGACCGGCCCGACCAAAGCGATCCTGTCATGGACACCCACACGCGAGGGGAGCTATCACCTCGAAGTGATCGCCACCAACCGCAGCAGCACCAGCGCGCCCGCCGCGCTCGCGCTCCAGGCATCCGGGACGGTGTCGGCGCCGGGTGCGACAGCCTGCACCGGGCGCGTGATGGTCACCGAGTTGAACTATCGCGATGGCCCCGGCACGCGTGCGATCAAGCTCGGCCAGTTCGAGGTCGGCGAGACGGTGACAGCGATTGGCCGCAATGCGGATACAAGCTGGTATCGCGTCCAGCGCGCGAACGGGCAGCAGGTGTGGGCCGTCAACAATACGCAGTGGTTGAAGCTGGAAGGGCCGTGCGGCGATCTGCCGGTCGCGGAGTAGCCCTGGCGAGCCTGCGTTGCCTCGCAGGGCGGCTCGCAGTACAATGCACAGAGCAGTGTTTCCTCAGCGCGGGCGGGCCAAAGCCATGTCAACACGTGTCCTGATTATCGATCCCAATATCCCGTTCATGGTGAACGTCAAACAAGCCCTGGAAGGAACCGGCGCGTTTGAGGTCAGCGTGTCGGCGAACGGGATGGCGGCGCAAGAGATCTTGCGCGAGAGCGAATTCGACATCGCCGTGATAGATTTCGACGTTCCCGACATGGACATTGCGGAGTTGATCGAGCGCATTCGCTCCATTCGCCCCGATCTGCGCCTCGTGCTGAGCCATTCCACCGACGAGCAGGCGCAGCGCGCCAACCTGCTTGGCATCGAAGCGGCGATCGCAAAGCCGTACATGGCACGCGATCTGATTGTCCGGCTGGGCGAGGCAGCGGCGCGGCGGCCATCTGCCCCACCCCGGCACGACGAGCAACCGCAAGCGAGCGAGACCGACCTGAATCGCCTGGCGCAGACGCGGCACTTCACCGACGAACCGGACCCTAGCGCGACAGACGCGCTGGTCGACTGGCAAGACATCGACCGGACCGCTAGCCTGCGCAAGACAGACGCGCTGGCGCAAGAGTCGTCGCCACTGGATGAGTGGATCGACGAAGACGCGGTATCGCCCTTTTTGGACGAAGCGCCAGCCGAAGACGTTGACACGCCGACCGTACCCCCGCAAGACCTCGACGGCGTGCGCCAGTTTCTGGCAACCGGCACACCGCATGATCCATCCACCTTCGGCGAGGTGCTCGACGCGCTAGCTCAGACGCCGCTCCAGGAGTCGCCTCCCTCAGCCGCCGATCAGGCGTTTCACGAGCTGGTCGATTCATTACGCGCGCCGGACGCGCCCGCTCGACGAAGCACCCTGGAAGACCTGCTCAGCGCGCCCGAAGACGAAGAGCTACCGGCGAATCCGCTTGACTACGTGCTCGACTCAATCCGCCGGGGCCAGACGCCGCAAGAGCCCGCCCCGGACGATGACGAGACGGAGCTTGACGACACGACGATTGGCGACGTGATTGGCGGCCTGTTCGACCCGTCTTTCCAGGGCGTGCTGGCGGCGATGGCCGGAGAAGAGATTGAAGAGGATGACTTCGCCGAGCCGACCTATGCAGACGACGACGCGCCCGACGCACCGGCGCTCTCACCGGACGAGCGCGACAATTTCGAGTTGTTGGGCGAAAACGA
>CAZVCM010000210.1:7472-7933 GCA_964626105.1 uncultured Thermoflexus sp.
GACTGGCTGCGCCAGGAGACACCTATCCCCGACACGCGCCGCACCACCATCCCTGCCGAGCCACCGCCAAGCGAGGAAGACTCAAAGCACTATCCCGCGACCGCCGCGCTGAACGCCGTTTCGGACGAAGAGCCAGAGCCAGGGTTCTCGCTGAATGACCTGCTCAGCCAGATCGAGCAGCAGCTTCCGCCCCCGCGTGACCAGCGCCCCCGACTGCGACCCCTGCCCTCGTGGGAAAAAAACGCCTCGCCGGAAGAGGCGGAACGGTTGCGGCAATTGTTCCCGAGCGAGGATGAGTGGGAGCCGGGGGATATTGAGGAGATCTTCCCGGAGCCGAACGCAACGGCGCGGGATTGGGATGAGCAAGTCGAAACAGTCGAGGCCGACCAGGCGGACGAGATGGACCAGGTGAAGCCAGTCGAGAGCCTGCCGGTAGAGGATACGTCCGCCGAAACCTTGCA
>CAZVCM010000211.1:0-7913 GCA_964626105.1 uncultured Thermoflexus sp.
CGGGCTTGGCCCCACCGTCGGCGCGGGCGTATCGGTGGGCTGACCGGCTACATACACGCCGGTGGAGACACCACTGTTGCCGACCAAGATGAACACGATGGCGAGGGAGACCAGCAGGATCGCCACTGCTGAAATCGAGGCGCGAGACGCCATGCGCAGGCTCCTTAAAGATAGTCAGGCGAGCAGCCGCAAAGTTTGGCTGCGGAAACCGCTCTAAGTGTAGCCGGATCGGGCAAAGCTTTCAAACGCGCGCCCCACACAAGCGCCCGACGCGCGGGTTTGGGCGGCTCGCCGTCATTAGAATGAGAAATATCTGTAAAATGTCAGGCGGAAACAGGGGTGTTTGTCACTGTGAAAGAAAGTTAGGCTGGGGCAAACTAGGCGCAAGTTGAAAACAAGAAACGATGCCAGCGGTAGGCAGCGCGGCGGGTGCTTTTCGGCAGGGTTGCGCGCTGCCGGTTGTCATTTGACACGGAGTAATTGCGCATGATAAGATTCTTTAAAATCATAAAGAAGATCACAATATCGTAAATAGTCAAAAAAGTGAGTCACACGAACATGCAGCAGACACGCCGACATATTCTCGAAATTCTGAAGGAACATAAAGAAGCCACGATCGACGAGATCGTCGAGGCTTTGACCGATCGCATCGGCAAAATCACAGCTGTGACGGTACGCCATCACCTCGAAATTTTGCGCGGGGATGGCCTCGTCGCGGCGCCGACGGTCCGCCGGCGCAGCGCGCCGGGCCGCCCGCAGTACGTCTATACGCTGACCGAGCGCGCGTCGGAGATGTTCCCGAACAACTATCAGGGGCTGGCGTCCGGCTTGCTGGAACAACTCAAGTCGCATCTAGAGCCGGTGCAGGTCCGCGAAATCCTGGATGGCGTGGCCGATACAATGGCCGAGCACGCCGCGATCCCTGAGGGGCCCATCGAGGTGCGGCTGGATCACGTCGTCGCGTTTTTGACTGACGCAGGGTATGAAGCGGTCTGGCAGCCGACCGAAGGCGGCGCGGTGCTGTCAGTGACCAACTGCCCGTACGAGCAGGTGTCGTGCACCAATCGCGAGCTGTGTTCGATGGACGAGCGGCTCATTACTACTCTGCTCGGTGTGCGCCCGCGCCGCATAAGCTGGCGGCAGGAAGACGGCGAGAACTGCGCGTTCTTGATCAAGAACGGGCGCAAGGCCGCGCAGAAAAGCTAACCGCTCGATTTCAGTCTGCTGCTTCTGGCGTGTATGAAAGCCCTATCCCGGCGAGATGGGGCTTTTTGTTGCGGTGAAACAGGTTGCCGGATCGGCGCCGGACGGTACAATCGGCCAGGTTATGAAGCGTGGTGATCGTTCTCCTACGGGCGCGCTGGCTGGCTGGCGCGTCTGGTTGCTGCCCGTCGCGGTGCTGTTGGGCGGCGTGCTGGCGTGGCTGTTGGCGGGCGCGGTGGTGCTGAGCATCGTAGAGGACGACGATCCCGACGCACCCGCCGAGGTAGCGACCCTGCTGCCGACCGCGCTCGCGCTGGAGCCGACGCTCGCCGCGCACACGCATACCCCCGCACCAACCATTACGCCGACCATGACGCCAAGTGGAACACCAAGTGTGATGCCAACCGCGACCGTTAAGCTGACGCCTGAACCTTCCGCCACGCCGCTCCCGTCACCCGCGCCGACGCAGACCGCGCTGCCGCTCACCGCGCCCAGCCCGACACCGCGCGATCTCGCGCAGCAGACGCCGACCGTCCCGCGCGACGCGGCGATCGCGGGCGAGGCGATCCCGACCGGGGCAATGGAGCTGGCTGCGGCGGCGGGGTGCGTTCCGCCGGAAGGGTGGGAGCCATATACCGTGCAGCAAGATGATACGCTGTTCGCGTTTCAGCTTGGCGCGGAGAATGCGGTGACGGTCGATGAGCTGGTCGCTGCGAACTGCCTGGACAGCCGCTATCTGCGTGTAGGCCAGCAGATCTACCTGCCGCCTGGCGCGGCGGACAACGCGCCGCCATCCAACCCGGCGGCGGCTGCGGGGCCGAGCGGATCGCGCGGGCCGCGCATACCGAACTGCCCGTGCACGATCGTGATCCCGGCGGGCTGGCGAATGGAGCAGGTCGCGGGCGCGATCGACGCCGCGCAGACGTTGTTCACCGGGCAAGACTTCCTGGAGGTGGTGGGGCCGGGCGCGCAAACGCCGTTCGACTTCACGCACGAGCGCCCGCCGGGGACCTCGCTTGAGGGCTTCCTGTATCCCGGCACGTACACGGTGCAAAACGATACGACTGCCGATCAATTTCGCGATATGCTGCTGGAGGCGTTCGCGGCGAACATCGCGCTAAACGTCCGCGCGGACGCTGCCGCGAAGGGTGTCACGTTCTATCAGGCGCTGATCATCGCCTCGATTGTCCAGCGCGAGTCGCGCGCGCCGGAGACGCAGAAGCTGGTGGCGAGCATTTTCTACAACCGGCTGCGCGATGGCAACCGCCTCGCCTCCACCGTGCCGGTCTCGTACGCGCTCGGCGGGCCGGGGAACTGGTGGCCGCGCGTGACCGGGTCGAACATGGAAGTGGACTCGCCGTATAACACTTACACGCGGCCCGGCTTGCCGCCAACGCCGATCAACAGCCCGGATGCCAACGCGATCCTCGGCACGGTGTACGCGGCGGAAACGGATTACTACTATATGGCGGGTGGCTGCGGGCGCGGGGCGATGTTCGCGCGCACGTACGAGGAACACCTGGCGAACATTCGCTGCGAATAGCGCGACGGCGCGTTCAGGGAAGGGACAGGCGCGGTATCCAGCGGGATGTGCGATCGCCGGACGAGGCTTCTTCGAGCGCGATCTCCTCGATGGCCCAGGCTTGCGTCTCAAAGAGACGCTGCATCTCCGCAATCAGATGCGGGAAGATCGTCGGCGCCACGCGATCGGCCACGATCACACGCGGCTCGAACGCATCGGGTGCATCCGCACACGGCTCGATCAGGTCCGCCAGCGCGCGCTTGAGCGCCTGCTGGGCGGCGGCGAGGCGACCCGGCGGGGTGAGCAGCCACCCGGCCAGATAGCGCTGCGCGCCGACCACCTCGGCGGTCACTTCGCTGAGCGTCAGGTGGATGGGCAAGCGCTCAACAGCCCATTCCTCAAGCGCGTCTTCCAACGCGGCGTCATCGTCGCAACGAAACGGCGCGATCAACTCCAGCGCATCCGGCGGGGCGACGTCCAGCGCGTGCGTGCCGCGCGCAATCTCGATCGCGTCACGCAGTTCGTCGCTGAGCGGGACAACCACACGGAACAGGCACGGCGGCGCGTCTGGCTCTTGTACGCTGTCGGGAGCGCGTTCGAGCGCGGGCGATTCTTCCGGGAATAGCGGTAGAGCAGTGGGCGCTGCTTCCGGTGCAAGTGACGCAGGCGCAGGCGTGCCGGCTTCCGCTCCGGCGTCGAGCGCGCCCGGCGCGGTTACCTCATCCGCGACGCCGGCTTCTGCCGCCTCGTCGATCTCTACGACGTCGTCCTCAGTTACCTCGATTGCGTCGAGGTCTTCTTCATCCACCCAGGCGACGTCGTCCAGCGGCTCGTAGACGATGTCGTCATCGGACACGTCGTCGTCATAATCGTCGAATGGGAGCGGCTTGCTCATGATTCTCTCGCGGTGCTAGCTCAGCGCGGCAAAGCTCACCAGCTTGATTCCCTCGGACTGGACACACTCGCGCGTCGCGGCGTGGGTCAGGTGTAGCAGTTCCTCTTCGCGCTGCTCGACCAGCCCGCTGGTGCGCAGCGCGTCGTCGACATAGCCCGGATGGCACACCAGCTCGGTGAGGCTGTCCTCGGGCAGGGTGGTCAGGATGACCAGCAGGTTAGCGAGCGCCGGGCGCCCGTTTGAATAGTCCATCCACAGCTTTTCGGGCCAGCGCGGTTGCGGGCCGTCTTGCGCCGCGTCGCGCAGCGATACCAGCAGCATGGCGGCGCGCTCCGGCGTGAGTTCTGGAAGCCAACCGCGCAGCCCCTCGACGGCGCGATTGTCCGGCAGGTCCAGCAGCGGGGCGCGGACCGGCAGGCCGTGCGCAGTCGCGAGATCGAACATGGCGCGCAGCGCGGCGGGATGCAGATAAGTCGCGTGGTGGTGCGCGTCCAGGTGATCGGGCGCGCGCCCGGCGAGGCGGGTGAATGCCTCGAACTGCGCTTCTAGCTCGGCGCGAAGCTCGCCCGCGTCGAAGCGGTCCATTACCGCTGCCCAGGCGCGAATGTGGTGGAAGCGACCACTCTCGTCAACCAGCGTCGGTACGCGCGCGGCAGGCAGCACCGGCTCGCCCGCGGTCAGGGTCAGGTGCAGCCCGACGCCCAGGTTCGGCGCTTCGGCCCGCGCCAGCGCCAGACCTTCGGCAGCATCGGGCAGATTGATCATCACCGTCGTCGAGGTGACGATCCCCTTGCGGTGCGCTTCGATAATGCCCCGGTTCACGCCCGGCGCGCGTCCGAGGTCATCCGCATTGACGATCAACTGCTTCATGCGTGGCTCCTGATTGGCGCGGCGCTGCCGCGTGCCTGCTCTGCATAGACTAGTATGGACAGCAGGCGCGCGTTCCGCAAGTCGAAGGCGGGGTTTCGGGCGGCGCGTCCCGGCGTGGTTGCTTCGTTTTTCGGGCGCGATTGTGTTACCCTTGAGCACCGGAAAATGGGGTAACACACCGCAAATCGTGAGGTGAAGGCATGTCGGATGCAGTGCGCGCGGCGATTGACGAGACGACCGCGCAGGCTCGCACGCTGTATATTGAGATGAACCGGACAGAATGGGACGCTGCGACGACCGGCACGCCCGAGGCGCTGGCCGCGTCCTCGCGGGCTGAGGCGGCATGGTTGCGCTTCTGGGCCGACCCGGACGCGTATGGGCGCTACCGGGCGTGGGACGAGAATGGCGCGGCAGGCGACGACCGGCTGCTGGCGCGGTCCGTCCGGCTGCTGCACCTGCAATACGCGCAGGGCCAGCGCGACCCGGCAACGATTGACGAGATGGCCGAGCTATCGAGCGCGCTCACCGACGCGTACACGAACTTCCGCGCCGAGGTGAACGGTGAGCGCCTGACCGCCAACGCGATCCAGCAAATCCTCGACAACGAGACGGACTCCGACCGGCGCCGCGCCGCGTGGGAAGCCAGCAAAGGGATTGGCCCGCGCGTGGCGGACAAGATCCGGCGGCTGGCGGAGCTGCGCAACGAGGCCGCGCGCCGCATGGGGTACGACAACTTTCACCGTATGAGCCTGACGCTCGACGAGCTGGATCCGGACTGGCTCTATGGGCTGCTGGACGAGCTTGCGCAGAAGACCGAGCAGCCGTTCCGCGAGGCGAAAGCGGCGATGGACGCCGAACTGGCGGGGCGTTATGGCCTGTCGCCTGACGAACTGATGCCCTGGCATTACGCGGACCCGTTCTTCCAGGAAGCGCCGATGGTGGGCGGGATGGATTTCAACCGGCTATTTGAGGGGCGCGAGCTGGTCCCGCTGGCGCTGGCGACGTATGACGGGCTGGGCATGGATGTCCGCCCGATCCTGGCGCGCAGCGACCTCTACGAGCGCGACGGCAAGGACCAGCACGCCTTTTGCACGCACATCGACCGCGAGGGCGACGTGCGGGTGCTGTGCAATCTCCAGCCCTCGCTGCGCTGGATGGACACGCTGCTCCACGAGCTAGGCCACGCGGTGTACGATGCGGGCCTTCCGATGTCGCTGCCGTGGGTGCTGCGCGAGGTGTCGCATATTCTGACGACCGAGGCGATGGCGATGCTGATGGGCACGCTGCCCTTCGACCGCGAGTGGCAGGAAACGGTGCTGGGGACCGAGCCAGACCTCGCGCGGCAGGCCGCCGAAGATGGCGCGCGGCGTTTCCGCCTGGAAGAACTGATCTTCGCGCGGTGGGTGATGGTGGTCGTCAATTTCGAGCGGGCGCTGTATGATGACCCGTCCCAGGACCTGAACGCGCTGTGGTGGGAGCTGGTTGCCAGGTACCAGCTTTTGCCCGTGCCCGAAGGCCGCGAGAACCAGCCAGACTGGGCGACCAAATATCACATCGCGCTCGCCCCGGCGTACTATCAAAACTACCTGCTGGGGCGGATGATGTCGTTGCAGTGGGATAGCTGGCTGCGGCGGCACGCGGGCGGGATCGTGGGCCGCTCGGATGCAGGTGACTTTTTCCGCGAGCGGATCTTCAAGCCGGGCGCTACGCTGCATTGGAACGACCAGCTTGAAGCCGCGACCGGCGAAGCGCTGAACCCGGACTATTTCGTGCAGAAGTTCGCATAGTCAATCCGCACCTGCGCGCACACGACTGAGGGGACCACACTATGGACCGAACTGTTCCGAAGACCGGCAGCGAAGAGATCGAGCTGTATCTGCGGACGATCTATTCTTTGCTTCGCTCGACCCGCGCTGTCCAGCTTGACGCGCTGATCGAAGCGCATGTCGCGATGGGCTCGTCGCTGCACATCAAAGCGCGCGAGACAGGCGTGGACGCCTCGGCGCTGTTTTATGCGGTGATGCGCCTGCCCGCGTGTATCGCGGATGTCGATCTGGTCGTGCTGGGGCAGACGGATCGCGTCTTTGAGGACTACGGATACAAGAACGTTAGCGAGTGGGAGTTCGTGAACGCGGCGGCGCGGCGGCGGCGCATGGCGTTTGATGGCGAGGATACGCTGGCGGTGTACATCGCCAGCCGGTCCGATATCGACGATCTGCTGCCGCTGTTGGTCGCGTACCAGATCGAGTGGAACAAGATCCACACGCTGCTGCAATCGGTCAGCGCGCAGGCGGCGCTCGCCGCGTATGGGGCGGATCGCACGCTTTCACGGACGGCAGAGCTGGCGCGGCTGCTGGACATCACGCCCGACGAACTCAGTCGCCTGACCGAAGCGTGGGGGCCGGACATGATCCCCACGCTGCAAAAGATGGCGCACGAGCCGAAGCGCTTCTCGGTCCGGCTGCTGGCAGGCACGTACACCAATTACCTGCGCGCGACGTCGGTCTGGTGGTTCAACGTGCGCCAGAAGGTGAGGCCGGTGTCGGTGGAAGATCGCCCGGCGTATTTCGTGTCGAGCAATGTGCACGCGCTGCCGAACCTGCTGAGCGGCTTCGCGCTGAGCGAGGAAGAGGCGATCTTCGACTACGTGCGCCAGGCGAATGACCCGGCGCTCACTGCCGAGTATGACTACGTGCGCCTGCGGGACGAACTGAACAACAAGAATAACTTCCTGTACTACGCGCTGCGCCGCTACGCCAGCCAGCCGGAGATCGACGCGCGCCGCCTGGAAGCAGAGAGCGCGCACGGTATTCATCGCGTGCCAAGCGAGCACGGCTTTGACGTCGAGGCGCAGGTGATCGAGCTGAGCAAGCTCGACCCGGACACGATGGACCCGCGCCTGCTATGCTGCGATCCTGAGGAGATGCGCCGCCTGCGCGACAGCGACGCGGTGATCATCAACATCGACTATCCGCTGGGCATGGCTGCCTATCACGTGCTGGCGAAGATCAGCGAGTACGTCTCGCAGATGCAGGGCATCTACGTGATCGGCAAGGCGGCGACGCTCAACGCGCGGATCGGCGATGTGCTGCTGGCGAACGTGATTTATGACGAACACAGCCAGAACTCGTACCTGTTTGGGAACTGTTTCACCGCGTCGGACGTGCTGCCGTATCTGACCTCCAGCAGCGTGCTTGATAGCCAGAAGGGTGTCACCGTGCGCGGCACGTTTTTGCAGAACGTGCGCTATATGGACGTGTTTTACCGCGAGGGCTATACCATCGTGGAGATGGAAGCCGGGCCGTACCTGTCGGCGATTTACGAGATGGTGCGCGCGCAGCGGCATCCCGTCAACGAGATCGTGAACCTCTATATCGCGCCGTTCGACGTGGGCTTTTTGCACTACGCGAGCGACACGCCGAT
>CAZVCM010000212.1:0-7898 GCA_964626105.1 uncultured Thermoflexus sp.
GTATGAAGAGCATCACGACCTTGAGATCACCGACGAGGCGATCGAGGCCGCGGCGACTCTCTCGGCGCGCTATGTGCCGGATCGCTTCCTGCCAGACAAGGCTATCGACCTGATCGACGAGGGATCGAGCCGCGTGCGGATGTACAAGTCGCCCGAGGCGTCGCGCGTCAAGCAGCTCGAAGCTGATCTGGCGACCGCTCGTGATGACCTGGAAGTCATGCGTGACTCGATGACCGACGAGGAGCGCGACAGCGCCGAGCACCAGATCACCGATCTGGAACGCGAGCTGGATACGTTCCGCGGCCACTGGAACCCGGAGACCAACCGCGCCCGCCTCACTGCGGAAGATGTCGCGGAGGTCGTCGGTATGTGGACGGGCATCCCGGTCACGTCAATCGCGGAAGAGGAATCCGAGCGCCTGCTGCGCATGGAAGACGAGCTACACAAGCGGATCGTCGGCCAGCATGAGGCCATCGAGGCGATCAGCAAGGCCGTGCGCCGCGCTCGCGCCGGGTTGAAGGACCCGCGCCGCCCGATTGGCTCGTTTATCTTCCTTGGCCCGACCGGCGTCGGCAAGACCGAGCTCACCAAGGCGCTCGCGGAGTTCATGTTCGGCAGCGAAGACGCCTTGATCCAGCTCGACATGAGCGAGTTCATGGAGCGGCATACCGTCGCGCGCCTGACCGGCGCCCCGCCCGGCTACGTCGGGTACGAGGACGCGGGCCAGCTCACCGAAGCGGTGCGCCGCCGCCCGTACAGCATCGTCGTCTTTGACGAGATCGAGAAGGCGCACCCCGAGACCTTCAATATGCTCCTGCAGATCATGGAAGAGGGGCATCTCTCGGACGCACGCGGTCGCCGGGTGGACTTCCGCAACGCCGTGATCATCATGACGAGCAACGTCGGCGCAGAAACCATCAAGAAGGGGACGGCGCTCGGCTTCGACGTACCGACTTTCGACAGCGGTCGCTCACGCGAGGAAGAGTACGAGGACATGCGTCGTACGGTCATGGACAAGCTGCGCCGCGCGTTCCGTCCGGAGTTCCTCAACCGTGTGGACGGGACAATCGTCTTCCGCGCGCTGACGCCCGACGAGATCGGCGATATCGTGGACCTCGAGCTGCGTAAGGTCAACGACCGGCTGGCGGAGCGCGCCATGAGCGTGCGCGTGACAGAGGAAGCCAAGAAGTACCTGGCTGAGAAGGGCTTCGACCCCGACTACGGGGCGCGCCCGCTGCGCCGCCTGATCACCAGCATGGTCGAAGACCGGCTGTCGGACGTGATCCTGGCGGGGCAGGTCAAGCTCGGAAGCACAGTCGAGATCGACTATGACTCTGAGGCGGACGAGCTCACCTTCAAAGAATTCGAGCCGGAAGCGCCGCTCAGCGAACCGGCCTGATCCCACCTGATGACTGTTCAGCGGCTGCCGATTATCTCGGCAGCCGCTTTTTTGTTAGGCGCTCATATCAATTTTTCCTGAAATTTCTGCAATTCAGGCGGAAATTCTGTTAAGATTTAGTTAATCAGGGGAGTCACTGGCAGGGGGATTGGCGGAGCCGGGCATGACCTACTCGGTACTCATCATTGACGACGATCAGCAAGTTCGCACGATGTATCGCCTGATCCTGGAGCGACAGGGCTACGCTGTAGACGAAGCATCCAACGGCGCAGAGGCGCTCCGCCTGCTGGTGAACCAGACGCCAGACGTGATCCTGCTCGACATCCTCATGCCAATGCTGGGCGGCGAGGCGGTGCTCCAACGCATCCGACAAATGCCCTCGCTGCACAACACGCGAGTAATCGTCCTGACCGCTTACCCCCGCTTTCAGCGCACGACCAATTTCGACCACGTGGATAGCTTTCTGATCAAGCCGATCATGCCCCGAGACCTGCTCGAAGCGATCGCAGAAGCGCTCGAGAACAACGACGCAGCGCCAGACGACGAATAACCACCCACCGCGCCGAAAGCAAGCCCGCCATCACTGGCCCGCCCCCGGCACGCGCGTTACAATCTTCCGCCATATTCAGCGCGCTGTACCGCACGTCGTCTGAAAGGGTACGACCGATGTTTGACAATCTCGATGCGCGGCTGATTCGGTGGCTGGACACCGGCGGCACGTCGCTCGAAGTGGTGATCGCTGAGGAAGCGCATAACCGCCTGGACTATTACCCGGCTATCCAGAGCGCCCTGCAAACCCGCCCGGTGGACCTGCGCGGATTGGCGACCAGAGCCAGCAAGTGCTGGGTGCTTGACCGCTGGAAGCAGATGCGCTTCACCGCGTTCGTCCAGAAGGGCGACTTCGCGCGCGAAGTGATCGCCTGGCTGCTGGACGACCTGCCAGAGCATCCGGCAGACGCGGCGCACCACATCGACGAGTTCATCGAGCATGCGGTCTCCGCCGGGTTTCAGCATCCAGACGGCAAGCCGGACCGACCCGGCGCCCTGACGCTCGCCAGCCTGCTATTGACGGCAGCCTATCCGGCGCAGTTCGTGGACTATCCCTCGACGAAGAAATGGAAGCAGTTCCTGACACGTTTCGGCTGCGAGATGCCGGACCTGGACAGCTATGGTGCGCGCCTGGTATGGGTCAGCGACTTCGCCGCAACCTGGGCCAAGCAGCCACCGTTCCGCCTGCTCGCGACGCTGCACGAACCGCTGTGGGTGATCAGCGGTCTGTGCTGGGCCAGCGACCGGTACCGATCATCTGACTGACGAGGATTTGCAAACGACTACTCGCTTCCGCGCGGTTACCGCCGCGCTGATCTCACTGGCTCTCTTGTTCACCGCGTGCGGAGAGAACGAGCCGCCCGAGCAGGGCATCGCCTCGCCCACCGCGATTAGCGCCGCGCCATCCAGCACGCCGCGCGCGGTGATCGCGGTCGAGCGCGCGCAGGTCTTCGCGCAGCCCGATCGCAACGCTGATCCGCTGACCTTCCTTTTCGAGCGCGAGCAGGTTCCCTTGCGCGGCCAGAGCGCGGACGGAACGTTCTGGGCGGTGACGGTAGACGGGCAGGAGGGGTGGATCCTCGCCGCGCAGGCCGAACTCAGCGGCGAACCCGCGCAGCTTGAGGTGATCGATCCGGCAGCGGGCTCCACCAGCGCAACGCCATCACCGGAGCCAACCTCTACCGCTGCCACCGCCGCGCCCGTTACGACGCCCACTGAGCCGGTCACGCCGCGCCCCTCGCGCACGCCTACCGAGCCAGCGCCGACCTCGACCGCGCGCCCCACCAGCGCCGCGATCGTACCGGACGACGCCGCGACGCCGACCGAAGCCCGCATCTTCCCCGGCACGCCGCCGCCGCTGTCGCTCGACCTGCCCGCCGGGTGGGAAGCCGCGCATATCCTGCTGCCGTTCCGCACGCCGGTCTCGGTCAGCGAAGTGCCGCTCTCGCTCTACGAGGGACCGCTATCCAGTGGCGCGACCGGTCACCTCTACCTGTTCTGGGGGTTCCCGAACGTGACCGGGCCAAGCGGCGAGATCGACCTGTGGACGGACGCGCTACAGATCCTGCGTGGCTCACTGGTGGATCAATCGTGCAATCTGGGGATCGACCTGGATCCGAAGACGTACCAAGTCGGCGCGCATGAAGCGGTTGGCTCGCTGTTTTCAGCAGTCGAGTGCGAGGGCGAGCCGGACACTGCCGGATTCTTCGCCGCGCTACAAGTCGAGGGCGGGAACTACGCGTTCTTCTTCGCGGTAGAGCCGCCGGGCGCATTTGCTGACCAGTTCCCTGCGCTGCGCGCCGCGCTCGAAAGCGTGCGCTTTACGCCCGGCGGTGGCGCGCCGTAAGCGCGCTTGGCACAGGCGCCCGCGGTCGCTATACTGAACGGGCGGCAGCGCCAGCGATCAGTGTCACAGGCGCCCGCCGCAAGCCGACGACTTTCATCACGCGCAGAGGACGCGATTTGGGCCGCAATCTAGACCATCTGCTGGTGCTCGACCTGGAATCAACCTGCTGGGAGGGATCGCCCCCAGACGATCAGGAACCGGAGATTATCGAGATCGGCGTCTGCGTGCTGGATGCGCGCAATGGCGAGCGCATCGCGCGCGAGAGCATCCTTGTGCAGCCAGAGCGGTCCGACGTCAGCCCGTTTTGCGCGCAGTTGACCACGCTCACGCCAGACACCCTGGCGCGTGGCGCGACGTTTGCGCGGGCGTGTGCCATCCTGCGCCGCAAATACAGCGCGCCGCGCCGCGTATGGGCCAGCTATGGGGACGACGACCGCCGCATGTTCGAGCGGCAGTGTCAGGCGCGCGGCATGCCCTACCCGCTCAGCGGCAGCCACATCAACATCAAGAGCCTGTTCGCGCTGGTGCATGGGTTAGAGCATGAGATCGGGTTGCTGCCGGCGCTGGAGATGTTCGGCGTGCCGGTCGAAGGGACGCACCACCGGGGCGTGGACGACGCGTGGAATGCGGCAGGTCTGCTGGCAAGCCTGCTGATGCGCTGGCGAATGGCGCTGCTCGACGAGCGCACGCCGCTAATGGAAGACCTGTGATCGGATGCAATTGCCGCATGACTGGACGCTGTTGACCTGATGAAGATGGAACGCGCACGACGCCGTTGGTTCCCCGCGCTGCTGGGGCTGATTCTCGCCGGGCTAGTGGTCGCGCTGCCACTGAGCGCGCGACCCGCTGCCGCGCAAACCGAGCCGCGTGCGGGTGGGGCGCTGGTGTCGCTCAACGGGCAGTGGATCCGCCAGGGGCACGCCGGGTTCGTCACGGTGCGCGGCGAGAATATCGCGGACGTGCGCGCGGTGTTCCAGGGGCGGCTCTACCACTTCTACCCCGAAGGCAACCGCTACGTCGGGCTGATCTCGGTGGATGTGGCGACGGACGTCGGCGACGAGCCGCTGCAGGTCATCGTGCGCTACGCCGATGGCACTGCCGAGCAGGTATCCTCGGTCGTGCCGGTGAACTGGGGCAACTACGCACGCGGGAGCGTGATGCTGCCTGCCGCGCTGTTCCCATTGCTCGATCCAGAGGTCAACCAGGCCGAAGACGCGCGCATGGAGAACATTATCAGCCGCTTCTCGCCAGAGCGGTATTGGGTGGGCGGCTTTGTCCAGCCGAACCCCGGCGAGATCGTCGGCTATTTCGGCGCGACGCGGCTTTACAATGAGAGTTACTGGTACACGCACACCGGGCTGGACACGTCCATGCCGGAAGGCACGCCCATCACCGCCGCCGCTAACGGGCGGGTGATTCTCGCTGAAACGCTGCCGATCCGGGGCAGCTACGTTCTGATCGATCACGGCTGGGGCGACTATTCCGGCTACGCGCACCTGACGCAACGTCTGGTCGTGCCGGGGCAGTGGGTCCAACAGGGCGACGTGCTCGGCCTGAGCGGCAACACCGGGCGCAGCACCGGCCCGCACCTGCACTGGGAAGTCGCGGTCGGTGGCGTGTGGGTGGAGCCGCAAGCGTTTCTAGAGCTGGGGCTGACGCTCGACTAGCGCCACAGCACCCCCATCGCTGACCGCGCCAGAGCGACCCCAAACTGGTATTTACGAATTTTCGGGTTGTTTCACAGCCCTGTCACCCATACAATAGGTGAAATCTAGACGCGCGGCGCGTGCGGTTTTGACGCCGGACGAGCTTCGAGGGGGTTGGAAACCATGCACCACCTGCACGGGCTGTTGGTTGGCTCCCCCTTGCCGACCCAGCAGCTTGCCGGTGAGAGGTTGAACAAGGTGCGCGCCCTGGCGGCTTTTTCTCCGGACGCGCTGTCCTCGATTGCATATGCAAACCAGGAGATTTACCTGGGGCTGGTCGTAGCCGGAGCAGCCGGGCTGGTGTTCTCGTGGCGCATCGGGCTGGCAATCGCGCTTCTGCTGGTGATCGTCGCGTTCTCGTACCTGCAAACGATCCGCGAGTATCCATCCGGCGGCGGCTCGTATGTCGTCGCGAGAGAGAATCTCGGCGTTCAAGCGGGGCTGGTAGCCGCCTCCGCGCTGCTGATCGACTACACGCTGACCGCTGCGGTCAGCCTGACGGCAGGGGTCGCGTCGCTGGCGTCGGCGTTTCCAGCGCTATGGAGCTATCGCACGGGGCTGGCGCTTGGCTTTCTGGTGCTTATCACCCTGGCGAACCTGCGCGGGCTGCGCGAATCTGGCACTCTGATGGCTCTGCCGGTCTATTTCTTTCTGTTCAGCTATCTAATCATGCTCGTTGTCGGCCTCGTCCGGGCGCTCGGCAATGACCCGCGCCCCTTCACTGAGACGGCTCCCCCGGCGGTCGAACACGTCACGGCCTTTCTGATCCTGCATACATTCGCGTCAGGCTGCACCGCGCTGACCGGGGTTGAGGCGATCAGCAACGGCATCCCGGTGTTCAGAGCGCCAGAGACGCGCAACGCCCGGCAGACGCTGGCCGTCATGGCCGTGCTGATGGCGATCCTGTTCGTCGGCTCCATCGGGCTGACGCAGTATTTCGGCATCACCGCGCGCAGCGACGAGACGATCCTCTCCGCGCTGGCCCGCTATGTTTTCAATGACACCGCCTTTTACTACATCGTCCAGGTGGCGATGCTGGCGATCCTGGTCGTGGCGGCGAACACCAGCTTCGCGGGCTTTCCACGGCTGGCATCGATCCTCGCGCAAGACGGCTACTTGCCGCGCCAGCTTTCGTTCCTGGGCGACCGGCTGGTGTTCTCAAATGGGATGCTGCTCTTGGCAGGGCTGACAGGTGTGTTGATCGCCGGGTTCGGCGGGGACACTCACGCGCTGATCCCTTTATTCGCGGTCGGGGTGTTCATCGCCTTCACGCTGTCACAGGCGGGGATGGTCATTCACTGGCTGCGGTTGCGCGGCCCTGGGTGGGCGCTCAAAGCGTTTGTCAATGGCATCGGCGCGGTCGCGACTACTGTGACGCTTGTGGTGGTGACATTCAGCAAGTTCCTCGAAGGCGCGTGGATGGTGCTGCTCCTCATCCCCGTGATCGTCTGGATGTTCCGCACCGTCAACGCGCACTATCGCGAAGTAGCGCTGGAACTCTCGCTGCGCGATGCCACACCGGACGCAACGCCACCGCTTACACCCCGCATCGTATTGCCGGTGTCTGGCATGCATCGCGGGGTTTATCAGGCGCTGCGCTATGCGCGCTCAATCTCGAATGACGTGACCGCGGTGTATGTCGAGATCACGCCCGGCGCTGCCGACCGGCTGCGCGAGCAGTGGAAGACGTGGGGCCAGGGCGTGCCGTTGGTCGTCGTCCCATCGCCATATCGTTCGATCGTCGGCCCGCTGCTAGAATATCTTGACCGCGTCGATCGCGAGCACGACGATGGCCAGCTTGCGAGCATCATCCTGCCTGAATTCGTTCCGGCGCGCTGGTGGCAGAATCTGTTGCACAACCAGACGGCGTGGCTGCTCAAACTCGCCTTGTTGTACCGGCGGCGGCGTTTTGGTACAGTGCGTGCCATCATCGATATCCCGCTGTATCTGAGAAAGTGACCTGATGAAACCCTGGCATGTGCTGTCGAATACCGTCCTGCTGGATTGCTCGCCCTGGCTGCGCGTCTATCGCGAGCACGTCCGCCTGCCGAACGGGCACGAGCTGGACGACTATTACCGCATCGACATGCCCGACTGGGCGCAGATTTTCGCTGTGACCGAGGACGGGCACGTCCCGATGGTGCGGCACTACAAGCACGGCGCGGGCGTCACCTCGCTGGAGCTTCCGGCGGGCTATCTGGACGAGGGCGAAGCGCCCGACGAAGCGGCGCGGCGCGAGCTATTGGAAGAAACGGGGCTGGTCGCCGACGAGTGGCGCGCGCTAGGGTCATATTTCATCGACGGCAACCGAGGCTGTGGCGCGACGCACATCTTCCTCGCGCGTGGCGCGCGGCAGGTCCGTGCGGAACTCGGGCACGGGAAGGTTCTTGCGGTCGGT
>CAZVCM010000213.1:0-7890 GCA_964626105.1 uncultured Thermoflexus sp.
TCTCGCTGGTGGCGATCCTAGACGCGGATAAGCAGGGCTTTCTGCGCTCGGAGCAGGCGCTGATCCAGACGATCGGGCGCGCGGCGCGCCACGTCAGCGGGCATGTGGTTATGTATGCGGACAAGATCACTGATGCGATGCGCGCCGCGATTGATGAGACGGAGCGCCGCCGAGCGATCCAGCTTGCGTATAACGAGGAACACGGCATTGAGCCAGCCAGCATCGTCAAGGAGATCCGCGACCTCACGCAGCGTGTCCGTGCGGTGAGCGACGCGGCCAAGCAGCCTGCCGAAGAAGCGGCGCCTTCCCCGACGGATCTGCCGCCGGGTGACCTCAAGCGCTTGATCGATACGTTGGAGCAGGAGATGCGCGCTGCTGCCAAGGCGCTAGAGTTCGAGAAGGCTGCGGTGTTGCGCGATCAACTCATGGAACTGCGGCAGGTGATGGTGCTCAAAGAACAGGGCCAGCGCGATCCAAGTCTGGGCCTAGTCAGCGGCACTGGGCGGCGTGCCCGCCCCACCCCACAGTAACACGATCACCGTCCGCGCCCGGCGGCTTGTCACATTACCGGGCGCAGACGGTCTTTTGCTGCAATTGCATCTTCCGCGAACTTACGCTATCTTCAGATCTCACCCATACGTCATCGAACCCGGTCTGAACGGGGCTTTTGTGTTGTGTATCGCGCGCTGGTCGCAGAGCGGCGAGGGATGGATATGATTGTCACACGGGACAGGCAAGAAGCGATCGAAGAGCAGACGCTCGCGCCGTATGCCCTGAAAAGCGGGCAATCGAAGGGCCGTGTCTATCCAGAGGACGAGCAGGATTATCGGACTGCGTTCCAGCGCGACCGCGACCGCGTGCTGCATACCACTGCTTTCCGGCGGTTGGAATACAAGACGCAGGTCTTCATCAACTTCGAGGGGGACTACTATCGCACGCGACTGACCCACACGCTCGAAGTTGCGCAGATCGGGCGCAGCCTGGCGCGCGCGCTCGGCGCGAATGAGGACCTCGTCGAAGCTATTTGTTTGAGCCACGACCTCGGCCACCCACCCTTCGGCCATTCTGGTGAAGCTGTGCTGAATAAACTGATGGAAGGACACGGTGGGTTCGACCACAACAAGCAATCGCTGCGCATCGTGACCAAGCTTGAAGCGCGCTATCCGGACTGGCCCGGCCTGAACCTGACGCATGAAGTCCGCGAGGGGATCGTCAAGCACGAGACCGAATACGATCTCAGCGACTCGACGGCAAGTGGGTTTGACCCGGAAACGCGCGGCAGCCTCGAAGCGCAAATCGCGAACGTGGCCGACGAGTTGGCGTACAACGCGCACGATCTTGACGATGGCTTGCGTTCGGGGCTGATCGCGCCGGATCAGCTTTCAGAGATCGAGCTGTGGCGGATGCTATGCGAGAGCATCGGCTGGGACGGGCGGCGTTTCACCGAGCAGGTGCGCCACCGGCTGATCCGCCGCATGCTCGGGATTGAGATCGACGACGTGATCCAGGCGACCGGCGCGATCCTGGCGCAGTATGAACTCCCGAGCGCGGACGCGCTGCAGCGCCTGCCGCGCAACGTGGTTGTGCATTCTGAGTCGCTTTCGGAACGCAACCAGCAGTTGAAAACCTTCCTATACACCAAGCTTTACCGGCATCATCGCGTGGTGCGGATGGCGGTAAAGGCCGAGCGAGTCGTCGGGCAGTTGTTTGACACATATCTGAAAGAGCCAGAACAACTTCCGCCGACGGTGCTGGCTGCCGCCAACGGACGCGGTATGCAACGGGCTATCTGCGATTATATTGCGGGGATGACAGACCGCTTTGCGCTTGAAGAGTGGCAGCGGTTGTACGATCCCTTCACGCTTCCCTAACCACTACCCCGCCCGCACAAGAGAGCCCATTTCACGTTCTCTGGGGCGCCAGAGACGGATAGTTAAGCATTGTATGTAGAGAAATAGGGTGCAATGATGAGTGAAGAGCAGTATCTGACGGCAGAGGGCGCAGAAGCTCTGCGCGCTGAACTTGATGAACTGATCAAGGTGAAGCGACCGCAGCTAGCCGAACGCCTGCGCGAAGCCATCGGCCAGGGTGATCTGTCGGAGAACGCGGATTATACGGACGCAAAAGAACAGCAGGCGTTTCTCGAGGGCCGGATTCTGTACCTTGAGAACCTGCTGCGCCACGCGACGATCATTGATGAGGGCGATGGCCAGCGCAAAAAGCCTTCTCGAGTCGAGGTTGGCTGTGAGGTGACGATTGTGCCTGAGAGCGAGCCACCTGAAACCTATCGCATCGTCGGCGCCGCCGAAGCCGATCCCCGCAGCGGCAAGATCTCGAATGAAAGCCCGATGGGCGCGGCGCTGCTTGGGCGGAAGAAAGGCGACAAGGTAGATATCGAAACGCCGGGCGGCATGTGGACCGTCAAGATCGAGAGTATCGACTGGTAGCGACTGGCGTCTGGCGATGAGCAGAAATGCAAGGACCCGGGCGCATTACCCGGGTCCTTGTGCTTGGCAGGCAGAGAGCGTTAGTAATTCAGCAGTTCAGCCGTGTCGCCAAAGGCGGGATCGTTCTTCGGGCCGGATGGCGCGCCACCCTCTTTCGGCCAGGCTGCTAACTCGACCGTGATGCGCTCGAAGAAGCTCTGCTCTGGAAGCGCGCCTGTGCCATACTGCAGGTCGATGATCCGAACCTGGATGCGCAGCGTCTGCGTTTCCAGCGTCGTCACCAATCCTGGCTCCGCGAGCACAGCTTCGCCCTTCGGCGCGAGCTTGGTACGAAGCGCCTCGTCATTATAGGCGTGGCGGCTCATCAGCACTTTGGTTACGGTGCGAATGTCGTTCTTGTCAAATAGCCAAACTTCGGTCGCGGTGACGCGTTTCGGATCGCCTACGCCGATTGTCTCGGAAATACCGGAGCCGCACTCGCCCAAAAACTCGCCCGACGCGGTCTCAATGCTGAACGACTCGTCGTAGAGATCGTCGCCTAGGATATAGGTGGACATATACTGCCCGACCGGGGGCTTTTCTCCGGCAGCGGAGAAGTCAGTCTTCTGCTCGACGGCGGCACGCTGCGCGGAGACGCGTTCAACATGCGCGGTAGACGAGGTAATACGCGGCGGCGTGCCGGGCGCGACAGGGGCTGAGGCGGGCTGTCCGGCGGGCGGCGCTGTGGTGCGCGGCGCGCTTGTGCCGGGCGCCCAATAGAATGAAAAGATGATCGCGAGTATCAGGCCGATGATCAATGTGCCGCCAATGCACGCCAGCGGGCCGAGCACGCTCTGCAAGGTGCTGCGCTCGACCTTCTCCGCTTGTTCGGCTGCCGCATCCGTGTTCGCCTGCGCGATGTCCAGCAGCGCCGCAAGCTGTGTCGCTAGCGTCGGGTCAGTTTGCTGGTTTTCGTTGATCAGCGCCTGGATCATCTCAGGGGACACCCCCGCCGAGACGATCTTGTTGCGCGCCTCTTCCATGTCGCCCGATTCGTCCAGCTCGACAGCGGCCATCTTGATCCACTGGTCTTTGTACCCTTCCGCGAGATGGACTGGCTCGGCATCATAGAACTTAATTGGCGCACCCCAATAGGTCCAAGCCAAACCGATGATTACGCCCAGCAGGACAAAGCCGAGCCGAATAAGCGCGGGAGCCATCGAGCTTAGCACAGGTTTTGCCATGATTCTGAATTGGGGGATAAGGCTTCCCATACGGCCTCGCCTTTCTTGTTGGGCCGCCGCCAGGGCGGCAGCGCGATGGGTTCCCAACCTGATTCACTGTGTAGCATTGTACATGAACACGAAACGCAACACAAATCAATTAAGAGGACATTTGGACGGGGATTGGACGAGGGTTGTGGCGCTTCTGCGCGCGGTGCTGGACGAAATCACCGGGCGCCAGCCTGCTCTGCCCTGCGCCGTTGCCGAACACGCCGGGAATTGGGTAGAATGCAACCTATCATGAGCACACTCAAACGCAGCCAGTTTGTGGTCCGCCAGGCGCACTCCGAAGCCGACTTTATCGCATGCAGCCAGCTTGATCACACGTACATGACCGGCCATGTCTGGCAGGTGGATATGCGCGAGGAGAGCGACGAGACGTCTGTCCGCTTTCGCGTCGTGCACCTGCCGCGCACGATCCGCGTGAGCTATCCGCGTGACCGGCAGACGCAGGTGCAGTCGTGGCAAGCGCGCGACTGCTTCCTGGTCGCGACGGCGAACGATGTCGTGCTGGGATACGTCAATATGCGGGTGGACAGCCCCGGCACAAGCGGCTGGATTCATGATCTGGTGGTCGACCAGCAGGTCCGGCGCCGGAAGATCGGCAGCGCGCTGCTGGAACAAGCGCTCCGTTGGGCGCGCTTGCATGACGTGGGCTACGTGACGCTCGACTTACAGACGAAGAATTATCCCGCGCTGTGCTTTGTGCAGGCGCACGGTTTCGTGTTCTGCGGATTTAACGATCACTACTACGCCAACCAAGATATCGCCCTCTTCTTTGGGCGGGCGGTCTAGCGCGTGTGAGCAACCCCGAGCATTATGGCAGATTCTGATCTCCTTCGCGGCGTTTTGGATCTGATCAACGAGACGCTGACGACGACCATCGTCATCCTCGCCGCGTCGATCTTGCTCTACAATCTCAGCCGGCGCACCCACGACCGGGTGACACGCGCGGCGTCGATCGTGCTGGCGTGTGTGGTGGTCTCATACACCGCCGACGTGTTCGTCTCGCTTGATCCGGGTGGGAACAAATACGTCGAATCGTATCTCCGCTTGCAGTGGATCGGCATCGCCTACATCCCCGCCGCGCTGTTCCACCTTTCGGACGCATTGCTCGCTACCACGGGACGCCCATCACGCGGGCGCCGTCGCTTCGTGATCCGCATCAGCTATCTGATCAGCACAGTCTTCATGGTGCTGGCGCTGTTTACCGATTATGTCGTCACGGATCCGGTGCTCGGAGAAATGGCGCGAATGCGCCCAGCGGCAGGCTTTGCAGTGTACACCGCTTTTCTGCTCGTCGTAGGAGCCGTCGCCCTGGTCAACGTCGCGCGCGCCCGGCGCCGCTGCCTGACGCGCTACACCCGCCGCCGGATGACGTATCTGCTGTCGGTTTTTCTGACGCCGGTGTATGGCACCTTCCCCTATTCGCTGCTGTTTGGGCGTCTGGGCGACGAGCGCGCGACCCTGCTCCTGATTATCCTGAATGTGGCGAACCTCGTCATTATGCTGATGCTGGTCTTCATGGCCTATCCGCTGTCGTTCTTTGGCGCGCAGGAACCGGATCGCGTCGTGAAATCTCGCTTGATGGAGTTCATGCTGCGCGGCCCGCTGACCGGCGCGGCAATCCTGGCGGCGATCCTATTCATTCCACGTGCGACCAATTTCCTCGGCATGGATGGTGATGCGTTTATGCCGTTTGCGGCGGTGGCGATCCTGCTCTTTTTGCAGTGGTCGATCACGCTGGCGCTGCCGGTGCTCAAGCGGTGGCTGGTGTACACTGAAGACCAGTTCCAGGCGCGGACGATTGAGCGGCTGGGCGACAGGTTGTTGACGCAAGCCGACGCTTCGCAGTTGATCGAGTCGGTTTTGGCAGCGATCTGTGATTATCTGCGCGTTCCGACTGCGTTTGTGGCGGAAGTAGACTCGGGCGGGGCAAAGCTGGTGCAGATGGTCGGCTCTCTGGCGCCCTCGCCAGAGGCGCTTGTATCGTCGGATCTGCCGACGCTGCTCAACGGTGGCACAAATGAGGCGGCGGACATTGAGCAGGCCGGTGAGATGTTTATCTGGCACTCGTATTGGTTGCTGCCGCTGCGTTCCGCCTCGGGAGTGGACAACGGCGCTGAGTCTCCACCGTTGGGGGTGCTGGGCGTGTGGGCGCGCGCGCCGCAGCCCGATCTCGACAAAGAGGAGCTCGCGGCTTTCTCGGCGCTCGCGGCGCGGCTGGCGCGTGTGCTGGAGGATATGCAGCGTCAGGCGCAAGTCTTCCTGATCCTCGAAGGGCTTGCCACGCAGATGGATCGGATGCAGGCGCTGCACGGCGTTTCACGTTACGGCTATCTCTCTGGCGAGCCGGCGCCCTACCCTTCGAGCGATCTGCTAGCGCAAGAGGCGTTCTCGGACCTGGTGAAGGACGCGCTGCGCGACTATTGGGGCGGCCCGAAGCTGACCGATAGCGAGTTGCTGAAGCTCAACATCGTCTGGCGCGAGATGACCGAGGCGAACGAAAGCAGCCCAGTTCGCGCGCTGCGCGCCGTGCTGGCCCGCGCCATCGAAAACCTGAAGCCGGAAGGCCAACGGAGCCTCACGACAACCGAGTGGGTGTTATACAACATCCTGGAGATGCGTTTTTTGCAGGGGCGGAAGGTCCGCGATGTGGCGCTGCGGCTGGCGATGAGCGAATCCGACCTGTACCGCAAGCAGCGGATCGCGATTGAAGAGGTTGCTCGCCAGATCGCCGATATGGAGCGCGATCTGCTGGCCGAGAGCGCCAACGGTGCCACGCCTAGCACGCCAGAGCGCCGCCCGGACTCTGCTTCCCAGGCCGAGGTAGGGCAACCGCCCGCGCCTCCCTCACGTTGAGCCGTTTGACAACATTTTTCCCCATTCCTATAATGACGTGGGATGATTATCGTGAGTCTACACTTTCGGTGGCGCGCAAACTAGCCGTTATTACAGGCGTACACGGCTGAGGAAGGTCAACTAGACGATGGCTTCAGAGTTTCAGAATACGAGTTCCTCACCGCCCCTTCCTCCCGACGAAGGTTATTGGGAAGCCCTCCTGCAGGAGGGGGATGGACCGGCCGTAGGGGGGGCACCTCGGCAGCGTGAAATTGATTGGGGGGATTTCGACATTCAAGAGGCGGCGCGCAGCCTGACTGACGATGGCTCGCCGCCCCCTGGCTCCGAACCCGACTGGGACGAAATCCAAGAAGTATACGAGCACGACGAAACCGTTGACCTGCACGTGGTAGGGTTCAATCGTGGCGGGCTTCTGGTCGAGTGGAATAGTTTGCGTGGCTTCATCCCGGCCAGCCAGCTACTCGACTTTCCGGTGACGGCGGACAACCGCGTGCGGCGCGAAGCCCTTGCGCAGCGCGTTGGTCACACGATCCGGCTGCGCGTGATTGAACTGGACCGCGCCCAGAACCGCCTAATTCTTTCTGAGCGGGCGGCGCAGGTAGAACCGGGCACGCGCGCAACAGTCCTGACCACCATTCAGGCGGGCGATACGTGCACCGGCCAGGTTACGAACCTGTGCGATTTCGGCGTGTTTGTAGATCTCGGCGGGCTAGAAGGGCTGATTCACATCAGTGAGCTAAGCTGGGGCCGCGTCAGCCACCCGCGTGACGTGCTGAAGCGCGGTGAGACGGTGAACGTTTACGTGATGCAGGTTGATCAGGATCAGGGGCGTGTCGCCCTGAGCCTCAAGCGGATGCGGCCCGATCCCTGGAAGACGGTCGAGCAGCGCTACGAAGTCGGCCAGATGGTTGAAGGCGTGATCACCAATGTCGTTGATTTTGGCGCGTTCGCGTGCATCGAGGATGGGCTGGAGGGGCTGATCCACGTCTCTGAACTGGCGGAAGGGCACTTCCTGCACCCGCGTAACGTTGTGTGCGAGGGCGATACGGTTCGCGCGCGGATTCTCAACATCGACGGAAGCGCGCGCCGCTTGGGGTTGAGCTTGCGCCGGTGAGCGGCAATACCATTGATCAAATTAGACGACAATCCCGCCAACTCGGCGGGATTGTTTTTGCGCAAGAGATCGATGGCGGTTAGCGATCGCGGCTGCTATCCGCTGGCGCAGGCGGAAGCACCTGCGGTTGCGTCATGCGCTCAGGCCGCAGAATGTCGTCGAGCGCTTCCTTGCTGAGCAGCCCGCGCTCCAGCACGAGTTCGTA
>CAZVCM010000214.1:0-7839 GCA_964626105.1 uncultured Thermoflexus sp.
TTCGGCGGCTTCTCGCGCCACCGTGAGGATCGTGCCCTCGACCGGTTTGATCACGCCGCGATAGGCGGTGTCGGCGGCTTCACGCAAGGCGCGGGCCAGGAGTTCGGCGTCAAAGGTTTCATGGTCGCGCAGGGCGTGGGCGAAACCCTGCCATATCTGCGAAAGAATCGTGCCGGAGTTGCCGCGCGAGCCCATCATGGCGCCGTGCGCGATTTTCGCGGCGACCTGCCCGGCGTGGTTTCCGCTGTAGGCGCTCGCCTCTTTGATCGCGTTGCGCATAGTCATTAACATATTTGTGCCGGTGTCTCCATCCGGCACAGGGAAAACATTCAACTGGTTTACCAGCGCGTGATGCTGATCAAGCCAATCGCACCCGGCTTGCACCAGGGTCCGGAGCATCTGTCCGTCAGCCGCAGGTGAGTCGCTGGGTTGCTTCGATACGTCAGTCATGAGCGGAAATGCACCTTATTTGTTGCGGCTAACGCGCAGCCCTTGAACATGAACATTGACCTGACTCACTGGAACCCCTGTGCTCTGCTCGACGGTGTAGCGCACGGCGTTGATCAGGCTGTTGGCGACTGACGCAATCCGCGTCCCGTGTTCGATGATAACGTACACGTCGATCACAACTTGCGAATCGTCCTGGTGCACCTGGATGCCCCGATTCGGATCGCGCGTGATGCTGGCGGCGATATCCGACGCAAAGCTCGAAGACGCCATACCGACCACGCCATAAGTTTGCAGCGCGGCATGGCTCGCCAGGGTTGCAATCGCGTTGGGAGAGATCTCAATGATCCCGTGTGGCGTTTCGCTAATCGTCATACCTTCCGTCGCCTCGATCGCGGAGCTGGTAGGATTCGTGAGCAGCTAAGGCGGCGCACCCGCCAGGTCGCCCCTATTCTATCCGCCAAACCAGCGGAGCACCAGGGTAGGCCCGCGCCTGATGCGGTGTCGAATGGCAACACCGAGCGAACGCACCCTTGCCGATCGCCCCGCGTTATGGTAGCATGGCACTCGTCTAATTGAGCAGATTGCCCGAGGAAATCCCATGGCTAAGTGCGCATCGTGCGGCAAGACGCCGCAGTTTGGTCACAACGTCAGTCACTCGAATCGGCACACCAAGCGCCAGTTCCGGCCCAACATTCAGCGCGTGAAGGTGATGGAAAACGGCCGTATGGTCAGCAAGTACCTCTGCGCGAAGTGCATTCGCTCGCTCAGCAAGGATGCCAAGCTGAGCTAGGGCGGGGCAGCCTGTTGCTGATTGCCCGATTCATTTGGATAGCACGAGAGCCAGCCCACGCTGGCTTTTTGTGTTTCTAGCGCGAGCTGACGGCAGCGCGCAGCGCGCTCAGCGCAGAAGCCACTCCTTCTGGCGCGCGGAAGACGGAAGTCCCTGTTACCAGCACATTTGCCCCATGCGCGACTACTTGCGGGGCGGTGCGCTCGTCGATGCCGCCATCTACTTCGAGGTCAATTGCGCGCCGGCTGGCTTCAATCATCTGCCGGATCTCGCGCAGCTTCGGCAGCGTCTCCGCGATAAAGCTCTGGCCGCCAAACCCCGGATTGACCGTCATCGCCAGCACCATATCAACAAAGGGCAGCACTTCTTTGATCATCACCGCGGGCGTCGCCGGGTTGAGCACAACGCTCGGGCGCGCGCCCGCCTGGCGGATTTGTTCAAGGACGCGATGCAGGTGGGGGCTGACCTCGACGTGCACCGAGATCAGGCTCGCTCCCGCATCCACAAACGCCTGAATGTGCTTCTCCGGTTCGACGATCATCAGGTGCACGTCGAGAGGGAGATTCGTTGCCCGGCGCGCCGCCGCGACTACTAGCGGCCCCATTGAGATATTTGGGACAAAACGCCCGTCCATGACATCGATATGAATATAGTCGGCGCCAGCGGCTTCAGCCTCGGCGATCTGCTCGCCCAGGCGCGTGAAATCCGCCGCGAGGATGGAAGGTGCAAAGCGAATCGGTTGTGCCACAGGTTTCTCCTTGCAGGAAGGCGCCCCGCCGGTTTGCACGGGGTGAGGGAAATCACACAGCAGAGCAGGGCGACATGCCGCCGTCCCGCTTGATTAGTCTCGATCTTCGAGCCGCCGCTCGATGATCTTTTTGAACGGATCGGTGCCGGGCTTAACCAACACCTCACGGGTCCGCCCGCCGCTGGTCGCATCCCCGATGATCCCGAGCTGGTGCAGTAGGTCCATAATGCGCGCGGCGCGCGGATAGCCCAGGCCAAGCCGCCGCTGTAGCAGCGAGGCGGACGCTTCCTGCTCCGCAATGACGACCTCGATTGCCTCTTCAAGCATCGGATCGGTTTCGGCCAGCACTTCGCGACGCGTCAAGCCGCGCTCCCAGGGCGCCATGCCTGGCGCGTCCGCGCTGCCTTCCTCGATGCGATCCTCGTGCCAGCGCGCCCAGTATTCGACCACGGCGTTCACTTCCTCGTCCGACACGTAGCAGCCCTGCAAGCGGCGCGGCCCAGCGGCGTCTGGCCCCAGGAACAGCATGTCGCCACGTCCCATCAGGCTCTCGGCGCCACTGTGGTCGAGGACCACGCGTGAATCCGTCGACGAGGCGACTGCGAACGAGACGCGCGCCGGGAAGTTCGCCTTGATCAGCCCGGTGATCACATCCACGCTGGGGCGTTGCGTCGCGACCATGAGGTGCATTCCGACCGCGCGCGCCATCTGCGCCAGACGGGTGAGTGCACGCTCGGTTTCGTCGGGGCGCTGCATCATCAAGTCGCCAATCTCGTCAATGATGATCACAATGTAGGGCAGGTGCTCGTCCTGGCGGCGGCGCCCCAGCGCGCGATTATAGGTTTCGAGGTTGCGCGCAGCTTCTTGTTCCAGCAGCTTATAGCGCCGGTCCATTTCGCGTGTCGCCCAGCGCAGCACCTCGATGATTCGGTCCAGTTCGGTTTCGACCGGGCCGAGCAGATGCGGGATGCCGTTGAAGCGCGACAACTCGACCATCTTCGGGTCGAGCAGCGCCAGTCTGAGCCGCTCTGGCGGGTTGTTCAGAATAAACGCTGTGGTCATGGCGGCGAGCATGATTGACTTGCCAGAGCCGGTCGTCCCGGCGATGAGCAGATGCGGCATCGTGCTGAGGTCCGCCACAAATGGCTCGCCCGCGACATCGCGCCCCAGCGGCAGCGCCAGCGGGCGGTCGCGCTTGTGATAGAACGCTTCGGACTCGATCACCGGGCGCAGGGCCACAGTGCTTGGCTGGCGGTTGGGGACCTCGACGCCGACATAAGAATGGCCGGGGACCGGCGCCTGGATGCGCAGGCGTTTGGCTGACAGCGCGAGCGCAAGATCGCCGTTCAAATTCGCGATGTGGCTGACGCGCACGCGGTTAAGGATCGTCTCGCCTTCGTGGTTGACCGACTCGGTGTAGGGCGAGACGGCGTATTGCGTCACGGTCGGGCCGACCTTGACGTCGATGACCTCTACTTCAACATCGAAGTCCAGCAGCGTGTTCTTGATGATCCGGGCGTTGGTGTTGACCTCTTCCTCGGTCGGCTTGTTTAGCTCGATATCGGTGAGGAGTTCAAGCGGTGGCAGCACCTCAGCGCGCGGCGCGACCTTCCGCTTATCCTGAAAGTCCTCGACCGTGAAGTAGCGCTCCGGCGGGTCGTCTGGCGCGGCGAGATCGTGGCCGTTCGCAGGCGCGCGCCCGCCATTGATCGCCAGATTCGCACTGCCGTTGATGGGTGGCACACCACCATTGACTACCTCGCCGTTGTCGCGCGGGACAATAGAGGGGCGGCCATACGGGATGCGCGCATCATTCTGGGCATCCGCTCCTACCAGCGGGGTGACGTGCGGCGGGCGTGTGTCGCCAGATGGAGTCTCGTCTGGTGCAGCGTCCAGGCGTTCCAGCGCGGCGCGGGTCGTGCTACGCAGCCAGGCGATGCTTGCGAGTACGTGACGCGTGCGCAACCCGGTTGCCAGGATCGCGCCGCCAAACAGCAGTACTGCGAAGAGAATGATTGCCGGGACGCGTCCAAACGTCAATCCCAGTTCGCTGATTGCCCAGCCCAGATAGCCGCCACCGCCGCCTTCGTGGGCGAGCGCGCGCGGCTCAGGGTCGTTCGCAGAGATGTGGAGCAGCGCGGTCCATGATGCGAATGCGATCTCGATCGCGGCCAGCCGCAGCCACCCAAAGCGGGGCTGGATGCCGAACTTGGGCAGCAGCATCGCGACGCCCGTCGCTAAAACGGCCAGCGCGACAAAATAACTGCCGAAGCCGAAGAGTTGGCGTAAGATGGTGGACAGCGTGACCGCCAGCACTGCTTCGGACGTTGAGTTGAACAGCGCGGTTAGCGAGATTACGCCAGCGACGATTAGCAGCAGCGCGCCCAGTTCATCCGCCCAGGGCGGCAGGTGCCGGCGCAGGCGCTCCCAGTACGCAGGGTCTTTCAGGTTCTGACGGACCGAAGCAGACCACGCGGCGAACTGCTGTGCGGTGGTTTCGTGCTTCGCAATCGAATCACGCGGCGCTGCTTTTTTCGAGGCGCGTGGCTTCGACGCCTTTGGTTTGGCGGCGTTCTTCGCGGTAGTCGACTTGGTCTTGCTCGACGCGGCCCCTTTAGCAGGCTGGCGCGATGCTTTTGCGGTCGAGGCAGCCGGTTTTTCCGCGCGCTTACGCGGTTGCGCGCTGTCTGCTTTTGCCGATTTCTGAGACGTAAGACGACCGCCTCGGGCGGTCTCCTTTTTTGCCATCAACAATTGCCTTGTCTGCCGTGCTTGCGTAGCGTTAAAGTCTGGTAGATCATACCATATATGGCGCCGGTCCGGAAACGCTTCCGGGCATCGCTGTGCTTTGGAATAGGCTGTGCTACAATGGCTGTCCAGGCGGCCCTCTGTATGTAAAAATAAGGTGAGCACATTGTGCCTGCACGACTCCCCGCACGCATTCTAATTGTTGAAGACACTCTGCAGTTTGTTGATCTGGTCCGGTTGGCGCTCCGTCATTTGAACGCCGACATCCAGCACGTTGAATATGCTAGCGATGCGCTCAGTGCGATCGAGCGCTTTCAGCCGGACCTCGTCCTGCTCGATATCGGGCTACCGGATATGGATGGCTGGCACTTACTCGAAGCGCTGCGCGAGCAACCGACTCTCACCGACAAGGAACCGCTCGTGCTGGTGATGACCGCGTATGCTGATGCCGCCAATCGCCTGATCGGCAAGTTGCAACGGGTGGATGGCTACCTTACCAAGCCGTGCACCGTCCAGGAGATTCGTTCGGCGGTAGTATCGGTGCTCCAACTCCTGGACACGGCGAATCTATCCGATCCCCGTGCGTAAGCTGTCCCTGTTTGCCGTATCACGCCTTCCTCTAGCCGGTCAAGTGGCTGCGCGCCTTACAATTGGCCTCGTAGCGATACTCCTGCTCGCGCCTGCGCCGCAGCGCGCGATTGTGCGAGATACGGCGCTCTCACCGACCCGAGCCCCTGATTCGACGCCGACCGCTGACAATCGTTCCACTTTGCGACAGTTCATCGCCGAACGGAAATGGGATCAGGTGGCGGGCGCGCTTCAGGCAGCACTCGCAGCAGAGCCGGGTGATCCGGTGCTGCATTACTGGCAGGGGCTGCTGCTCGGGCCGGACGATCCGGCGGCGGAAGGTCATCTGCGCCGGGCGCTCGCATCTGCCGACTATGAGGAGCGGGCGCAGGCGGCGCTCGACGCGCTGGCAGGGCAAGACGAGGCTCGGCGGGCGGACCGTTGGGCGCGGTTCGGCGTCGCGCTGGTCGGTGCGAGGGAGTGGGCGTGGGCAGAGCGTGCATTCGACCGGGCGCTGGCGGACGATCCACTGCTCGCGCTGGCGCTGGCATATCGCGGATATGCGAAGGATCAGCAGGGGCGCGATGGATTGCAAGATATCGAGAACGCGCAAGCGCTCGCGCCACGCGAGCCAGCAGGATACTATTTCGCCGGGCTGCACTGGCGCGCAGCGGGCGATCACGCTACCTCGGAGCGCGCGTTTTTGGATGCGCACTGGCTCGATCCGTGGAATCCAGCGTTTGCCGCGGAAGTCGGCGGCGCGCTGGAACTGCAGGGCGCATATTCCGACGCGGCGTCGTGGTACCGGATGGCAGTCGAGTTGGCTCCCAACGATCCGTCCTGGTATGCTCTGCTGGCGCGATATTCCGTTGAGTCAGGGGACCTGCCGGACGCGGCAGACTACGCTTTCGTTGAAGAAGCCGCCGCACGATTTCCCGATCATCCTGATCTCGCGGTAAGCTACGGGTGGGCGCTGTATTTACAGGGCGATCACGCGGGCGCCTATGACGCATTGAACCGGGCGGTCAGTCTGGCGCCGCGCTCGGTGCGGGCGCGCTACTATTTCGGGCTGACACTCGAGAAGCTGGGCGATCGCGAGGCTGCGGCGGATTCATTTTGGTTCGTGCTGGACAGCGCCGCGCCGGACACATTATATTCTCTGGGCGCGGCGCGCGCGCTGGAGCGACTTGGTTTTCAGGCGGCGCCATCGCCATAGGGCACGAGCGCGCGGGATGTTGAGGGGGCGCAAATGAGCGCCGCCATAGGTGGCAAGCGCTGAGCAAGCGATGAGCGAATCGATTCAACCGTTTCACAGGGCAGGTGAGTCCCGTTCGGTGCGAGAGCGGCGCCCGCGCATTGTCCCATTGATGCTGCTTCACTTTGGGCTGGCGGGGGGCCTTCTGCTGTTGGCGGCGGGCGGCCTGCTCGCCTATCTCTATACGCTGCACTTCACATACGCGGATATCGGGTGGGATTTGCGCATCTCCGGCGCGAGCGATATCTACGACGCCGATGTGCAGATGCTGTTTGCAGGCGCGGTCTTGCTGGCGCTGATGAGCCTGGTGCAGCTCGTCGCCTTTCGGACGCTTGCAGCGGGCTCGGCGGGCGCCTTGCGCTCCGCGCGTGCCGCGTCGCTGGTCTTGCTGCTCGGTCTGCCGCTGGCGTATTTCGCGTGGCGGCTAGAGCTCGATCTTCCCGGTGTGCCGGTATCGACCGCGCAGACAGTCGTGCGCGTGCTGGCGGCAATCATCGCGCTTCAGGCAGTCGTGGCGCTGATCTACGCCGTGATCTTGACCTTGCCCGGCGCGCGGCGCGTAATTCACCGTGATCTGTTCGCGGAGGGCCGCCGCACGATCTGGGGATGGGCAGGCGCAATCGCGTTCGGCGTGTGGATTGCCCTCTTGATTGCGGGCGCGATCGCGCTGGCGGTGCTCACGGACGTAATCGAGTTGCCGGTAGATGCTCCGGAGCCGGGCGCGTTGCTGTATGCGACGGCTTTTGAGAGCGCAATCGACGCGCAGGAATGGGATCTCTACGAGGGACGAGACGCGGCCCAGATCGTGGAAGCTGCGGCGCTTGCGGACGAGGACGTGCGCGGGCTGCAAGGGCAGGCGCTGGTGATCACTCATGGATCGCCGATCTCGCAGGAAGTGATCTTTTCGGCGTTGGATCGCACGTTCACCGATATGGATCTGCGCGTGACAGCACGCGAGATCAGCGGGCCGGATGATAATCAGTATGGTGTCGTGTTTCGTTTCCGCGATCACGATAATTACTACGCGTTCTTCATTAGCGGGGATGGCTACTATTCACTCGTGAAACGCGAGAACGGCGTGCTGCGCGATATCAGCACCTGGGGCGAGTCCAGTGCGATCGCGCTGGGGCAGGAGACGAACGCGATCCGTATTGTGGCTCAGGACGATTCGTTTCAGTTCTATGTGAACGGTGAGCTCATGCCGCTTTGCCTGGCCGGGGAGAACGCGTTTAGCATGTGGAACCCCGCGACCGGCGAGTGTGCGACGTCCGACCTGGTGAC
>CAZVCM010000215.1:0-7790 GCA_964626105.1 uncultured Thermoflexus sp.
GTCGACCACACCAGGCACACTCGACATGAGGCTGTAGGACAGGGTGTCACCGGTGTCAGGATCGGTGACATTTGTAGTGATAGTCCACACTTCGCCGACGTTCTTGAACTGGTCATCAATCGGATCGATGATCGGAGGCGTGTTGGTAGCGGTCAGCGTAATGTCGAGTGTCCAGCCGCCGATTTCTGCAGCACGTCCGGAGCCATTTCGATCATCAAGCGCATAGAGCGTCCACGTTCCATTCGGATCAGTGCCATTGAAAGTGGATAGCAACGTGGTTGTGGGATCAACTCCACCTGGCCTATTGTCATCAACGTGATTAGCTGCTGCGCCGGTTCCAATTGTCGGTGCATATGGACCACTGCCACAGCCGGAGTCATCTGGTGCTGCAGGGGCTCCATCCTGAAATGTTATTGACGATGGTGCATCGACACCGTCGCACACATCGGCCATTAATAGGATAGCGATGCCGGTTGGCCCCTCTAGTAAGATATCCCAATCATCAGGCCGTGGATGGTTGAGACCAGTTAGCGTCACACTCAGGCTGGCGATTGTCCCAGTCTGTCCCGAGATATTGATCGTGCTCGGATGTCCCGAAACAGGATAGCCGGCGGGCGGGCTCTCAACGTCCGCCCAGACCATCCCGCCACCGGGCCCAAACTCAACTCTCGTTCCCACCACGGATGGCGCGACCTCAGCAGCTTGACCAACCGGTGGGGCGATGACGGCTAGCGCAAGTGCCAGCACCAACGCTACGATTGCACCGAAGCGCTTGTTCGAGCGATAGGGTTTTCTCATGAAAGCTGTGCTCATTGTTGACAATCCTCTCATTCTTCGCTTGCCGTAGACGAACCCATACGACAGTAGCTGCGTCCCCACGGTTGAGAGCGTGACAGTAGGGGATGTGCCTCGTCCTGGTGGATGCTTCGCAGCCATGCTGAACCACCTGCATTCGTGACAATGCAGACTACCTGTATTATAGGCGTAAAGAGAACGATGTGGTGGATTTTTTATTTTGTTTTGATTATTGGTGTTGAACAATGACTGCGCTAGTAATGATTGCTGGTAGGATCCACAGCGAGTGGCGTGGCGCGCGCCAATCAGCCACAATCTTAGGTGTACCGATATACAAAGGAGCGGACGATGACGATCGGCTTCATCTTTGATCTGGACGGCGTGATTACCGACACCGCCGAGTATCACTTCCGCGCGGGGAAGAAGCTGGCTGATGAAGAAGGGATCCCGTTCAACCGCGAGGATAACGAAGCGCTACGCGGCGTGTCCCGGCGGGAAAGCCTGCGCCGCATGTTGAAGGGACGCCCGATCGATGAGGCGACGGCTGAGGCGTGGATGGCGCGCAAAAACACCGACTATCGCGTGCTGCTCGCCGAAATCACGCCGGACGACCTGCTGCCCGGCGCAAGGGCGTTTCTTGAAGCGGCGCGCGGCGCTGGAATCAAAGTCGGGCTTGCATCTGCCAGCCGCAACGCGCCGGACGTGATCGCCAGCTTGCAGATTCGCGATCTGTTCGATGTGATCGGTGATGGGAGCTCCGTTGTGCGGACCAAGCCCGCGCCGGACCTGTTCGTGTGGGTGGCGGGTGGTTTCGGGCTGCCGGTCAGCGCGTGCGTGGTCTTTGAAGACGCGGAGGCGGGGGTGGAGGCGGCGCTCGCGGCGAAGATGGCGTGCGTTGGGATCGGCCCGGCAGAGCGTGTGGGGCAGGCGGCGCTGGTGTGCGACGGCCTGCACGCGATTACAATTGAGCAGGCGACCGCGCTGGTTGATACCACCGGCTGAGGCAATCCGGCTTGGCCAAATTCGACTATTGACGGCGCAGGCTCCGATTTGGTAAAGTGAAGGCCCAGGGCAAACGCTCTGGTTTTTTTGCGCCTTGCGCTGGTTTGACCAGATATCTGCCCCGTTTCCGCCGCGTAGTATCGATCGGGTTGCCAACTATGCCATTTGCGCGCACGCTCCACCTCTTCGCTGGCCGGATGGTGTCCGTCTGGCGTGGTGGCGTTCGCAGCGCGGGAGGGCGCGGCACCAACCCGCTGTCACGCGAGGGGACGATCTTCCGTCCTCGTTCCATTTGTGTTCGTTAAGCCACCTTCGGGTGGCTTTTTTATGGGAGCTTAATGGGAGGTCCTATGTCCGACGGAACCGCTGTTCGCCCTGATCTGCGCCAGTCTGAACGCTTCCTTTCGCTGTACACGCCGCCCAATATCGACGGCAACTTTACCGGCAAGCACATCATCTCGGTCGAACAATTTGGCCGCCGCGACCTGCAAATCCTCTTCGACGCGACGATGTCGATCCGGCGGCGTATTCGCCAGCACGACCGCGGCCTGCTAGAGCTAACCGCCGGACGGCTGATGGCGACGCTGTTCTACGAGGCCAGCACGCGCACCGATCTCTCGTTTCAGGCGGCGATGCGCCACCTGGGCGGGGAAGTCGTCGCGGCGAGCAACGGGGTGCAGTTCTCGTCGATCTACAAGGGCGAGAATCTGGCGGACACGGTGCGCGCGGTGGGCTGCTATGCCGACGTGATTGTGCTGCGCCATCCGGAAGTCGGCTCGTCTTACGAGGCGGCATATTATTTGGACTTGCTGCGCGAGCAGGTGATCCGCCAGCCGGTGGTGATTAGCGGGGGTGATGGTGTTGGCGAGCACCCGACGCAGGCGCTGCTCGATATGTTCACCATCTTCGACGCAAAAAGCCGAATCGATGGCCTGGACATCACGCTCGTCGGAGACTTGCGACATGGGCGGACGGTTCACTCGCTCGCCAAGCTGATCGCACGCTATGAGGCGCAGGACACGACGCTGAACTTCGTCGCGCCCGAAGAACTGAGCATGCCCACCAATGTGCTAAGCTATCTGGAGGGGCGGGGCATCATCGTCAACCAGACGGATAACCTGTACGATGTGTTGGATCGCACCGATGTCATCTACTGGACGCGCATCCAGGAAGAGCGCTTTCAAGACCTTGCGAGCTATGAGTCAATCAAAGATCGCTTTATCATGACGCCAGCGGTCATGGCGCAGGCGAAATCCGACGTGATCCTGATGCACCCGCTGCCGCGCAAGCATGAAATGGGCACTCCGGCGGATCACGATGCGCTGGACGCGGACCCGCGTACCGTCTACTTCAGACAGATGGAGAATGGGATGCTGGTACGGATGGCGCTGCTCGCCAAAGTGCTCGGCGGGCTGTGGGTGTAGCCGCGACGATGGGGACGCTTACGAAAATTCCGGCGATGCTCGACCCGCACGTGCACCTGCGCGGGCTGGAGTGGTCGCACAAGGGGACGTTCGCCAGCGAGACGGCGGCGGCGCTGGCAGGGGGTTATTGGGCGGTGCTCGATATGCCTAATACCCCGCCAGAGACCACCCATCCTGATGCGCTGGCGCGCAAGCTGGCGGCGCTCGATGCGGAAGCAGTGTGCGACTGGGGCGTGTACTTCGGCGCCAGCCAGACGGACAACACAGCGCATTATGCGGCGGTGGCCAACCGTGTCTGCGGGCTGAAGATGTACAATAACGCGACAACCGGCACGTTGCTGCTCGGCAGCCAGGCGGCGCGCGAACCGCACTATCAGGCGTGGCCGAGCGCGCACCGGATCGCAGTGCACGCTGAAGGTGAGACAGTCGCAGAGCTTCTCGATTTGGTGCGGCGCTGGCGGACACCCACGCACTTCTGCCACATCAGCACCGCCGGAGAGATCGCGCTGCTTGCCGCGGCAAAAGCGGACGGCTTGCCGGTGACGGTCGGGGTGACGCCGCATCACCTGTTTTTGACCGAGGACGATGTGGCGACGCTCGGTGCGCTGGGCATGATGAAGCCGGAACTGAAGACCCGCGCCGATCAGCACGCGCTGTGGGACGGGATTGTCCAACGTGTCGTGGACGTGGTCGAATCGGACCACGCGCCGCACACGCTCGCTGACAAGAATGGTCCGGCGCCTGCTTTCGGCGTGCCCGGGCTGGAGACGACACTCCCATTGCTGCTGACCGCTGCGCACGAGAGGCGTCTGACGCTGGAGAGGGTGATCGAGCTGGTTTCTGTGCGCCCGCGCGCGATATTCGGATTGACCGCGCCCGCCGAAACCTATGCGCTGGTCGACCTCGACGACGCGTACGCGGTCCGCCGCGAGAACTTGCGTACGTTGTGTGGCTGGTCACCGTTCGAGGGCTGGACGGTGCGCGGGCGCATCCGCGAGGTCTGGATCAGAGGGCGGTGCGTCTATGATGGCGAGACTGTGCTCGCCGCGCCGGGAGACGGGCAGAACTTGTTTGAGAGAGCAGGGTAGTTCAGGGTGACTGAGGTCGTGCAGGCGGCGCTGCTGGCGGCGTTCGGGCAGGGCTACGAACGGCTTGCCCGCCCGGCGTTATTCCGCAGCAGCGCGCAGGCGACGCACAAGTGGCTGCTCCGCTGGCTGCGTTGGGCAGATGCGCTCCCGGGTTTGCCGGTGGCGCTGGCAGGGCTGCGCGCGATGACTGCGCCGCTTTCCCCGGTAGATGCGGGTGGCGTGCGGCTGGAGTCGCCGTATATCGTCGCGGCCGGTTTGGTCAAAGGCGACGGGTTCGCGAGCGAAGACGACGCGCTGGCGGCGGTGTCACGTGGGCAGAACATTATGCCCGGCTGGCGGAGCATCCCCGCGTTGGCTGGGCTGGTGGAGTTCGGCTCGTTCACGCGCTGGCCGCGCCTGGGCAACCCTGGCACGGTCGTCTGGCGCGATGTCCCTACCCGCTCGACGCAGAACCGGGTCGGGCTGCGCAACCCCGGTGTGCAGGCGGCGGCAGCGTTCCTGGCGCAGCGCCGGCGCGCGCTCCCGCGCCAATACGGCATCAACATCGCGGTGAGCCCCGGCGTGGAGTCTCCAACCGATCAAGCGCGCGAGGTGGCGGAATCGTTCGCCATATTTGCTGCACACGATCTGCGTCCGAGCTGGTACACGCTGAACCTGAGTTGTCCAAACACGGAAGACGATCCCGGCAGCCACCAGACCGCCGATCAGGCGCGTGAGGTGTGCGGCGCCGCGCTCGCCGCGCTGGGCGACAGCGGCCACACCCCGCTGTGGGTGAAAGTCAGCCCTGGTTTGGCCGAGGCGCAGTACGATACGTTGATGGGCGTCTTCGCGGAGTTGGGCGTGCGCGCGGTTGTCGCGACGAACACGCTTGGCGAGCCTGCGCCGTCCGATCCCGCGCTGCAGGCGGGCGTGGGCGGCGGGCGGCTGCACGGGGCGGCGCTGGCAGCCGCGCAGGCATTGATCGCGGCGAGGGACGCGCACGGCTACCCGGTCGACGTCATCGGATGCGGAGGCATTCTCGACGGCGCGTCGTGCGAGACGTTTGCGCGGTTGGGTGTGCGTGTGTTCCAATACTGGTCTGTGCTGGTTTATCGCGGTCCGCTGGCGGCGGCGATCATCCAGCGCGAGCGCGGCAGCTAATGGGTGAGGAATCATGGGAAAATCTCTTAATGCGATTCAGGAAGCGGTCGCGACGGCGCTGCTCGATGTCGAAGCGGTAGTTTTTGCCCCGCGCGAGCCGGTCACATTCAAGTCGGGCATTCAATCGCCGGTCTATGTCGATAACCGGCGGCTCCCGTATTGGCCGGAACAGTGGAAAACCGTGATCGACGCGATGCAGCAGGTGATCGCGCTGAACGAGATCCCATTCGACGTGATCGCCGGGATCGAGGCGGCGGGGATCCCGCACAGCGCGGCGCTCGGTTTCGTGCGGCAGGTTCCGTCCGTTTTCGTGCGCAAGCAGGCTAAGGAATACGGGATGCGGGATCGGGTCGAGGGTGGAGCGGTCGATGGCAAGCGCGTGCTGCTGGTTGAGGACCTGGTCACCACTGGCGGGAGCAGCCTGGCGGGTGTTGAAGCGCTGCGCGAGGCGGGCGCGTCCGTCGAGCATTGCCTGTGCATCGCGAGTTACGGGTTCGGTGAGGCGCAAGTTGCGTTTGACGAGGCGAACGTGCGACTGCACATTCTCGCGCCGTTCTCGGCGATCGTGACCGAAGCGGCGCGTCGCGGCTTGTTTGGCGAGGCAGAGTTGATGACCATTGAAAACTGGATGCGCGATCCGCGTGGCTGGCGGCCCTCACCGGCTGACATTGAGGACGAGGAGTGAGCTTGTGAGCGCGATTCTCGCCAAGTACGAAGCGCGCGCCCGCAGCGCTTATTCGCTGCTGTGCGTCGGGCTGGATAGCGCGCTCGAACGCCTGCCTGAGCGCTTCCGCAACGCCGAACTGCCGCAGTTCGCCTTCAACCGCTGGATTATCGAGCAAACGTATCCATACGTCGCTGCCTACAAGCCGAACGTCGCGTTTTACGAGGCGCAGGGCGAGCAGGGGCTGGCGTCGCTGGTGGCGACGGCGCGCTACCTGCAGGAGCACCATCCTGATATCTTGACCATCTGCGATGCCAAGCGCGGCGACATCGGCTCGACCAACGCCGGATACGTCACCGCGATCTTCGATACGCTTGGCTTCGATGCGGTGACCCTCAGTCCGTACCTGGGGCGTGAGGCGCTGGCGCCCTTCCTGGCGCGTGAAGACCGCGCCAGTATCATCCTGTGCCGCACGTCAAACCCTGGCGCAGGCGAGTTCCAGGATTTGACGGTCGGTGGTGCGCCGCTGTGGCGCGTGGTGGCAGAACGTGTCAGCCGGGACTGGAACGCGTGCGGCAATTGCATGCTGGTGGCGGGTGCGACATATCCCGATGAACTGCGCGAGATCCGCGCGATAGTAGGCGAGATGACGCTGCTTGTACCGGGTGTTGGCGCGCAGGGCGGCGATCTGGACGCGACGCTCCGCGCCGGGATGAACCGCGCCGGTCTCGGGCTGATCATCAACTCGTCGCGGGGGATCATCTTTGCGTCCGATCCCGTCGCCGAAGCGCGCGCGCTACGCGATCAGATCAACACGATCCGCGCTGAGATCGAGAGGGGCGCGCAGGCATGAGTCGGATTCAGGCGGTCGTTTTCGACATGGACGGGTTGCTCGTCGACTCCGAGCCGCTGTGGCAGGACGCGCGAATCGCAGCGTTTGGGGCCGATCGGCTGCGCTGGACCGATGCCGACCAGCAGCGCGTGATGGGGTCAGCAACCGAGGAATGGGCCGCCTTCCTGGCCGAGCGGCTGGGCCACGCCTATTCGGTGGATGCGATCATCGAGCAGGTGCTGGCGCAGATGGAAGCGTTCTATCGCGAGCATGTGCCGCTGCTGCCCGGCGCGGAAGATGTGGTGAGTGAGGTCGCGGCGGCCTATCCGGTCGCGATTGCATCAGGGTCACCCCGCCGCCTGGTAGACGCGGTGCTGGACGGCGCAGGCTGGCGAGATCGCTTCGGCGTGGTGGTGTGCAGCGACGACGTCGCGCGCGGCAAACCAGCGCCCGACGCTTACCTTGCCGCCGCCGAGCAATTGCGGATGCCTGCTGAATCACTGGCGGTACTTGAGGATTCGGCGAACGGCATCCTGTCGGGGCTGGCTGCGGGGACTTATGTGATCGCGGTGCCGAACCCATACGCGCACCCTCCGGACGATGTGCTGGCGCGCGCCGACCGCGTGCTGGGGTCACTTCGTGAGTTCGCGCTGCACATGCTTCCTTGAGCGCGGCGCGACCTAGCCGAAGCGCCCGGTGATGTAATCCTCGGTGCGCGAGTCGCTTGGGCGGCTGAAGATTTTGTCGGTCAGATCGTATTCAATCACGCGCCCGGCGCGGTCGTCGCCCATCAGCATGAAGGCGGTGAAATCCGAGACGCGCGCGGCCTGCTGCATGTTGTGCGT